>NZ_JAJEJR010000001.1:632397-948596 GCF_021390595.1 Paraburkholderia sp. HP33-1 | reverse complement strand
ATGCGCCGCAGTGGCAATGAAGGCTTGCGGGACCGCTGCGCGGCAGGTACCGGTGAAAAGGCACGGGCGTGCGCTCGCTGCATATATGGGTGCGGTGCGCGGCGGCGTTTTCTATTGTTTTTTGTGCCGGCCGCGCACGTCGGGTCGAATCATGGGTGTGGAGCGCACCACGGCGCTCGCACCATTTTGCGTTACTTGACGCGGTTTTCCAGCTCGTCCCAACGCTCGAGCGCGAGCATCAACTCTTCGTCGATCTCGGCATAGCGCTCGGTCAGACGCGCGCCCTCACGCGCATCCTTCGCAAACACCGAGCCGTCTTCGAGCTGCGCGCCGATCGACTTCTGTTCGGCTTCGAGGTCGGCAATCATTTTCGGCAGCGCCTCCAGTTCGCGCTGCTCCTTGAACGACAGCTTCACGGTGCGCTGCGCATTGCGGCCCCCGGCGCTTTCCTTCGGTGCCGCTTCTTTCGGCGCTTCCTTGCTCGCCTCTTTCTGCGCTTCGAGCGCGAGTTGCTCCGAGCGATCGCGTTGCGTCTGCCAGTCCGTGAAGCCGCCGACGTATTCTCGCCACTTGCCGCCGCCTTCCGATGCGAACACCGACGTCACGACGTTATCGAGAAACGCGCGATCGTGGCTGACGAGCAGCACCGTGCCGTCGTAGTCGATCAGCAGTTCTTCGAGCAGTTCGAGCGTCGGGATGTCGAGGTCGTTGGTCGGTTCGTCGAGCACCAGCACGTTGGCCGGCCGCGCGAACAGACGCGCGAGCAGAAGCCGGTTGCGCTCGCCGCCGGACAGCGACTTGACCGGCGAACGCGCGCGCTCCGGCGCGAACAGGAAGTCGCCGAGATAGCTCATCACGTGCTTCTTCTGGCCGTTGATTTCGACCCACTCGCTGCCGGGACTGATTGTGTCCGCGAGACTCTTTTCCAGATCGAGCGCCGCGCGCATCTGATCGAAATACGCGACCTGCAGGTTCGTGCCGACGCGCACGTTGCCGTTGTCCGGCGCGAGTTCGCCGAGGATCAGCTTCAGCAGCGTGGTCTTGCCCGCGCCGTTCGGACCGATGAAGCCGATCTTGTCGCCGCGCATCACCGTGGCCGTGAAGCGATCGACCACCGCGCGCTCGCCGTAGCGCTTCGTGACATCCGTCAGTTCCGCGACGATCTTGCCGGACTTCTCGCCCTGACCGACGTCGAGCTTCACGTTGCCCTGTACGTTGCGACGCTCGGCGCGCTCGTTGCGCATCTGCACGAGCCGCGCGATGCGCCCGACGCTGCGCGTGCGGCGTGCCTCGACGCCCTTGCGGATCCACACCTCTTCCTGCGCCAGCAGCTTGTCGAACTTCTCGTTCTCGATGCGCTCGACTTCAAGCTGCTGCGCCTTGCGCGTCTGGTACGCGGAAAAATTGCCCGGATACGACAGCAGCCGCCCACGATCGAGTTCGACGATGCGCGTCGCGACCCGGTCGAGAAAGGCGCGATCGTGCGTGATGAACAGCAGCCCCGCGCGCAGCGAGACCAGCAGATCTTCGAGCCAGCGGATGCCGTCGAAGTCGAGATGGTTGGTTGGCTCGTCGAGCAGCAGCACATCGGGCTGCACGACCAGCGCGCGCGCGAGCGCGGCGCGCTTCTGCATCCCGCCCGACAGCGAGCCGACGCGCGCTTCGCCGTTCAGGCCAATCTGCTGCAGCGTGGTCGCGACGCGGGTGCTCCAGTTCCATGCGTCCGCGGCGTCCAGCGACGATTGCAGCGTGTTCATGCGCGCGAGCAGCGCGTCGTGTTCCGCGCCCTCGGGCGTGTCGGCGAGCTGATGCGCAACCGCATCGTATTCGTCGAGCAGCGCGCGCGCCTCGGTGAGACCGGCGGCGACCGCGTCGAACACGGTGTCGTCGGCGTCGAACTCAG
This sequence comes from Paraburkholderia sp. HP33-1, assembly GCF_021390595.1. Taxonomy (NCBI): domain Bacteria; kingdom Pseudomonadati; phylum Pseudomonadota; class Betaproteobacteria; order Burkholderiales; family Burkholderiaceae; genus Paraburkholderia; species Paraburkholderia sp. HP33-1. Next base: position 946,693 of record NZ_JAJEJR010000001.1, on the reverse strand, counting down.
GCTCCTGCGGCACGTAGACCGTGCTCAGATGCTGCTGACGCGTGACGAGGCCGTCGTCGGGTTTGGCGAGATCGGCGACGATCTTCAACAGCGACGACTTGCCAGCGCCGTTGCGCCCGATGAGCCCGACGCGCTCGCCCGCTTCGAGCGAGAAATCCGCGTGGTCGAGCAGCGCGACGTGGCCGAACGCCAGCTGGGCTCCGGTAATGGTGTAAAGCGACATGGGAATGGAAGAAGACAGCGATGAGCCGGAACCGCTCATTGTACCGGGCGGGAGGACCCGCTCAACGCAACGAGCAATGCAATCGGCGCGGGCGGGCCATACGTGCGCCGGCCCGGCCGTGTCGAACCGCTGCTTACTTGACGTGCACCGTGATCGTCTTGCTCATCTCCGGTCCATACGAGCGATGCGCGCCGTCGCCGAATTGCAGGGTGAGCGTATGGTCGCCCGGTGGCAGCGTCAGATCGGTTTCGGTCTGGCCTTTGCCGAAGTGCAGAGATTTGTCGGTCGCGGGAATGACCTCGCCCTTCGGTACAGGCTTGCCGTCGATCAGCAGATGGTGATGCCCGGTGCCCTCCGTCATCGTGCCGGCGGGCGCGACCTTCATGCCGTCGAGGCCGAACACGACGTGCACCGGATTGGTGACGGTCGCACCGTCCGCCGGTTGCACGAAGCTCACGCCCGCCGCCTGCGCCACGCCCGACGCGGCGAGCAGCCCAGCCGCCGCGATGCCAATCAACCATCTGTTTTTAAACATCGTTTTCTCCTTTGGGAACGAAGATCCGGACACTCGACACCGCCTGCCCCCTCGCCTGAGACCGATCGTCGCAATACGTGCGAGGCGCGCGCCGCGTCAATCTAATCAAGTAGTTACAAATCGAAGCATACACGCGGTGTGTGACGAGGCTCGTCGCTCGCGCACGGACCCGCCGCGGATGCGTTGCGGCGGCGCCGCATCGGGCGCCTGGGGTCGATTTGACAAATTCCTGTAATATTGCGGGTCGCCGCGCCGCCCCGAAAAGGGGCAGAGCAAGCCGGCCATTGCATTGAACGAGAGAGTGTGTCGTGAGCGCAGTAATCGAAGTGACCGAATACAAGAGCTGGGTCTGCCTGATTTGCGGCTGGATCTACAACGAGGAAGACGGCCTGCCCGAAGAAGGCATCGCGCCGGGAACGCGCTTCGCGGACATCCCGGAAGACTGGCGCTGCCCGCTGTGCGACGTGGGCAAGGCGGAGTTTGCGGTGGTGGAGTTTTAATGCTGCGATGACCTGGGCGATGGGTGCGGTTGTGTGCACTTCGCCGGATGGTCATGGTGGTTGGCAGGGCCCGGCAGGCGATGTCTGCGGGGCCGTTTTGTTTTTGTGGGATTGGTGAGAGGCGCGCGCGGCTCCTCGCCTGGCTCTCCTTTTGCCTGCGCCGGTTTGATATACTCTGCGCTCGCTGGTCAATCTGAACTCGACGATTCCTCGCCGATCTGCCCAGCGCGGTCCTCTCCCTGTAGTTCAATGGATAGAACAAGTGCCTCCTAAGCGCTAGATACAGGTTCGATTCCTGTCAGGGGGACCAAGTAGAGCCCTGGCGGCTCCCAAGTTTGCTCGTAAAAGCCCCGTATGCGTTGCGCTGCGGGGCTTTTTGCTTCCATCACTGCCCGAGCAGCTCAGCAGGAATCGCCGGCAGCTTTGCAGGAGCGGTTTTCGGTTTGCGAGGCATATATTCTCCTAGGGAGCATCATATGCCTTGACCACGAAATCACTGACAGGCCCTGTTGGAGGTGTTTATGTGGGAAAAAATCGACTGCAAGGGACTTGAGATCTGGGTGCTGCCCATCCTCGCGTACGGGCCCCCGACGCCAAATACCCCATACCATTACAACGGGTATGTATGCCGACCAGGCGCTGACCTGCGTCATGCCGGGCAACGCACACAGTTTTATGAACTCGGCGACGTCTTTGCGACCGAAGCCGAGGCGCTTGATGCGGCCTATCGCAAGGGACGCGAACTCGTTGACTCGATGGTCGGCACCGGCTGAAAAGTCAGCTCGCCATAATCTGCGAGCCCACTTCGGAACGTTGCCGAGGACAGACATGGATCAAGCGCTTGAACGCGCTACCCAGCTGAACTTTTGCGAGCAGGCCTATCTCGCCGCGAATCCGGACGTCGCTGAGGCTGTCAGGCTTGGAGCACTACGATCGGGAAGGTCGCATTTCGATATTTACGACTCGGAACTGGCCGGAAGCAATCTGTATGATCCGGACGCACTGGGTATGATCGAGCGCCACCTGTTGGGGATCATTCTGGATTGTGGGGCGGGCAGCCGTCCCGCGATCTACGAAAATGTGGTCAATTTCGACATCACCAACTATCCGTCCACTGATGTGCGCGGTGTCGGAGAAGTTCTGCCCTTCAAAGATCCATCATTCGATGGCGTTCTGTCGTTGAATGTTCTCGAACATGTGAAAGATCCATTCACCGTCGAAGAAATTCTGCAGGGACCGCCGACATTGCTGAATCGATCGTTTGTGAAGCAACTCAGCGAAAAAAGAGAATCTCGACATCGCGAGTTCGACGACCGTTATTGCAAAACGCGTCTGAAACGTGCTCCCCGGAGGGACCAACTTTCTCTGCGAAGCACGCGCAAATCCAACGGCTCCATTATTTTTGCAGCGGCCGACGGACACTTTGCTCGTATATCGACGGATCGACGATGTTCATCTCATCGCTTGGGCGTACGCCGAAAACCCGCTCAAAGTCTTCGGGACCCAGAATGTCGGCAGCATCGTGGAGAAACGACGAATAGGCCTTGTTCAGTTCCGAGGCCGGCGGAACATCGCTGCCCTGCGGGGCGTACTGCAAACGCTCGACCCGGACCATAAAGGCGCGCCGATGATCCATCAACGCCTTGATCTTCGCGTCCGCGCCAGGACCTTTCAGGGTCGCCCGGAGATGCTCCTGAAAATCATCGACATCGGAATCCGCATGTCCAGAATTCATAGCGTTACTCCCGCCTGGGGTTGAGCACTGAATCTTTTTGCTCGCCCATGCAGCATGCTGTTTGCCATATGTGCCGAAAATCGCGTTGCTTAACCAGTAACCCCTGGACAGGTGGACCGTAGCAGGAGTCACTCCACTGCGGCCGGTCGCCCAAAGAATCTGGTTTGACAGCTGATGGCATACGCCGTCGCGGCCATAGCTAAATATCGTTCCACGAGCCGCCGCATTGATGTTCGAGTCAACATCGGGCCGACATAGACAACCAGCATAAAGCAGATTTGCCCCGGCGGAAGCCAAAAACCCGTCTTTGCTGACCGGCGTCCCGCCTTGCGCATGGAAGCTGCCCCAGTTGTACCAATAGTGCTCTCCGGCGGTCAGAACGTCCGCCAGCGCCGGGTAGATCTTCAGCCGGCTGTCATAGGTCGTCACCCAGGTATGATCGACCACCGAACCTCGGAAATACGCCGGAACGGACCATGCGAACAATGTAACGGCGCTCATTGCTTCACCTTTTTATTCGGTCGCGTCGCAGCTGCCGCGCGACGCGTCGCCCGAAAAGCCGGTAAAAACTTGACTCTCCCCAAAAGTTATACGTATTGAGTGGTATTAATTTCAAGGACGCGAAAATACCCATTCTGCGAGGCACGGTTAGCGGTTCGCATCGGTCAAACCGGCGAACCACTCAGGCCATCAAGCCGGTCGCCTGGGGATATTCAGGCCGCGCACCACCGCCGGACGCTCGACGAACGCGGCCAGCACGCGCCTCACGTTCGGGAAGTCCTGAATGCCGACCAGCTCACCCGCTTCGTAGAAGCCGACCAGGTTGCGCACCCACGGGAAGATCGCGATATCGGCGATCGAATACAGATCGCCCATCACCCATTGGCGTCCTTCGAGCCGCTGCTCCAGCACGCCGAGCAGCCGCTTCGATTCGGCGATGTAGCGATCGCGCGGACGCTTGTCCTCGTACTCCTTGCCGGCGAATTTGTGGAAGAAACCGACCTGCCCGAACATCGGACCGATCCCGCCCATCTGGAACATCACCCACTGGATCGCTTCGTAGCGGCCGGCGGGGTCCTGCGGAATCAGCTGGCCGCTTTTGTCGGCGAGGTAGATCAGGATCGCGCCCGACTCGAACAGCGGCAGAGGTTTGCCGCCGGGACCGTGCGGATCGAGGATCGCAGGAATCTTGTTGTTCGGGTTCAGCGACAGAAACGCCGGCGTCATCTGATCGTTGGTATCGAAGCGCACCAGATGCGGCTCGTACGGCAAGCCGGCTTCCTCGAGCATGATCGAGATTTTTACGCCATTGGGCGTCGGCAGCGAATAGAGCTGAATCCGGTCCGGATGCTCGGCCGGCCATTTCTTCGTGATCGCGAAAGCGGATAAATCGGTCATGGGTTCGGGTCGCCCTATGGGGCAAAAATTGCAGGACCGCCCAATATAAACCGACCCGGCCCAACGCGTGCGCCACCGAGCAAAGACCTTACAAACTCTGCCACACCGCCGCCGTTCGCGATCAACGCTTCACCACAAGTCCTTCGTCGCCGTGCCCGCGCGCATGTTGAAGCCTTCGCGCCATAGCGCCGCGCCGACCGTCAGCAGCAGGGTTTTCTCGTTGCCATCGAGCAGTTCCCACGCCCCCGCAAGCCACGTCGCGAAGTTCGCGCAGGTCACTTCGAGATCCGGCGGCGCCTTGCCTTCCAGGTACTGCCGTTCGAACATCGAAAGTATCTTTTCGGGTGTCATTGGCGCGACCTCCTGGTGGGATTGAGCCAAGTCTAAAGGCCTCACACCGCGCGCGGAATGCCCATGATCGCGATCACGGGTTACTCCCAGGCGGCGCCTCGCCATCGATGAGCGCCGACGCGCGATCAAGGAAAATTTCTTGTCAAAAGGCCTAAAGTCTTGCCGCGCGCCGCCGTATACACGTTCAGGGAGGTGCCATGGACGATACGGGGACTACGTTTTCGGGATCATCGCAGGCTGCGTTGATCGATCACGACATTGCGCATATCGCGCGCGTCATGCCCGTGTCGCTGCGTGGCGATCTGGGCGGTCCGATTCTGCCGGCTGCGTACTGGCGCAAACGGCTGACCTCGCTGCTCGAAAGCGGCCAGCTCGGTCCCGCGCAAGTGCGTAAAGTCGACAGCCTGCTGCTGCGGCTCGATCAGCTCGCCTCGACGCCGCCGCCCGAATGGGAACGCTTCGCGCCCGACCCCGCGCCGTTCGAGCCGTCTGACGCGACCAGGAAGTTGCGGTCCGCCTGATCCACCAGCCCGCTTCACCGTCTCTACGTCCGCTCAACCCGCACGCGTGCCGCAACGCCGGCACGCGGCTCGTCGTGCCCCAGCAAAAAAAAGCGGCCGCGCACGAAGTCGCGGCCGCTAACACACATCGCAACGCAGGGAACGAGCGTCACGTGAGAAGCGTACACGCGAATTCGTGACAACCGTGTTTCGCTACGGACAAACGTAGCGAAACGACGTATCGCGAAAAATTCCTGATGGATCGACGGTAAAAATGGGAAATGGGGACGACCTTAGGTCATAATGTCCGCAAAAATTCCCAGCAAGGACGCCACGTGACCCTCGTCGCCCCGTTCGACCTGCTCAAGCAGGCGCGCGCCCGTTTCACCCAACGCGAAATCGCCGCGCATGTCGGCAAGGACATCAAGACGGTGCGTCGCTGGGAAAAAGGTGAAACGCCTTGTCCCGCTATGCTGGAGCCCGCATTGCGCGATCTGCTGCGGCAAGGCGCGTACGCGGCGCAACACGCGGGCGACGCGGCACGGTTTCGCTTCATCGATCTGTTCGCGGGTATCGGCGGCATTCGCATGGGCTTCGAGGCGCACGGCGGCGAATGCGTGTTCACCAGCGAGTGGAACGAGTTCTCGACGCGGACGTATCGTGAAAACTACGGTGAAAGCGCCGGAAGCGGCAGCGCGCATGCGCTGATCGGCGATATCGTCGCGTTTCCCGCCGAGGATGTGCCGAGCCACGACGTGCTGCTCGGCGGCTTTCCGTGCCAGCCGTTTTCGATCGCCGGCGTGAGCAAGAAGAACGCGCTCGGCCGGCCGCACGGCTTCGAATGCACGACCCAGGGCACGCTCTTTTTCGACGTCGCGCGCATCATCGCCGCGAAGCGCCCCGCCGCATTCCTGCTCGAAAACGTGAAGAACCTGCTGTCTCACGACAAGGGCCGCACCTTCGACGTGATCCTGCAAACGCTGCGCGACGAACTCGGCTACGAGGTGCACTACCGCGTGATCGACGGTCAGCATTTCACGCCGCAGCATCGCGAACGCATCATCATCGTCGGCTTTCGCGGCAAGACCACGTTCACATGGGACGACCTGCGTCTGCCCGAACACGGTCCGCGGCTCGGCGCGATCCTGCATCGCACGGACGGCAGCGAACCCGTGCTGCCGTGGGACCACGACCGCTTTTTCGACCACACCGCGCGCCGCGTGCAGCCGAAGTACACGCTCACACCGAAGCTGTGGGCGTATCTGCAGAACTACGCGGCGAAGCATCGCGCGGCCGGCAACGGCTTCGGTTTCGGCATGGCGTATCCGGATAGCGTCACGCGCACGCTGTCGGCGCGCTATCACAAGGACGGCTCCGAAATTCTCGTCCATCAGGGCGAGGCGCTGCGACCGCGCCGTCTGACGCCGCGCGAATGCGCGCGCCTGATGGGCTTCCCGGACACCTTCCGGATTCCGGTCAGCGATACGCAGGCCTATCGGCAGTTCGGCAACAGCGTCGTGATGCCGGTGATGCGCGAAGTGGCGCGTATCATGCTCCCGCATGTGCAAACCTTGCTCGCCCACCCGACACGCGATGCTTCGAAACGCTCCCTCCCGCTCTACGCATGAGCGGTCTGGCTGTGCGCGCGGCGCGGCGGCCCGCTGACGATGGTCGATATCGTCGATAGCGCGACGCGAAGCCGGATGATGTCCGGTATTCGCGGCCGCAACACCAAACCCGAGATCCTGATCCGCAGCCTGCTGCATCGCCAGGGCCTGCGCTTCAGACTCGACGCGCGCGATCTGCCTGGTCGCCCCGACATCGTGCTGCCGCGTTATCGCGCGGTGGTGCTCGTGCATGGCTGCTTCTGGCATGGCCACGACTGCCATCTGTTCAAATGGCCGCAGACCCGGCCCGACTTCTGGCGCGACAAGATCGGCCGCAATCGCAGCAACGACGCCAAGGTTCGTGCCGCGCTGCTCGCGAGCGGCTGGCGCGTCGCGGTCGTATGGGAATGCGCATTGCGCGGCGCGAATCGCGATATCGCGGGCGTGATCGAGCGGCTCGTCGCGTGGATCAGAAGCGACGCGCCGCAGTTCGAGGAGCGCGGCTGAAAACCAGCTGCGACCTGCCCGGCTCGCGCGAGTCTCGCGGCCGCTGGTGATACACTCGAAAAGCTCACTCGGGGCGCTTTCGAGGCGCCTTCGAGGCACGCTTCGGCGGCGTTTTCTTCGCGCTTTCACGGCATGTCCTCAAGCCCTTCGGCATGTCAGAAGATGCGCCTCGCCCGCCGCGACATTGCGCACTCCGACGATCCCAGAACCAATCAACAAGGGAGGCACATCATGGCTGACTTCCGTCTCTGGTCCGACGACTTTCCCACCAACGGCTTCATGCCGAAAGCCCACGAATACAACGACAAGGCGTTCGGCGTCGACGGCGAAAACATCTCGCCGTCGCTGCAGTGGGAAGCGCCGCCCGCGGACACGCAAAGCTTCGCGCTCACCGTTCACGATCCCGACGCACCGACCGGCAGCGGTTTCTGGCACTGGGTCGTCGTGAACATTCCGGCCGAGGCGCGCTCACTGCCGCGCAACGCCGGCAAGGCCGACGGCTCGCTGCTGCCGCAAGGCGCGATGCAGATGCGCAACGATTACGGGACGGTCGGCTTCGGCGGCGCGGCACCGCCTCGCGGCGACCGCACGCATCGCTACATCTTCCGGCTGCACGCACTAAAGGTGCCGCATCTGCCGGTCGCCGCGGAGACCACCAACGCGATCGCGCGCTTCATGACGCACCTGAACGAAATCGACTCGACGACCCACACGGGCCTTTACGAACTCAAGTAACTCGCACGCATGCGCGGCGCCGTTGCTTTGGTAACGCCGGCGCCGCGCCAGCCGATACGCCCACGGCGGCCAGAACGTAAGCCGCGCGCGGGCGCGCCAACAGCTCCGACAAATCAAACAATCGATGCACGCACCCTCCCCGCGCACGGACGGCCCGACGCCCTCCGCTTCCCGCCTCGAAGGAAAGGAACTGGGCCTGCCGATTCCGCAACGCTACTGGGCGATGCTCGTCATCGCGCTCGGGCTCACGCTCGCGGTGCTCGATAGCGCGATCGCCAACGTCGCGCTGCCGACGATCGCGCGCAACCTCAACGCGAGCGCCGCCGCATCGATCTGGGTCGTCAACGCGTATCAGCTCGCGATCACGATCACATTGCTGCCGCTTGCGTCGCTCGGCGACCGCATCGGCTACCGGCGCGTTTATCTGTCGGGCCTGATCCTGTTCACGGTCGCGTCGTTCGGCTGCGCGCTGTCCAGCTCGCTGGCGACGCTCGCGCTCGCGCGCGTGATCCAGGGCTTCGGCGCGGCCGGCATCATGAGTGTGAACACCGCGCTCGTGCGCATGATCTATCCGCCGTCGCAGCTCGGGCGCGGCGTCGCGGTCAACGCGATGGTCGTCGCGGTGTCGTCGGCGGTCGGGCCGACGGTCGCCTCGGGCGTGCTCGCGATCGCGACGTGGCCGTGGCTATTCGCGATCAACGTGCCGATCGGTATCGCGGCGATCGTCGGCGGCTTCAAGGCGTTGCCACTGAACCCCGGCCACGAATCGCCGTACGACTATCTGAGCGCGGTCATGAACGCGTTCGTGTTCGGCCTGCTGATTTTTGCGGTCGACGGCCTTGGGCACGGCCAGCGCGTCGGCTACGTGACGCTCGAGGCGCTCGGCGCCCTCGTGATCGGCTACTTCTTCGTGCGCCGGCAACTGACGCAGCCCGCGCCGCTGCTGCCGATCGATCTGCTGCGTATTCCGGTGTTCGCGCTGTCGGTCGGCACCTCGGTCTGCTCGTTCTGCGCCCAGATGCTCGCATTCGTGTCGCTGCCTTTCCTGCTGCAGGAAACGCTCGGCATGTCGCAAGTCGAAACGGGTCTCCTGATGACGCCGTGGCCCGCGATCATCATCATCGCCGCGCCGATCTCGGGCGTGCTGTCGGACAAGGTCTCGGCGGGCTGGCTCGGCGGCGTCGGGCTCGCGGCGATGACGGTCGGACTGCTGCTGCTCGCGACGCTCGGGCCTCACCCCGACGCGCTGCAGATCGTGTGGCGCATGGCGCTGTGCGGCGCGGGCTTCGGCATCTTCCAGTCGCCGAACAATCGCACGATGCTGTCGTCCGCGCCGCGCGAGCGCAGCGGCGGCGCGAGCGGCATGCTCGGCACCGCGCGCCTCACCGGGCAGACGCTCGGCGCCGCGCTGGTCGCGTTGATCTTCGGTGTCGCACCGCAGAATGGGACGATCGTGGCGCTGTATGTGGCCGCGGGGTTCTCGGCGGTTGCGGCAGTCGTCAGCACGATGCGGGTCATGCAGAAGATGGCACGGCCGACGTGACCGGCAACGCGCGGCCCGCCCAGGCGAGCCGCACCTGTCCGCTCAGGACGATGCCGTCACGTCAGCGAGCTTTACCGCTTTGGCCGTCACCGAAGACGCGGTCGCGACGTGGCGCAGATCGTCAAGGAACGTATCGCGCCATACCGACAGATTGTTCTCGCGCATCGGCTTCATCATGTCGGCGTGACGCGCCTGACGCTCGGCGAGCGGCATCGAGAGAGCGCGCTCGAGCGCTTCGGCCATCTGCGACAGATCGAACGGATTGACGACGAGCGCGCCCGGCAACTGCTCGGCCGCGCCCGCGAATTGCGACAGCACGAGCACGCCCGGATCGGCCGGGTCCTGCGACGCGACGTATTCCTTGGCCACCAGGTTCATGCCGTCGCGCAGCGGCGTCACATAGCCGACCTGCGACTGGCGGAATAGCGCCATCAGCAGATTGCGGTCGTATTTGCGATTCAGATACTGGATCGGCGTCCAGTCGAGTTGCGCGAAACGGCCGTTGATCCGGCCCGCTTCGCCCTCCAGCGTTTGGCGGATGCGCTGATAGGTCTGCACGTCGGCGCGCGTCGGCGGTGCGATCTGCACGAGCGAGACGCGGCCATGCCAGCCGGGCGCGTTCTGCAACAGCCGCTCGAACGCCTGGAACCGCTCGACCAGCCCCTTCGAATAATCGAGCCGGTCGACGCTCATGATCAGCTTGCGCCCGCGCATGCCGTCGCGCAGGCTGCGCACCGCCTTGCGGTCGATGAACTGCTCGGCGGTCTTCGCGATCGCATCCGGATAGATGCCGATCGGGTACGCGCCGACCTTCAGGAAGCGGTTGTACGCGTGCACCATGCCGTCTTCGCTTGATGTGCCGTGCTGACCGCGCTCGACATAGTCGACGAACGACTGACGATCCGCCTCGGTTTGAAAACCGATCACGTCGTAGCTGCACATCGCCTTGACGAGTTCCTCGTGCGGCGGAATCGTGCGCAATACTTCGGGCACCGGAAACGGAATGTGCAGGAAAAAGCCAATCGGATTCATCACACCGAGCTCGCGCAGGCAACGCGCGAACGGCAGCAAATGGTAGTCGTGCACCCAGATGATGTCGCTGGGCTTGAGCAGTTCCTTGAGCTGCCTCGCCAGCGTCGCGTTGACGCGCTGGTAGCCGGCATATTCGCCGCGGTCGTAGCGGGACAGGTCGTTGCGATAGTGGAAGGTCGGCCACAACGTCGCGTTCGAAAAGCCGCGGTAGTACTCGTCGTAGTCGCGCTTGGTGAGGCCCACCGTCGCGTAGGTGACGTTGCCCTGCTTCTCGATCACGGGCGCGGATGGCTCGCTGACCGTTTCACCGCTCCAGCCGAACCAGACGCCACCAGTCTCCTTCAGTGCGTCCAGTACGCCGATCGCGAGCCCGCCTGCTGCCGGACGCGCCTCCTGAATCGGTGCGACACGATTCGATACCACGATCAATCTGCTCATTGGTGCTCCATTGTTTCGTTGTATGCGGAAATGTGCCAAAACGGTGCATGCAAGCAATGTGCCGATATTTGAGATTCCGGAAATAAATTTGTATGGAAATGTGACGGACGAGCTAAACCCCGCGATCATCGCGTATCGCGAAGAAAATTCTTCTGTCTTATATGACGCAAGCAGAGGTCTTTCTTACCGGCATCGAGGCCCTCGCGGCACCACACCCGGGTGCGGCGCTGCTTCAGGCGTCCTGCTCCGAGCCCAGATCGCGCTGGTATTCAAGGCCTTCCTGACGTACCCCGCCCTGGTTGTGCTCGCCGTCCGGTGGCGTATGCGGAGCGATCCGATTCTGGGCGGCCGGGTCCGGCGACTCCGCCGGCTCGGCCTTGACGTCGGCCGGACGGGGCCCGCGCCTGGAATGCCGCGCGGAACGTCGCAATGCGGGATGTCTCATGATCGTGCCTCCGGGGGAAGCCTGCCACCTGTCGCGGCATCCTTACAGTCTAGGGGGCGAGAGCGTAAATTGCCGGTAAAACATGCGCCGGCTTTGTAACAAATACAGCAATTCGCTGCACCGGCTTGGGGCGACTTGCCTAGTGCGGTGCGGCGGCTGCATCGGATGCGGGACCGCGCACCGGCATGGAAGGCCGCATCAGCATTGCAGCGCTCGCGTCGGACGGGGGCCGGCTTGAGGCGTTTGTGCCGGCTCTGGCGGCGGATCGCCGATCGGGGGCTCGAACGGTTCGTCGGGTTCGATCGGCTCGGGTGTCGGGCCGGGAACCGTATCGGGTTCATCAGGGTCGGGCGGAGCGATGGGAGGCTCGACCGGCTCGGGCCGGTGAGCCCGCATCGGCAGGGAGGACGCGGGAACGGCGGCGTAATGCGGCATGTCGGTGACCTCGTATTGCGTTCCATCCAGGCGCTGCAAGGCCTGTGCCGTCAGATCAGGCGTCCGCGCCGCCGAGCGCACGCGATTCGTCGGCGGGATCGCCGTCTTCGCGCGCGTCATTGCCGTATTCGACGAGCCGGTTGTACAGCGTCTTCAGGCTGATGCCGAGAATTTCCGCGGCGCGCGTTTTCACGCCGCCGCATTGCTCGAGCGTCGCCAGGATCAGTTGACGGTCGGCCTGCGCGAGCGAGGTGCCGAACGGGATCGTGATCGCGGTGCCCGCCGCGGGCTTCGACAGCGTGATCTGCAGCGGCACCGTAGCCGTGCTATCCGAATCCGCGCTCGACATGATGTGCGCACGCTGCACATAGTTCTTCAGCTCACGCACGTTGCCCGGCCACGGATAAGACAGCAGCATCTCTTTCACCGCGGCCGGGAAATGCTTTTTCGTGGCGTGGCGCTCGTTGAGCTCATCGAGGAACGCTTGCGCGAGCAGCTCGACGTCCTTGCCGCGCTCGCGCAACGGCGGCAGGCTGATCGGAAACACGTTCAGGCGGTGGTAAAGGTCGAGCCGCAGCTTGCCTTCGAGCACCGCCTGCTCCGGATCACGATTGGTGGCCGCGATCAGGCGCACGTCGGTTTCGATCTCCTTCGTCGTGCCGACCCGCATGAACATGCCGGTCTCGAGTACCCGCAGCAGCTTCACCTGCAACTCGATCGGCATCTCGGTGATTTCGTCGAGAAACAGCGTGCCGCCGTTCGCGCGCTCGAAATAGCCCTTGTGCTGCCGGTCCGCGCCGGTGAACGAACCGCGTTCGTGTCCGAACATTTCCGATTCGATCAGATTCGGCGAAATCGCGCCGCAATTGACCGCGAGGAACGCATGCTTGCGGCGCAGGCTCAGCTCGTGCAGCGTCTGCGCGGCGACTTCCTTGCCGGTGCCCGATTCGCCCACCAGCATCACCGAGGCCGCCGTCGGCGCGACGCGGCTGATCTGGTCGTAGACCTCCTGGATCGCCGGCGAATTGCCGAGCATCAGACCGAAACGCCCCATGCGGCGCAATTCGCCGCGCAGCGTGCCGATCTCGGCCTTCAGGTCGCCAGCGCGCGGCAGGCGCGACAGGATCGCCTTCACGCGCTGCATGTTGATCGGTTTCACGAGGTAGTCGGCCGCGCCCATTTTCAGCGCGCTGACCGCCGACTCGACCGTCGCGTGACCGGTGATCACGATCACTTCCACGCCGGAGCGCGGATCGAGATCCTCGAACAGATCGACCCCGCTGCCGTCGGGCAGCTTCAGGTCGGTGAACACGACGTCCGGCATCTGCCGAACCAGTTGAATACGCGCTTCGCGCAGATCGCCCGCGGTGGCGGTGGTCAGTCCGTCTTGCCCGATGATGGCGGAAAGCGCCTCACGGGTACCTGCGTCGTCATCGACAATCAGTACATGTGGCATTGCGTTTCGAAAGCCTGCAAGCGCGGATCAGACAATGGGCGGGACATGCCGCTGGTCGGATCGGCTGATTTGGTGAGAAATTGCAACAATAATATGCGAATTCCGGCCTATTTCCGCGCTATTGTTGCCTATTCACCTATTATACGGCCTTTTAAGATTCATTTAACAATCCCCCCTCCCGTCGCTTCCGGCCGCCTTGAATTCGGGCGCACCGGATCAGCCACGCGGAAACGGCCATGCACCGCTTTCGCCGTTCACCTGCCCCGAGCCGTCGGTGCTATGCGTGGCAGGCGCCATTTCCGTCGGCGAGGCCGCCGGCGCCGCCACCGCGCCGCCCTCGTTTTCCCAGCGGCTCAGGTCGCGCGCCGGATACAACTGGCCCGTGCGTTTGTGCTGCACGTAGCGAACCGCCAGAAAGCCGCCGAGTACCATCAAAGCGCCGAAAATACCAATCGTGGGTCGTGCCATCATGAACTCCTTGGATCGTGATGCGGGTGAGTACAGGCTGTCCAAAGCGTGCGCCGCGTTTAACGCGCGACCAGCACGCCGAGCAGAAAACCGCTGGCCGCCGCGAACGCAAGCGAACGCCAGGGGTTATGGCGCACGTAGCGCTCGGTGCCGACCGTCACCTCGCGATACCGGCGATGCACGTTGCGCTGCGCGTCGCCGAGCGCCGATTGCAGCGTTTCCACATGGGTACCGAGCCGGGCGCGCAAGGCATCGACGCCTTCGCCCGGCACGTTGGCGGCGAGCCGCAGCATTTCCTCCGAGTCCCTCAGCAGCACCCGGAGATCCTCGACGATTTTCTGTCCGCCGAGTGCAAGTTGTTGCGTGGTGTCAGTCATCGTTCACTCCTCGTCTGATTCGGCGTTCGCGCGAAGTCACAGGATGCGCGAGTCGATCGGTGAGCATGCGACCTAGCGGTCAAAAGCTCGCACGACTCGATAACGCGGTCAATGGGGCAAAGCATGTGGCCGGTATATTTACCGCTTTAGCGCGCTGGAAAAAGCCAACCTCAAGCACTTTCGACCGATTGCGAGCACGTCTATTCCAGCAGCGGCCAGTTCGATTGCGGGAATCTGTGTCGAAGTGGTTAAATCGTCTTTTATGAGATAGTGGCTGTACGGTCTATCGCATTCAAGGCCTGCGCGCCGCAACACGAACTTCATTTGCACAGGACTCCCCCCTTTATGGCGTCAACCGATCTGGACTCGCCCGCCGTGTCCGCCGGTGACAACGCTTCGCCACGAACGAAGCAGCGCGTCGCGGACGGCGTCGCGGGACTGAAATCGTATGGATTGCTGTACGGCTCGTCGCCGGTGATGCTCGATTTGTACGAGCAGATCGAACGCGTCGCCGATACGGACGCGACCGCGCTGATCATCGGCGAATCGGGCACCGGCAAGGAGCTGATCGCCCGCACCATCCACGAGCGCAGCGCTCGCAAGGACGGCGCGTTCGTCGCCGTGAACTGCGGCGCGATTCCCGACGAGCTGATCGAAGCCGAACTGTTCGGCCACGAAAAAGGCAGCTTCACCGGCGCGGTCCAGGGCCGCATCGGCTACTTCGAACACGCGAACGGCGGCACGCTGTTTCTCGACGAAATCACCGAAATGGCGCCGGTGCGCCAGGTCAAGCTGCTGCGCGCGCTCGAGACCGGCACGTTCTATCGCGTCGGCGGCAACGAGCTGATCAGCGGTAACGTGCGCGTGATCGCTGCCACGAATCGCGATCCCGCGGTGGCCGTGAAGGAAAACGGCCTGCGCGAGGATCTGATGTACCGGCTCGCAGTGTTTCCGCTGCGCGCGCCGCCGCTGCGCGAGCGCGAAAACGATCGCGAACTGCTCGCGCAACACTTCCTCGCGCAATTGAATCAGCAGGAAGCCACGAACAAGAGCTTCAGCAAACGCTCGATCGAAACACTGCGTTCATGGTCGTGGCCGGGCAACGTGCGCGAGCTCAAAAACGCCGTGTATCGTGCGTTCATCCTCGCTGAGAAGACCGTTGAATTGCCGCATCCACATCTCACGTCGCGGGTCAAGAAGGCGGTCACGCAAGGCGATGCGATGAGCGTGTGGATCGGCACGCCGCTCGCCGATGCGCAGAAGCAGATCATTCTCGGCACGCTCAAGTACTGCGGCGGCGACAAGCGGCGCGCGGCGAAAGCCCTCGGCGTGAGCCTCAAAACGTTGTACAACCGGTTGAGCGCATACGGCGACGAAAGCGGGGATGACGAAGCCGAGCAATAGGCACCGCAACGCGGTGCCGTTCGCCGATCAGGGCGGTCCGCTGCGACGTCGCTCGTCGTGATCGTTTCGCGGCACTGAATTCGTCTTCCCCTGGAGTAGCTCCGACTGCAGATTTGCGTCTTATCTCAATTACCTGGCACAGCCAGGCAAATTCTCCCGCCCTCGCTACACGAAACATCGCAGTGCGCACGATGTTTTGCAATTTCTTGCATTTTTTCGCTGCCAATTACAAAAGGCATCCTGCACAATGCGGCAGCGTATTAAACGACGTGCCCATCGCTTACACGCCCGACGTGTGATCGAAGGCACCTGTACGGGCAGGGACGGGAGAAATGCAAAAGAACATGGGGTGGGCTGGCAACGTGAAGTCCGTTGTCGCAGGCAAACGCCCTCACGCAATGGCGTTGATCGCGTTGGCGCTGGCGGTTTCGTCGACGTTGAGCGGCTGTAGTTCGTTGTACTCGGAAGGCGCGGTCGCGGGCGCCGGTGTCGCGGGTGCCGCGGTCGCCAACAAGGTCACCAGCAACGCGGCGGTCGCGACCGGTATCGGTCTTGGCGCGGTCGCCGCGGCGCGGGCCGGCGTGCAGTACTCGGAGCGCGTGGTCCACACGAATACCCAGAACAACATCGCGCAGGCGGCCGGTCCGCTCGAAATCGGCGCAGTCGCCCCCTGGAGCATCACCCATTCGTTCCCCATCGAAGACGACGAGCACGGCCGCGTGACCGTCAGCCGTCTGATCAGCACCGGCGCGCTCGACTGCAAGGAAATCGTCTTTTCCGTCGATCAGAACGCCACGCGCGACAAACCCGCGAGCAGCGCGTTTTTCATCGCATCGGTGTGCCGTGATGGTCAGAACTGGCGTTGGGCGTCGGCCGAGCCCGCCACCGAGCGCTGGGGTGCGCTGCAATGAAGGCATGCTCGCTTGGTGTTCCGATGCGTGGCAGGCTGCGGCTCTTCGCTGCCGGCGCGATATGCGTCGGCGCGGGCCTGCTCGGGGGCGGCTGCTCGTCGATCGGCGCGGCGAGCGGCGCGGCGGCCGGTGTCGCGTCGGGCATCGTGACCAGTAATCCGGCCGTCGCGCTCGGCGTCGGCGTCGCGGTGCAGGCCGCGACCGACGAAGCGGTCGCGCGCTACATGCGCAGCATGCACCAGGACCAGCAGGATCTGATGGCGGCGCTGGTCGGCACGATGCCGGTCGGCGAAACGAAACCGTGGTCGGTCAAGCATACGTTGCCGATCGAGAACGGCCACGGCCAGGTGCGCGTGACTCGCGCGTTCGGCTCGGCGCTCGCACTATGCAAGGAATTCGTGTTCTCGGTGCAGGACGGCGACGGCCCGAACGCGCCCGCAATGTGGTTCACCGCGAACGCGTGCCAGCAGGAACAAGGCTGGAAATGGGCGACGGCCGAGCCGGCGGTCGCCCGCTGGGGCAATCTGCAATGACCCTCTGCAATGAAAAAGCGGCGGGGCCGATCCGAACCCGCCGCTTTTCTGTCTGAAGCGCTCGACGCTATTGCGAACGTTGAACGACGCTCAGGCCTCGACGTCTTCCAGACTGAAGATCTCGGTCTGGTCGTTATACGAAAAGATTTCGCCGTAACGGCCCCAGTTGATGACCGCGTCGAGCGTCTCTTCTGCCGCGCTGTCCGACAGGAAGTCTTCGAGTTCCTGCTCGAAGCGCACGCGCGGCGCGCGATGTCCGGGCCGCTCGTTCAACACCTTCTTGATCCGCGCCGCGAGCGGCACGTGCCGCAGCAGATGCTCGGCGAACATCATCTTCCGTTCCTGCGTACCGAACTCGGAGAACACGCGCGCCGGCGGCGTCAGGAAAATGTCGCCCTCGCGCACGTCGGCGAAACCGAGGTGCTGCAGCACTTCGGCGATCGGGAACAGATCGTCGACCTCCAGATGCAGCGAGCGCGCGATTTCCGGCATGTCCGCGCGGCCGTGATACGGCGCGGCGGCGAGCGTTTCGATCAGACCGGCCATCAGGTTGGTCGACACGTGCGGCAGCCAGCTACCCAGTTCGAGCCCCTTCCTGGTCTTTTCGTCGGTCTGACGCGCGGTCATCTTCGCGTAGATCTCGTCGACGAGACGGCGGAACGCCGGGTCCAGACGGTTGCGCGGATGCTTGAACGGCACCTTGATCTCGGCGATCACGCGGCCCGGGTTCGACGACAGCACCAGAATGCGATCGCACATGAACACCGCTTCCTCGATGTTGTGCGTGACGATCAGCACCGCCTTGATCGGCATGCGGCCCTGCGTCCACAGATCGAGCAGGTCGGTACGCAGCGTTTCGGCGGTCAGCACGTCGAGCGCGGAGAACGGCTCGTCCATCAACAGCAGCGTCGGATCGACGACGAGCGCGCGCGCAAAGCCGACGCGCTGACGCATGCCGCCCGACAGCTCGCGCGGATACGCGTTTTCGAAGCCGTCGAGACCGATCAGGTCGATCGCCGCGAGCGCGCGCGTGCGCCGCTCGCTCGCGCCGACGCCTTGCGCCTCGAGACCCGCCTCCACGTTCTGCAGCACGGTCAGCCACGGGAACAGCGCGAAGGTCTGGAACACCATCGCGACACCCTTCGCAGGGCCTCCGAGCGGCTTGCCCATATACGTGACTTCACCGTCGGTCGGCTCGATCAGGCCGGCGATGATGCGCAACAGCGTCGACTTGCCGGAGCCCGAACGGCCGAGCAATCCGACGATCTCGCCTTCGCGCAGCGAGAGGTTCGCGTCGTCGAGGACGAGCAGCTCGCCCTGCGTCTTGTTGAAGCCGCGGCACACGTCCTTCACGCGCAGGATTTCCTCGCCGAGGCGCGGGGGCTTCGGCGGCGTCTGGATCGGCGCGGCGGTCATAGCAGCTTTAGGATTTTGCATCGCGTTAAGCCTTCATTTCTCAATCTAGGCGGAGCTTGCCTTCGGCATAGGCGTACATCGGACGCCACAGCAGACGGTTGAACAGGGTCACGAACAGGGACATCACGGCGATGCCCACGATGATCTTCGGAAAATCCCCCGCGGCAGTGGTCTGCGCGATATAGGCGCCTAGACCGTGCGCGGCGACTTTGGTATCGCCCCACTGCACGAACTCGGACACGATGCTCGCGTTCCACGCACCGCCCGATGCGGTTATTGCGCCGGTCACGTAGTACGGGAAGATGCCCGGCAACATCACCTGACGCCACCACTGCCAGCCGCGAATGTGGAAATTGGTGGCCGCCTCGCGGTAGTCATTCGGATACGAGCTTGCGCCGGCGATCACGTTGAACAGGATATACCACTGCGTGCCGAGCACGATCAGCGGCGACAGCCAGATGTCCGGGTTCAGGTGAAAGCGCACGATCACGATCACGAACACCGGGAACAGCAGGTTCGCGGGGAACGCGGCGAGGAACTGCGCGAGCGGCTGGACCTTTTCCGCGAGCGCCGGCCGCAGGCCGATCAGCACGCCGATCGGCACCCAGACCACGGAAGCGATCGCGATCAGCAGCACCACGCGCAGCAGTGTGATCAGGCCGAGCACGAACACGTGACCGACCTCGTCGAGCGTCACGCCGGTGCGCACATACAGGAACACGCGGTACACCACGTACACCGTGGCGAGCAGCACGATCGCCGCCCAGATGATGTCGCCGAGCTTCGAGCTCTTCTCGCTCTGCGGAATGTGAAAGCGCGGCGCGCTGAACGCAGGCAGCTGAAAGCGCACGCGAGCCGCACGCGCGAACATCCAGCCGAGCGGCACGAGCAGCCGGTGAATCAGCCGCGTGCGGCGGATCAGGTCGAGCAGCCATGATTCCGGCGCGTTGCCCGAACTCGTGGTCTCCATGCGGAACTTGTCGGCCCACGCGACGAGCGGACGGAACAGCAACTGGTCGTAGGCCAGAATCACGACCGTCATCGCAAGGATCACCCAGCCGATCGCATGCAGGTTCTGGTCGCTGATCGCCTGCGCCAGATAAGCGCCGATACCCGGTAGCGTAATCGTGTTGTTGCCGACCGTAATCGCTTCGGAAGCCACGACGAAGAACCAGCCGCCCGACATCGACATCATCATGTTCCAGATCAGGCCCGGCATCGAGAACGGTACTTCGAGCTTCCAGAAACGCTGCCATGAGGTCAGATGAAAGCCGCGCGACACTTCATCGAGATCGCGCGGCACCGTGCGTAGCGACTGATAGAAGCTGAACGTCATGTTCCACGCCTGGCTCGTGAAGATCGCGAAAATCGCGGCGAGCTCGGCGCCGAGCACCCGGCCTGGGAACAACGCGAGGAAGAACGTGACCGTAAACGAGATATAGCCGAGCACCGGCACCGACTGCAGGATGTCGAGAATCGGCACCAGCACGAGACCGGCGCGGCGGCTCTTGGCGGCGAGCGTGCCGTACACGAGCGTGAAGACGAGCGATGCGACCATCGCCGCGAGCATGCGCAGCGTGGTGCGCATCGCGTACTCGGGCAGGTTGGCCGGATCGAGCGAGATCGCCTGCGTCTTTAGCGTCGACATCGGCGCAAGCGTCTCGTGAAAGCCGATCGACGCCATCGCGATCAGACAGATGATCAGCGGGAACGCGACGAAGTCCCAGCGATTGGGCAGTACGCGCCATGCGGATGCATTGGCGGTGCGCTTCAGGTCGAAGCTGAAATCCATCAGATGCCCTCCCCCTTGAAACAGGCATTCGAACGCTCGAAGGAGGCCGCGGCTACCGCGCGGCGGTCTATGGGTCGGTCCGGAAAGCGGAAATCGGGCATGGCAAAACGCGCGTGCGTGGTAAATCGTTAGCGTTGGAGACACGTGTGCCGGCAACGGGCATGGTCGTGGACGCGTCACCCACGACCACAACCATCACGCCGGACTCCTGTCGCCGCGGGCGCCGCCCGAGGGCTGGCGGGCTTTCCTCGTTTTGGACGGCACGACACTACACCATCCTATGTTTCAGGCACAACCTTTGGCCGCGAATTGCGATCCAGCACCGCGAGGCCGTGGCGTAAGCCTTCGGCAAACCCCGGTTCGCGTCGCCGCGCCGCACTGTACCTTGCTCCTGGGTACTTCAGGATGACACGTCGCGTGGCCGTCTCGCGGCGTGGCGCGCAAGCCACATCAACACGTCGCATCGGCCATCCTTGCTCCATCGTTCCATCACTCAGGAAGGCCGGACAGCTATCAAGAATGCGGCGCGGCTGCCGTTAATAACCTGATCGGCGCGACATATGCAGGCGGCATCCCAGCAATAACGGTGGCGTCGGGCTCAACGACGGTTAAAATCGGAAATCGACGTGCCTGTTTATCAGCGGTTCATCCCGAGCCGCGGCAACGACGTAACACGCGTCGCTTTTGACGGGACGAAACCGTGGCCGACGCGGGCACCGGTACAGCGCAAGCGCGCTGCCATGAACGAGCAAGTCGCATGTCACAGCCAGACGGATCAGAGGGTCGATGAACAGGACAACCTTGCGCCAGGTAGCCGGGCCGGTCAGCTTCGTGCTGATCGTACTGGTGTGCTGGTTCGTGGCTGGCATGGTCGCGGACCGGATGGTACAGCAAGAGCTGGACGCGGCGTTGCGCACGCAGCGGCAAATGTCCACGTCGATCGTCGACAACATGGCGGAAGTGATCGCCAGCGACCTCGCGATGTCCCGCGCCATCCCCGCAACCATGGCTGAAATGGACGTGGTCCAGCGCGCCCTGGTGCAATCGCAGAATTATGCCGCGAACAGCGCGGCGGCGGAACCCGCCCTACGTGCCGCCTTGCTGAAGGACCCGAAGATGGCCGCGGTCAGCAGGTTTCTGCACGAGGCGCAGGGCTTCTCCGGGCTCGATCAGGTCTGGATCGTCAACGCGAACGGCATCTGCGTCGCGTCGAGTGGCACGATGTCGGGCCCGGACGGCGCGCAGAAATCGTTCGTCGGCGTGGACATGCGGGCGCGCGGCTATCTGACCAATGCGCTACTCGGCGCGTTCTCCGAGGCCTACGGCGTGGGTCACGCGAGCGGGGAGCCGGGTATCTTCATCGCCGCGCCGGTCTATGCGGACGGGCTGCTGGTCGGCGCGGTGGTCGCGAAGGTCGGTATCGCGCGGTTGCGCCACTGGGTCGCGCACGCGGGCACCTTCGTCTCCGACGACAACGGCGTCATCATCATGGCGCACAACAGCGCGCTCGAAGGCCGTGTGCTGCCGAACTCGCGCGTCACGCAGATGAGCCCCGCCGAGCGGCGCATCATCTACCGCCGCGAGACGTTCCCCGACATGCTGATCCTCGAAGACACGCAGATGCGCGAGCAGGCGCCGTGGGTGCCGGCGGCGGCCGCCGCGCAGCTGTTCGGCATGATCGAACAGCCGGCCCCGGCGCTCTATCAGAACCGCGGCGGCCTGAACTCGGGGCTCTCCGCGCATCTGGTCGATCCGCTCGCCGCGTGGCCGGAGCTGCTGCGCAACCACAAGCGCGACCATCTGCTCGTGTTTCTGACGCTGGCCGGCACCGTCGCGCTCGCGTGGGTGATCACCGTGTCCTACGTGCGCGAGCGGCGTCACCATCGCGCTACACGCGATCTCGCTGAGCAGTTGCAGTCGGCCAATACCCTGCTTTCGGCGGAGGCGCGGCAAGATGCGCTGACGGGCGCGCTGTCGCGGCGCTATTTCCTCGATTTGCTGCGCCACGAGATCGATCGCGCGCATGCGGGCCGCGAGCCGCTGTGCATGGCGATCGCCGATCTCGACCACTTCAAGCAGATCAACGACCGCTTCGGCCATGGCGCCGGCGACCGCGCGCTCGAACATTTCGTCGATACTTGCCGCGCGGAGCTGCGCGGCTCCGACGCGATCGGCCGGCTCGGCGGCGAGGAGTTCGGCCTGCTGCTGCCGGCCACCAATCTCACGGCGGGGCGCGAGGTCGTCGAGCGTCTGCGGCTGCGATTGAAAGCGGTGCCCTCGCCGAAGCTGCCGGCATCGGTGGCACTGAGCGTGAGCATCGGCATCACCGAACTGTCGCCCGACGATCTGCCCGAGCGCATCATGAGCCGCGCCGATACCGCGCTGTACGCGGCGAAGACCGGCGGGCGCGACCGCACCGAAGCACTGCCGCCCGACGATACCGCACCGCCCACCCGCACGGCGGTCAATGCCTGGTGACGCCCCGACGCTCGCCGAAGCACGCGACGCGCGTTGGTAGTCCTCATCCGTTCAGCCGACTCATGCCGGCACCCTGCCCGCGCCGAAACGACGCCGAGCATCCCGCAACGAAGCAGGTATCATCAATCCCAATATTGGATTGTCACTACCGCTCTAACGGGAGATTTGCATGAAGGGAAATCTGGTGATCGTCTGTCGCGATCAGGACGCTGATGCATTCGACCAGCTGCTCGCCGAATACGGCGCGTTCCAGACGCGTCTGTCGTCGACCGCGTGGTATCTGAAACTGGAGGTAGCGCCGGAACTGATTCAGGAGGAAATACTCGCGCGTCTCGGCAAATATACGACGCACTACATTTTCGAGGCGGAATCGGTGACGTGGAATACCGTGGATAGCGAAACGGCGAACGCGTTGAATACGCTGTTTTCAGACTGACCTCTCCCCGCTCGCGATGCCGACGCCCCGCGCCCGCATCGCGACTCGAACACCCCCGCTACTACCAGGCGTTTTCCGAAGCCGCCGCAACCCGCGGCAGCACTTCGAACGAAAAGCTCATCAATATGCGCAAGCCACGGCCGCCGTGATTGCCGATCTCCCATTCACCGCCCGCGCGCCGCACGAGCCGCTCGACGATCGCGAGGCCCAGTCCGCTATGGCCGTTGCCGCCGCGAGCCGGATCGAGCCGCACGAACGGCCGGCTCGCGTTGATCAGATCTTGCGCGGCGATGCCGTGACCGTTGTCGCTAATGGATAGCGTAAAACCCTGCGGCGTGCGCGCGGTCGCGACAATCACCGGCGGCGCGCCATACGCATGCGCGTTGTCGAGCAGGTTCGACAGGATCCGGTCGAGCGTGGCGGCGGGCAACACAAACGACGGCCCCGCGTTCAGTTCCGTCCGTACGGTCGGCGCGCCGGCCGCCACCGCCCGATAGCTGCGCACGACACGCTCGCACTGCGCATCCACTTCCACGGGTTCGCTGCGGTCCGCGCCGTCGTGCGCGAACACCAGGAACTGCTCGACGATATGCGTCATCGAATCGACATCGCGCACGACGCCGTCGCGCGCCTTCGCGTCGTCCATCATTTCGGCGCGCAACCGCAGACGTGCGAGCGGCGTCTTCAGGTCATGCGCCACACCGGCCAGCATCACCGCGCGATCGTGCTCGGTGCGCCCGACTTCCTGCACCATCTGATTGAAGCCGTGCGTGAGTTGCCGCAACTCGCGCGGGCCGCGCTCGGGCACCGGTGGCACCGGCAGCCCACGGCCGAAGCGCGCGACCGCCTGCGCGAGCGAGCGCAGCGGTTGCTGCAGCGCCCATGCCGCGAACAGCGCCGCCATCACCGCGAACGAGAAGATGGTGGCGAGCCATAGCACCGTGCGGTCGAGCGAACGCGGCATGCGCAGCGGCTGCGCGGGCACGACGATCCAGTTCTGGTCGGTCGCGGCGCGCACCCACAGCATGGGCGGAGCACCGGGTGGACCGACGCGCACCTGGGTGCCGGCCGGCATGCGGTCGCGCACGTCCTCGACGAAACGCTCGAGCGACGCCGGCATGTTCGGGTTCGCGGCCGGCACGTCCGGGCTCGCCGGGTCGACGAGTTTCACGCGCGACGGCAACGGTTGATCCGGTGTGCGGGCGACGTGCTGACGCACCGCGTCGACGAGGAAGGTCGCTTCCTCGACCGCGTAGCGCGTTTGCAGTTGCGTGCGCTCGACCCGCATTAGCGCATACCACGCGAAATGCGACAGCATCAGCACCGCGACGACGAGCAGCGCGAGCCGCCCGAACAGCGAATCAATGGGCCGACGCATGCTGCTCGCCGTCCGGCACGAACACGTAACCGCGGCCGCGCACCGTCTGGATGAAGCGCGGCGTGGACGGGTCCGTCTCGAGAATGCGGCGCAGGCGCCACACCTGCACGTCAATGCCGCGGTCGGTGCCGTCGTACTCGGGACCGTGCAGCAGTTCCAGCAGGCGCTCGCGCGTGAGCGTGCGCATGGGGTGATTGACGAAAATCTTCAGCAGAGCGAACTCGCTGCCCGACAGCGTGAGCGGCTTGTCTTCCAGATGCAGCGTGCGCGACTGGAAATCCAGCGTGAAGCGGCCGAAGCTGAACGGCTCGCGCTGCTCGGGCGCCGCCGCCGACGGCAACGTGCGGCGGCGGCGCAACACCGCCTGCACGCGCGCGAGCAATTCGCGCGGATTGAACGGCTTGCCGAGGTAGTCGTCCGCGCCGAGTTCGAGGCCGACGATACGGTCGACGTCATCCGCGCGCGCGGTCAGCATGATGACGGGGATATCGTCGCCCGACGCGCGCAGCTTGCGCAGCGCGGTGAGGCCGTCCACGCCCGGCATCATGAGGTCCAGCACGATGAGGTCGGGGCGCTCGCGTTCGAGGCGCCGTTCGAGCGAGCCCGCGTCGTGCAGCACCGAAACTTCGATGCCTTGACGGGCGAGATAGTCGCGTAACAGATCGCGAAGTTCGACGTCGTCGTCGACGACAAGGATTTGAGTAGCCATGGAATGAAGTTTAACGCGCGGCAGAAAGGGTTTTCGTTTTCCGAACCGCCTCAAGGGTTACTGGGTGTTACGGTGAAAGCAGCACGTAATTGCTGGTAATCGCCGCGTCCCGACGCGTAACACAGCGGCCCGTGCGGTTCTCTACGCTGTGGCTTACCGAGTGCAGGCAGTCCCACGACCGGTTGCATCGTCGGCTATTCCATTACAAGGAGCCTCATATGTCCACCAAAAAGATGTCGCGCGTTCTCGCCGTTGCTGCCACCGCTCTCGCCATCGGCGCGGGCGCCGCTTATGCCGCGCAACCCGCCCACGGCGGCCCCGGCGGCTGGCACGGCCACTTCATGCAGGAACTGACCCAACTCCACGACCAGCTGAAGCTGAACGCGGATCAGGAAAAGCTGTGGCAAAACGCGCTCGACACGATGAAGCAGAACCGCGAAGCGATGCGCGCCAACCACGAACAGGCTCGCAACCAGTTCAAGGCCGCGCAGCAGCAGCCGATCCTCGATCTGAACGCGATGGCCGCATCGCATCAGCAGATCGAGCAGAAGGACGCGCAACTGCGTCAGCAAACCACCGACGCGTGGCTCAAGTTCTATAACGGCCTGAACGACCAGCAGAAGACCACCGTCAGCACCGCGCTGAAGAAGCGCTTCGAGCGGATGGAACAGCGTCACGAGAAGATGGGCGAGCGCTGGGAGCATCAGAAGGGTGCGGCATCGGCGCCGGCCGCTAATCAGTAAGCGGCGCGATGCATCCGCGAGGCGGGCCAGGGAGGGCGCCTCGCACATGAAAAAACGCCACGGAAGAGGTTTTCCGTGGCGTTTTCGTTGGGCGATGCTCGCGGCTTTACGCGCGGCCCACGCGAATCAGCCGTTCAACTGACCGAGGTCGAACAGCAACACTTCCGCGTTGTCACCCTGCTCCAGTGTCACCGTGTCGACATCGCTGAGCTTCGCGGCATCGCCCGCCGCGAGCACCGTACCGTTCACGCTCAGCGTGCCGCGCGCGACGTGCAGATAGGCGAGGCGCCCCGCCGGCAGCGCGAACGTCGCGTGTTCGGCGGCGTCGAACAGTCCCGCGTAGATCGACGCGTCCGCGTGGATCGTCACCGAGCCGTCGCGGCCATCGGGCGACGCGATCACGCGCAGGCGGCCGCGCTTGCTGTCGGCGTCGAAACGCTTTTCCTCGTAGCCGGGCTGGTCGCCCGCGCGGCGCGGAATGATCCAGATCTGCAGCAGATGCGCGAGTTCGTCGCGCGACGCGTTGAACTCGCTATGCTGCACGCCAGTGCCGGCGCTCATGCGCTGCACATCGCCGGGACGGATCGTCGAGCCGTTACCCATACTGTCGCGATGCGCGAGCGCGCCTTCGAGCACGTACGTGACGATCTCCATGTCGCGATGACCATGGGCGCCGAAACCCTGGCCGCCGGCGATGCGGTCCTCGTTGATCACCCGCAGCGGCCCAAAATGGACGTGCTGTGGGTCGCGGTAATCGGCAAACGAGAAGCTGTGATACGAGTCGAGCCAGCCGTGGTTGGCGTGGCCACGTTCTTCGGAGCGGCGAATCTCGATCATGGAGAGTCTCCCGGTAAGTAATCAATCAGAGCGATGCCGGGAATGTAGGGGCTACGCGCCCACTTAACAATCGTGCGCGGCCGCACCGGAGCGTTCCATCGATGCATGCAATCGCGCGCACGGCGCGACCGGCGAGCCCGTCGCCGGGAAAACCGCGCCGGCGTCGCGCACGAACCACGCCCTGCGCGGCGACTTGTCGCTCGTTGCCGTCCCGCAGTGGCACGTTGCCGCTCTTCGGGTAAAATACCGCGCTTTTCAAGACGCGTGGACGTCCCGCGGGACGTTCAGGACGCACCGGCAAGCCTCGCCGGGACGGCCGCGAGCGCCGCGCGGCGGGCTTCGGCCCCGCGCGACACCCTCGCAAGGCGCACCCGATAAGTACCGAACGCGCCGGATCAGCGCACGCCGCGCCGGACGAACCGCCCGCGAAGGACGACCAGGGCGAGGCGACATCCCGGCGGCACGGCAATTTTGACCGCCTAGAATAGCGACCGTCGGCCCTTGGCCGGCGGGCGTCGAGTCGTGTCGAATCATCACGACGATCAGTTTGTTTCAGGAGAAATATGAAGAAGTTCGCACTTTGCGTGGCTCTGGCAGTCTTGGCCACCGGAGCGATGGCGAAGGAATGGAAAACGGTGCGCATCGGGGTCGACGCCAGTTATCCGCCCTTCGAATCGAAGGCGACTGACGGCAGTATCGTCGGTTTCGATGCCGACTTGACCCGCGCACTGTGCGCGAAGATGAACGTGAAGTGCGTGTGGGTCGCGCAGGATCTCGACGGCATCATTCCGGCGCTGAAGGCACGCAAGTTCGACGCGATCATTTCCTCGCTCAGCGTCACCGACCAGCGGCGCGAGCAGATCGACTTCTCCGACAAGCTGTTCGACGCCCCCGCGCGGATGATCGCGAAGACGGGTTCGCCGCTTCTGCCCACCCCTGAATCGCTGAAAGGCAAGCACGTCGGCGTCGAGCAGGGTTCGACGCAGGAACAGTATGCGAAGGCCTGGTGGGAACCGAAGGGCGTGGTCGTCGTGTCGTACCAGAATCAGGACCAGGTGTACGCGGATCTCACGTCGGGCCGCCTCGATGCCGCGCTGCAGGATGAAGTGCAGGCCGACGTCGGCTTTCTGAAGACGCCGCGTGGCAAGGGCTTCGCCTGGGCCGGTCCGGAAGTGAATGATCCGAAGACGATCGGCGAAGGCACCGCGATCGGTCTGCGCAAGGGCGATGCCGATCTGAAAGCGAAGTTCAACCAGGCGCTAGCCGAGGTTCATCAGGACGGCACGTTCAAAAAGCTCGAAAAACACTACTTCGACTTCGATATTTATCCTGGCCGTTGAGCGAAACAGGCAGGATACGGAGTAGCAAGCCGGCGCAGGCCGGCGGCAGTAGCAGTGTCAGTGTGAGCACCCGGCAGTAGATTCAAAACAATCCGAGACGAAAGTCCCAAAAGCGCGCTGCAGGAGCGTCAACGTTTCTGCAGCATGATTTGCACAGCGGCACGCTGTGCGCCGCGGGTCACGAGCCAACCGCTCGCCCCCGACGCGGCGCAACGCGGGCCGCGTCTTTCGCGGTGCGCGAAGAGCGCATCGTCGAGGACTACCTATGTTCCTTCAAGGCTACGGCCCGCTGCTTCTCAGCGGCACCTGGCAAACCGTCAAGCTGGCGGTGTTCTCGCTCGTGCTCGCTTTCGTGCTGGGTCTGCTCGGCGCGGCGGCGAAATTGTCGAAGAACCGCCTCTCGAACGGCATCGGCACCGTGTACACCACGCTCGTGCGCGGCGTGCCCGATCTCGTGCTGATGCTGCTGCTGTTCTATAGCATCCAGATCTGGCTAAACAACCTGACCGACGCGTTCGGCTGGGACCAGATCGACATCGACCCGTTCGTGGCCGGCGTCGCAGTGCTCGGCTTCATCTATGGCGCGTACTTCACCGAGACCTTCCGCGGCGCGTTTCTCGCGGTCCCGCGCGGCCAGCTCGAAGCGGGCGCGGCCTACGGCATGACGAGCTGGCAGGTGTTCTCGCGCGTGATGTTCCCGCAGATGATGCGCTTCGCGCTGCCGGGCATCGGCAATAACTGGCAGGTGATGGTCAAGGCGACCGCGCTCGTGTCGATCATCGGCCTCGCCGACGTCGTCAAGGCATCGCAGGATGCCGGCAAGGGCACGCTGCGGTTCTTCTTCTTCACCCTGCTCGCGGGGGCGATCTATCTCCTCATCACCACAGTGTCGAACTTCGTGCTGATGTACCTCGAAAAGCGTTACTCGACCGGCGTGCGAAAGGCGGATCTATGATCGAGATCATTCAGCAATATTGGCGTAACTATCTGTTCAGCGACGGCTACCGCTTCACCGGCGTCGCGATCACGTTGTGGCTGCTGGTCGTGTCGATCGGCCTCGGCTTCTGTCTGTCGATACCGCTCTCGGTCGCGCGCGTGTCGAAGAAGAAATGGCTCGCTGGCCTGGTGTGGCTGTATACGTATATCTTCCGCGGCACACCGCTCTACGTGCAGTTGCTGCTGTGCTACACGGGCCTCTACAGCCTTGAGATCATCCGCAACAACGAGCTGACCAACGCGTTCTTCCGCGACGGCATGCATTGCACGCTGCTCGCGTTCACGCTCAACACCTGCGCGTACACCACCGAGATCTTCGCGGGCGCGATCAAGGCGACG
Source organism: Paraburkholderia sp. HP33-1 (assembly GCF_021390595.1). Lineage (NCBI taxonomy): Bacteria > Pseudomonadati > Pseudomonadota > Betaproteobacteria > Burkholderiales > Burkholderiaceae > Paraburkholderia > Paraburkholderia sp. HP33-1. Next base: position 917,096 of record NZ_JAJEJR010000001.1, on the reverse strand, counting down.
CCTTATGGGGAGATCGAAGCGGCGCGCGCGTACGGCATGTCGTCGTTCACGCTGTACCGGCGCGTCATTCTGCCGTCGGCGCTGCGCCGCGCACTGCCCTACTACAGCAACGAAGTGATCCTGATGCTGCACGCGACCACCGTCGCGTTCACGGCCACGGTGCCGGACATCCTGAAGATCGCCCGCGACGTGAACTCCGCGACGTATCAGTCGTTCAACGCGTTCGGCATCGCCGCGCTGCTGTATCTGTGTATTTCTTTCGCGCTCGTGTGGCTGTTCCGCCGCGCCGAGCGTCGCTGGCTCGCTTACCTGCGGCCGCAAGGCAAGTAACTGCGCGTCCCTGGACAAGCAAGCTCGTTAAGGATCCTGATGAATTCCATGAAGCAGAAGCTCTTCGTCGATGAGCTTCACAAAAAGTACGGCGACAACGAAGTCCTGAAGGGCGTGTCGCTGAAAGCCAATGCCGGCGATGTGATCAGCGTAATCGGTTCGTCCGGTTCGGGCAAGAGCACGATGCTCCGCTGCATTAACTTTCTCGAACAGCCGAACGCGGGGCGCATCTTCGTCGACGGCGAGGAAGTGCGCACGCAGACCGCCAAGGACGGTGCGTTGCGCGTGTCGGACCCGAAGCAGTTGCAGCGCGTGCGCACGAAGCTCGCGATGGTGTTCCAGCACTTCAATCTGTGGTCGCACATGAACGTGCTCGAAAACATCATCGAGGCGCCGGTGCACGTGCTCGGTCTGAAGCGCAAGGAAGCCGAGGATCGCGCGCGCGAATATCTCGAGAAGGTCGGTCTCGCGCCGCGTCTCGAGAAGCAGTATCCGTCCCATCTGTCGGGCGGCCAGCAGCAGCGCGTCGCGATTGCGCGGGCTCTCGCGATGCATCCCGACGTGATGCTGTTCGACGAACCGACCTCCGCGCTCGACCCGGAACTCGTCGGCGAAGTGCTGAAGGTGATGCAAAAGCTCGCCGAGGAAGGCCGCACGATGATTGTCGTCACGCACGAAATGGGTTTCGCGCGCAACGTGTCGAACCATGTGATGTTCCTGCACCAGGGCCGCGTCGAGGAAGAAGGTCATCCAGACGAGGTGTTCAAGAACACGAAGAGCGAACGTTTAAAGCAATTCCTGTCAGGTAGTCTCAAATAATAAGATTACCCAGGACTACTTATGATGCGGATCGCATCTGAAATGTAGTCGAAGTAGTTTTACAAGGCGCTTTCGAGCGCCTTTTTCATTGTTATTGCCTCCTTCCTCCCGGCCATTCGTACCACGAAAAAGCGCCGAAAACCTCGCCAAAGTGGCCATTCGGGCCACGTTTTCGCCTTAACCTGCCACTTTCGAAACGTCAATAGTGGCAATCCTTAATACGCCCCCTCCCACGCCTTCAATCCCTTACCGGACAAGGCTTTGGGCGTTTTCTTACGGGATCGCTCCGGGTCCCGGCCCACATTCGTATTGCAATTTGGCGACACCCCCTGTGGCTGGTCCTAATTTCTTCTCCCAGTTAAAGTTATTTTTGATAAATTAGTAACCAAAGTAGCAAAACAAAGTTGATTAAAAGTAGTTTCACTTCAAACAGAGGAGAACCGGTCGGCGAGGGATCGGCATGACGCAAAGACAGCTCGACGCTGCAAGTCATGGCAGGAGACCCTATCCGCCCGCCACTCTCCCCTGGTACCGCTTTTCTGTTCGGTGCTGATCGCGTCCGAACACCACTCGCAGTACTGGGTTTCTTTTTTTGACAGGGTATGGAGGAGAAGATGAAGAAAGCTTTGCTCGCCGCTGCGCTGATGTCGGCCGGCGTTGTTGCACACGCTCAGAGCAGCGTCACGCTGTATGGCCGCCTCGATGCGGGCATCGAATACATGTCGGGCGTTCCGGGTTCGAACAATCTCAACGCCAACGGCGCGGCCACCCAGCACACGACCCGCTGGAAAGCGGAAAGCGGCGACTGGGGTACCAGCCTGTGGGGCATGAAGGGTGTCGAGGACATCGGTGGCGGCAACAAGGTCCTGTTCCAGTTGGAAGGCTCGTTCAACACGATGACGGGCGCGGGTCCTGGCAACGGCGGTCTCTTCAATCGCTGGGCAACGGTCGGTGTGTCGAACGCGCAGTACGGTACGTTCACGATGGGCCGCATGCTCTTCATCTCGAACGGTGTGTGGGACTTCGACCCGTTCGGTCAATCGAACTGGTCGTCGGCATCGCTGGTGCGTGGCCGCAACTGGCCGCAATCGAGCAACAACTTCGCGTACCAGTCGCCGAAGTTCGCAGGCTTTGACTTCTACGGCCAATACGCGCTGTCGAATTCAACGAGCTGGAACGGCAACGGCACGACTCCGCAAGGCCGCGAGGCCGGTGCACAGGTCACCTACACGAGCTCGTTGTTCCAGGTCCGCGGTATCTATGACGAAATCCGCAACTCGAAGACCGGCGCACTTTGGGGCGGTGCAGTCGCCAACAATGGCATCAATACGGATAACACGAGCAACGGCGTGTTCGCGGCGTCGCGTGAATACTCGGCGCTCGTGAACGTGTTCCTCGGCCAGTTCAAGGTGCAGGCCGCTTACCAGGCAGTCCGTTCCGCAGGTGCTACCAGCGTCGTGTATGGTCAGCCGACCACGCTCGATCATGAGTGGGGCGGCGTGACGTGGCAAGCAACGCCGGCTGCAGCGCTGATTGCAGCGGTCTACCACGTGAACGGCAACAACGGCGCGGGCAATGCAACGATCTACACGGTCGGTGGTTCGTACAACCTGTCCAAGCGCACTCTGTTGGATATCCAGATTGCAGGGGTGTCGAACAGCCGTGCGGCTAACTTCGGTCTGAATGCAAATAACGCGGGCTATGCCCCAGAAACGGACAACCCGCTGCAAGGCCGCGCGCAAACCGGCGTGTACGCAGGTATCCAGCACTCGTTCTAATCGAACGGTGCGCCCCGAGGGCATGACCCTCGGGGTGTAACACAAGTTTCTCCAAGAGAATCTTTTTTCACGCTGCTGCGAGAGGCGCGTATCGGTGCAATATCCGCAAGGGTATTGCACCGTTTTTTATTGGCCGCGCAATTTTGAGTCATTGCACGCACCGGGCCGGTGCGAGAATGCGCCGACTTATACCGCTGCTTCGTTCTCTTCGCCGGTACGAATACGGATCACGCGTTCGACGTCAGCGACGAAGATCTTGCCGTCGCCGATCTTGCCGGTACGCGCCGCGCCGATGATCGCGTCGATCACCTGATCGCACTGGCTGTCCGCGACCACGACTTCGATCTTCACTTTCGGCAGAAAGTCGACCACATACTCTGCACCACGATAGAGCTCGGTATGCCCTTTCTGGCGGCCGAAGCCCTTGACCTCCGTCACGGTCAGGCCGGTGAGGCCGACTTCCGCGAGCGCCTCGCGCACTTCGTCGAGTTTGAACGGTTTGATGACTGCAGTGATGCGCTTCATGGCGAACCTCGTCTCTTGATGGGGAGTGTGGGAAAGAGAAGGATGATTTTTATTCTACGCCGCGCCGGATGCATTGCGGCATCCGCACGCGTATATCGTTTTTCACTCCACCGGCTCGGTGTAGCGCGACGTGATCGGATAACGCCAGTCGCGGCCGAACGCGCGATGCGTGACACGAATGCCGATCGGCGCCTGACGACGCTTGTACTCGTTGATCTTGATCAGCCGCGTGACGCGCTTTACGTCGTCGACCGCGTAGCCCGCCCCGATGATCTCCGCGAGCGAACGATCCTCCTCCATGTACATACGCATGATCGCGTCGAGTACCTCGTATTCGGGCAGGCTGTCCTGGTCGGTCTGGTTCTCGCGCAGCTCCGCCGACGGCGCGCGCGTCAGAATGCGCTCGGGAATCACGTCGCGGGTCGCGAATGTGGTGGCCGCGTTGCGATAGCGGCACAAGCGGTACACGAGCGTCTTCGCGATGTCCTTGATCACCGCGAAGCCGCCGGCCATGTCGCCATACAGCGTGCAGTAGCCGACCGCCATCTCGCTCTTGTTGCCGGTGGTCAGCACGATCGAACCGAACTTGTTCGACAGCGCCATCAGCAGCGTGCCGCGAATACGCGCCTGAATGTTCTCTTCGGTCGCATCTTCGGCGCGACCCGCGAACTCTTCGGCGAGCGAGCCGCGGAACGCGTCGAACATCGGCGCGATCGCGATCTCGTCGTAGCGCACGCCGACGCGGCGCGCCATGTCGGCGGCGTCGGTGGTGGAGATGTCGGCCGTGTAGCGCGACGGCATCATCACCGCGCGCACCTTGTCAGCGCCGAGCGCGTCGCATGCAACGGCCAGCACGAGCGCCGAATCGACGCCGCCCGACAGACCGATCAAAGCACCCGGAAAACCGTTCTTGCCGATGTAGTCGCGCACACCCATCACGAGCGCCGCGTACACCTGCGCTTCGATCGACTGTTCCGGCGCAATCGCGGCCGGCAGCGGCGTGCCGTTGTCGAACTCGACGATCGCGGTGGTTTCCTCGAACTGCGCGAGCTTCGCGACGAGTTCGCCCTGCGCGTCGAGCACGAACGAGCCGCCGTCGAACACGAGTTCGTCCTGGCCGCCGACCATGTTCACGTACACCATCGGGATGCCGGTCTCGCGAATCCGCGCGCGCAGGATATCGAAGCGCACCGCTTCCTTGTTCAGATGATATGGCGAGCCGTTCGGAATCAGCAGCACCTGTGCCCCGGCGGCCTTCGCCATCTGCGCGGCCGACGCATGCCATACGTCCTCGCAGATCACGACGCCATACCTGATGCCATCGAGTTCGAACACGAACGGCTGCGGGTCGGATGCGAAGTAGCGCTTCTCGTCGAACACCTCGGTGTTCGGCAGATCCTGCTTGCGATAGGTGCCCCTCACTTCGCCGTCGACGATCAGCGAGGCCGCGTTGAACGTATCGACCGGCGGCACGCCGCGCTCGATCGGCGCGTTTGCATTACCATGGCCGTTCGCCAGGTTGTCCGTCACGTCGCGCAGCGGATGACCGACGATCACATGCAATCCCGTGAACGGCTTCAGTTGCGCGGCGAGATCGGCCAACGCGGCCGCGCTCGCGGTGTAGAACGCGGGGCGCAGCAGCAGGTCTTCGGGCGGATAACCCGACAGCGCGAGTTCAGGCGCGACCAGCAGCTTCGCACCGTCGCTATGCGCGGCACGCGCCGCGGCGACGATCTTCGCGACGTTGCCGGCGAAATCGCCGACAGTGACATTGATTTGAGCAAGAGCGATTCGGGTCTTCATGGCAGGATCGACAGGCAAGCCTTCACGGCTCGCGGGTACCGTGGCACGATGGCTCGACGGAATTGGATACACCGGATAAACGAACTTAACCAACGACACGGCCGCTTCATCTTCACAGCGCCGCGCCGGTCATTGCAAACAGTCACGCAGATTGAACCATCAACGCATCGATTATCGCACGGGCATTCTGGCATCTCCTTCCGAGGTGGACGCCGCCGAGTGGAACGCCCTTCTCGCCGCGCAGCCGCAGCCCACGCCGTTTTTACGGCACGAGTTTCTGAGCGCGCTCAACGCGACGCAATGCGCGGTCCCCGACACGGGTTGGGCGCCGCAATTCGTCACGCTGGCCGACGCGCGCACGGGCAAGCTCGCGGCGGCGGCGCCCGTGTATCTGAAGGGGCACTCGTACGGCGAGTACGTGTTCGACTGGGCCTGGGCCGACGCGTACAAGCGCAACGGCCTGCCCTACTACCCGAAGCTGCTGTGCGCGGTGCCGTTCACACCGGTGCAGGGCACCCGCCTGCTGTCGGCGAATGACCACGCGCTGCGCCATCTCGCGGCGACGCTGATGGCGTTCGCCGAGCAGGCCGAGGTGTCGTCGCTGCATGTGCTGTTCCCGGCGCAAAGCGAAGCGGACGCGCTCACCGATATCGGCATGATGCAACGCGAAGGCGTGCAGTTTCACTGGCTCAACGACGGCTATCGCGACTTCGAAGATTTCCTGTCGACGCTCGAACAGAAGAAGCGCAAGAACATCCGCGCCGAACGTCGCAAGGTGCGCGAGGCGGGCATCACGATGCGCAGGATCCGCGGCGAGGACATCAAGGATGCCGACTGGCGCTTCTTCAGCAAGTGCTATCGGCAAACCTATCGCGAGCATTTTTCGAGTCCGTATCTGAACCTCGACTTCTTCCGCATGATCGGCGCGTCGATGCCCGAGAATCTGCTGCTCGTGATCGCCGAATACGAGGGCAAGCCGATCGCGAGTTCGCTCGTCGTCTATCAGCGCGACGAGAAAACAGGCGGCACGTTGTACGGCCGCTACTGGGGCGCGCTCGAACACGTGCCTTGTTTGCACTTCGAGACCGCGTACTATCAGCCGCTCGAATTCTGCATCGAAGAAAAGCTCGGTGCATTCGAAGGCGGCGCGCAGGGCGAGCACAAGATGGCGCGCGGCTTTCTGCCGACGGTTACGCGCTCGACGCATTGGCTCGCGCATCCGGCGTTTGCCGATGCGGTCGGCCATTTCCTCGATAACGAAAAGAACAGCATCCACGCGTACGTGGACGAGCTGCGTGATCACAATCCGTTCAAAGGCTAGAAGCGCGGTTATGGCGTGGTTTCTCTATCTGCTCGAATGCTCGGACGGCAGCGTCTATACCGGCATCGCCACCGATGTCGCCGCTCGCTTCGACAAACACGTAAGCGGCACGGGCGCGCGCTATACGCGCGCGCGCAAGCCTGTGCGGGTGCTGGCGTCGTTCGAGCTGGCGGATCGGTCGAGCGCGTCGCGCGCCGAGTATTGGGTCAAGCGGCTCACGCCCGCAGACAAGCGCGCATTGGCGGCGGGGATGTTTTCGCTGCAGTCGGTGTTGCCGGAGGTCGTGGTGAATGCCGAGGCGGAAGACGGGGATAACCCGGGCTGAGCCGCGCTAGCCCCTCGCCTCGCGCATCCTCTCGGTCAACAGCCGATGCACGCGCGCCAGCTCGCCGACCACATCTGCTTCCAGCGACGTCAACTGCTCGCGCGCGGGCAACTCGAGCCGCACCGGCCGTAACGTCCGGTTCAACGCGGCCACGATGGCCGCGCTCATCGCCGCGACCCATTCGTCGAGTTCGCTATGCATGTCGCGGCGGTTCGCTGTGAGGCGCAACTGCGTCGCGGTCCCGGCCATCCGCCGCAGCAGACTCAGCACCGTCAGCGTCACCGTATCGGCCATCGAGTCCTCGAGCTTTTCGAGGCGCACGCGGCCGATCGCTTCCTCCGCGTTGTTGCTGGTGAGGCCGGCCGCGCGGCGCAATTGCTCGATCTCCTTGCCGCTGTGCCGCGGCGCTTCCAGCGACGCACGCAGATACGCGAGATTCGCGCGCACCGCGTCGCCGAGATAGACGCGCACGTCGAGCTTCTCGCGCGTCGGCCATAGAAGGAAGGTCGCGATGAGCGCAAGCACGCAGCCGAGCACATTATTGCCGAGCCGCGTCAGCGCGAACGCCAGCTCGTTGGCGCCGGGCGTCGCAAAGTCGGCGACGAGCACGAAGGCCGGCGTCAGAAACAGCACGAACAGGCTGTAGCTGACCGGGCGCAGCGCCATCGTCGCCATGACGAGCGGGAACACCACGAGCGAGATGGCGAGCGGCGAATGAATTGCATAGCCGATCGCCGCCGCGAGCACGCCGCCGACGATGCTGCCCGCCGCGCGCTCGATGCTGCGCGGCCACGTCGCCGCGATCGACGGCTGCAAGATCAGCAGCGTCGCCATCGTCGCCCAGTAGCCAAACGGCAGACCGAGCGCGCGAATCACGATGAAGCCCGCCGTCGTCGTCACACCGACACGCGCCGCATGACGCAAGCCGACCGACTGCCACGACAGGTTCGCCTTCAGCGTCGACCACGCGCGCGCCGTATAACGCGCGACGCACGCGCTCCACGTCTCGACGTGCACCTCACGCGGCGCGAAATCGACAAGTTCGAAACCGGATTGCAGCTTCACCGGTTCGGGCAACGCGCTTTCGAGCCGATGCGCGAGACGCCGCAGACGCGCCTGCGGATCCGCGAGACGCTCCCAGCATGCATCGCCGGTCGCGCTGCCGATGTCGCTGAGCACTTCGCCAATCGCATTGAGCAGGCGCGCCGCGCGTTGCGTGCGGCGCGCATCGTCGGGCACTTTCTCGGCCGCGCCCGACACCGCAATCAGATACGCGAACAACGCTTCGCCATCGGTCAGGAGGCCAAGCAGCGTATCGTAGACCGCCGCGCCGCCCGCCTTCGATGCGGGGACACTCGCGAGCGCATCGCGCGAACGTTCGAGCGACGCGCGCGCGTCGGCGCGAAACCGCGCGGCATGCGTAGCCCAGTCGCGCGGCGCGGCACGCTCGCCGACGAGACGCGCACTATCGAACGCGACGTCGGCGAGGCGCAGATACACCGCGCGCAACGACGCGCGGCTCGCGCCGAACGGATGAATGCGCCACACCGTCAGACTCAGCACGATCGCGAACAGACAACCGGCCAGATAGACAGCCAGAAACGCAAACCCCGCGCGCGCGTCGTGCATCGGCCGGTCGACCATCACGACGCAGGCGGTCGCCGCGAGGATCGTCACCTGCGACGTGGCCGCGCCCCAGATGCGGCCGAATGCGCCGAGCGTCGTGAACGCGAGCACCGCGAGCGCGGCGAACGCGGTGCCTGCGGCGGACGCGAACTCGGTGATACCGCCGCACAGCGTCGACAGCAGCGCGAAACCCATCATCGACATGAAGCGCGCGCGGTTCGAGCCGGCCGCGTCGGCGAGGCAGGTCCAGAACGCGCCGATCGCGGCCCACGCGAACATGGGATCGTGCAGTACGTTGCCGAGCGCGAGCATCGCCGTCGACGCGCACGCCGCTCGCAAGCCCTCCGACAGATTCGCCTCGCTCGCCGCGAACGACACCATCCAGACCGGCCGCTTGCGGTAGATCGCGGTGACGACCGAATGCAGCCGGGTCGACCAGCGCGGCGATGTCGAGTGGGACTTGCTGCGGTTCATCATCCGGACAGTGCTTTTTGAAGTTATGGAGACGCGCGGGGATGCAGCGGTGAGATCGCGCGCGAGGTCGTGCGGCGAATGATAAGGGTTTACACCTAAATATAAAAATGCGTTCCGTACATCCTGGCGATGCATTCAGGTTATGCGGTGCGGTCGTCGCGATTTCACCCGTCCACGGGCCGATTCTGTTCCGCAAGAAAATCCGGCCGCAGACGCGAGTTCGCCTCAATGAGGCCAGACGCGTGCTTCCAGAACTCGAAGAGCCGCTCCGGATAGTGAACCGCGAGCGCGACCAGCGCATACATGAAGGTCTTCCACACGACGTTCCAGATCAGCGGCTTTTCGGGAAACCGGTTGATGAACGGCAGCAGGTCCGCGATCAGCACCGAAGCCGAAACGGGCAACGAGATCCCCGTGCCGCGCACCATCAACGCGCGGCACAGCGCGACGATATGCAGAATCACGAAGAAAAACAGCGTGGGCGGAATGGCCTTCGAGACTTCATGCCGGATCTTCGCCTTCAACGTGCTCATGAGCGTGTCCTCCGAGGCGTGGCGTGCGCCTCGCGGCCATCGGATCCGGTACGGCGTATCGGCCTGCGCCCATTCACCTTCACGTCATTACTGTAGAGCGGGACTGTCAGAATTCAACCCGCCGTTGCCGCCCGGGCACCGATCCGACGGCATAAAAAAAGCGCCCCACCAGGGGCGCTTCGTCAGCGAGCTTTCGTTTTCTGTCGGTCGCGTTTTGCGCCGACGCGGCTCACTTCTTGTAGTTCGCCACGCCTTCGCTGATTTCCTTGTGCGCGGCGTCGAGCCCCGCCCAACCGTCGACCTTCACCCACTTGCCCTTCTCGAGCGCCTTGTACTGCTCGAAGAAATGCTTGATCTGGTCCTTCAGATAAGCCGGCACATCGTCGACCGACTTCAGGTCCGCCGTCATCGGGCAAACCTTGTCATGCGGGACGGCGATCAGCTTTGCGTCGACGCCCGATTCGTCGGTCATCTGCAGCATGCCGAGCGCGCGGGCGCGCACCACCGAGCCAGCGAGCAGCGGGAACGGCGTGATCACCAGCACGTCGACCGGGTCGCCGTCGCCCGACAGCGTCTGCGGAATGAAGCCGTAGTTGGCCGGATAGCGCATGCCGGTGCCGATGAATCGGTCGACGACGAGCAGGCCCAGATCCTTGTCGGCTTCGTACTTCACCGGGTCGCTTTGCGCCGGGATTTCGATGATGACGTTGAAATCTTGCGGAAGGTCTTTGCCTGCGGGAACGTGATTGAAGCTCATGAGCGCTCTCTGAAGGGGATGGAAGTCGGAATGCGGCGAACGGTGCGCGGGCTGCGGATGCGATGCGAATGCTTTGTGAACCGCGAACGCCGAACCCTGAAACCCTCTGCCCCCGAACGACGGGGCCGCGCACCGGACCGTGCGGAATGCGCCATTATAGCCAATCGGCAGGTGGCATCCGCGGTTGGATCGGCGCGATAATCGTCTGGCGACTTACGCTTCGCGTCTCTACCGTTTTGTGTCTCCCCTTCGAACCGGCGCCGCCGCACAACGGCCGCGCGTCATCTTCAAGGAGCATGCATGGAAGAAGCCCGGCATTTCATCGGCGGCGAGTGGTGCGCCACTTCCGGCGGCGAATCGATCGCCGTACTCGATCCCTCGGACGGCCAGCCGTTCACGCGCATCGCGCGCGGCACCGAGGCCGATATCGACACCGCCGTGCACGCGGCGCGCCGCGCGTTCGAAGGTGCGTGGGGCGCGCTGAGCGCCGCCGAGCGCGGCCGCGTGCTGTACCGGCTATCGCTGCTGGTGGCCGCGCGCCAGGAGGACCTCGCGCAGCTCGAAGCGCGCGACACCGGCAAGCCGCTCAAGCAGGCGCGCGCCGACGCCGCCGCGCTCACCCGCTATTTCGAGTTCTACGCCGGCGCGGCCGACAAGCTGCACGGCGAAACCCTGCCCTACCAGTTCGGCTACACGGTGCTGACGATCCGTGAGCCGCACGGCGTGACCGCGCACATCGTGCCGTGGAACTATCCGATGCAGATTTTCGGGCGCAGCGTCGGCGCGGCGCTCGCGGCCGGCAACGCATGCGTCGTCAAGCCGGCCGAGGACGCGTGTCTCTCGGTGCTGCGCGTCGCCGAACTCGCCGCCGAAGCCGGCCTGCCGCCGGGCGCGCTAAACATCGTCACCGGCTATGGACACGAAGCGGGCGCAGCGCTCGCGCGTCATCCGGGTATCGATCACGTGTCGTTCACGGGGTCACCCGATACCGGCAAGCTCGTCACGCAGATGGCAGCTGAAAACCACGTGCCAGTCACGCTCGAACTCGGCGGCAAGTCGCCGCAAATCGTGTTCGCCGACGCCGATCTCGACGCGGCGCTGCCGGTGCTGATCTCCGCGATCGTGCAGAACGCCGGGCAAACCTGCTCGGCGGGCAGCCGCGTGCTGATCGACAAGGCGATTTACGAGCCGCTGCTCGACAGGCTCAGCAGCGCATTCCAGGCGCTGCGCGTCGGGCCGTCGAAGGCCGATCTCGACTGCGGACCGCTGATCAGCGCGAAACAGCAGCAGCGCGTATGGGACTTCCTGTCCGATGCGCAACACGACGGCATCGCGATGGCCGCGCACGGCGAAGTGATTCCCGAAGCACCCGAAAGCGGCTTCTATCAGGCTCCGACCTTGCTGCGCGACGTACCCGCAAGCCACCGGCTCGCGCGCGACGAAGTGTTCGGCCCGGTGCTCGCCGCGATGTCGTTCCGCGACGAAGACGAAGCGCTCGCGCTCGCGAACGGCACGCAATACGGGCTTGTCACCGGTATCTGGACACGCGACGGCGCGCGCCAGATGCGGCTCGCGCGACGCGTGCGCTCGGGCCAGGTGTTCATCAACAACTATGGCGCGGGCGGCGGCGTCGAGTTGCCGTTCGGCGGCGTCAAGCATTCGGGGCATGGTCGCGAGAAAGGCTTCGAGGCGCTGTATGGCTTTACGGTGCTGAAGACGATTGCGATCCGGCACGGTTAGACCATCTCGTAACGCACAACAACGCATCGCTCTATCCATCACAAACAACGGAGACATCATGCGGTTGACAGGTAAAACGGCCATCGTCACGGGCGGCGGTTCGGGTTTCGGCGAAGGCATCGCGAAGACGTTTGCGCGTGAAGGCGCGAACGTCGTGGTGAACGACCTCAACGGGCCGGCCGCCGAACGCGTCGCCAGTGAGATCGCGATCGCGGGCGGCAAGGCGATCGCGGTGCCCGGCAACGTCGCGCAACGCGACGACTGGCACGCGCTGCGCGAGGCCGCGCTCGGCGATTTCGGCAGCGTGCAGATCGTCGTGAACAACGCCGGCACCACGCATCGCAACAAGCCGGTGCTCGAAGTCACCGAGGCCGAGTTCGACCGCGTCTACGCGGTGAACGTGAAAAGCATCTACTGGAGCGTGCAGGAGTTCGTGCCGTATTTTCGCGAGCAAGGCGGTGGCAGCTTCATCAATATCGCGTCGACGGCGGGCGTGCGGCCGCGGCCGGGACTCGTCTGGTACAACGGCAGCAAGGGCGCGGTGATCATCGCGAGCAAGTCGCTCGCGGTCGAACTCGGGCCGGAGCGCATTCGCGTGAACTGCGTGAATCCGGTGATCGGCGAAACGGCGCTGCTGTCCGAGTTCATGGGTGTCGAGGATACGCCGCAGAATCGGCAGAAGTTTCTGGCGGGGATTCCGCTCGGACGGTTTTCAACGCCGCAGGATGTTGCCAATGCGGCGCTGTATCTGGCTTCCGATGAAGCGGAGTTCATTACCGGCGTGTGCCTCGAAGTAGATGGGGGGCGCTGCGTATAGCAGCGAGTGAAGCGCTGCCACGACTCGAATCGATCGGTGGCAGTACTTCAATTCCATAAAAACAAGGAGACACAGTCATGGCTAGTCCGGCAGATCCGCTCCACCATCCTGGCGCTGGCGCGCCACCTTCCACGTTCGAAGAGGCGACCTACCGCAAGGTCACGTGGCGGCTCGCGCCGCTATTGATGCTCTGCTACATCGTCGCGTATCTGGACCGCGTGAACGTCGGCTTCGCGAAACTGGGGATGAGCACCGACCTCGGCTTGAGCGATGCCGTATACGGCTTTGGCGCAGGAATCTTCTTTATCGGCTATTTCATTTTCGAAGTGCCGAGCAATGTAATCCTGCACAAGGTCGGCGCGCGTGTGTGGATCGCGCGGATCATGATTTCGTGGGGCGTGATCTCGATGCTGACGATGCTGGTCACCACGCCGACGATGTTTTATGTGATGCGCTTTCTGCTCGGGCTTGCCGAGGCAGGGTTCTTTCCTGGGATCATCTTGTATCTCACCTACTGGTATCCGGCGCATCGGCGTGGACGCATGACGACGTGGTTTATGACGGCGATTGCGTTGTCCGGTGTGATTGGTGGGCCGGTGTCGGGTTTTATCCTGAAGAACTTTAACGGCGTGAATGGGTGGCATGGGTGGCAGTGGCTGTTCCTGCTTGAAGGGGTGCCGTCGGTGCTGGTTGGGATCATCGTGTTTGTGACACTCGATGATCGGATTTCGAAGGCGAAATGGCTGACTCGTGAAGAGCAGCAATTGCTCGAGAGTCAGGTGTCGGCGGAAGAAGCGGCCAAGCACGACATGCCGATTCGTGAGGTGTTCACTAGCGCACGGGTGTTGATGTTGAGTCTTACCTACTTCTCGTTTGTGATGGGGCTTTATGGGGTGAGCTTCTGGTTGCCCACGATTATCAAATCGACCGGCGTCACCGATGCGTTTTTGATCGGGTTGCTGTCGGCGGTGCCGTTTGCGGCGGCGGTGGTCGCGATGGTGTTGGTGGCGCGCAGTGCGGATCGCACCAGAGAGCGGCGCTGGCATATTGCGTTGCCTGCGTTTTTGGGGGCGGTGGGGTTGGTGCTTTCCGTCGTTTGGACGCATAACACCTTGCTCGCTATGACCGGCCTGACGCTGGCCACGATGGGCATCCTCACTACTTTGCCGTTGTTCTGGAGTTTACCTACGGCGATTCTCGCGGGCACCGGCGCCGCTGCCGGGATTGCGATGATTAATTCGATTGGCAACCTTGCCGGTTTCCTGAGTCCTTATGCCGTGGGTTGGTTGAAACAGGTTACTGCGGCGAACGACTCCGGCATGTATATGCTCGCGGCCTTCATGGTGCTCGGCGGCCTGCTCGCTATTAGTGTGCCGGCGAGGATGGTCAATAAGTGAGGGGACTGACGTGAGGCCCTGGCGGTGCGCTACCGCCAAGGCTTTGCGTTGGGGCAAAGTGAATTCCGGACAATGCCCACCGCTCCCGGCGCCAAAGCACTAGCTGTATAAGCCGTTTCAATCATTCGCAGCCCCGCACGCTTTGATTCCTGCCTGCTTAACGCCTACAACAAAGGATGTCCGGCATTGTTCTTCCCGGCCGGATAAAAACGGCAGTGGAGGCGCAAATGAGCTATCAACTGATGGGCAGCATCCTCGAAGTGTGCGAGTGCAAAGTGCTATGTCCGTGCTGGATTGGAGAAGATCCCGATAACGGCATTTGCCGCAGCGCGCTTGCTTACCACTACGAGACAGGCACGATCGACGGCGTCGATGTGTCTGGCTTGACGGTCGCGTTCGCGGCATTCATTCCGGGCAATGTGCTCAAAGGCGGCTGGCGCGTCGCGATGTTCGTCGACGAGCGCGCGAGCGATGCGCAATTCGACGCCTTGGTTAGCGCGCACAGTGGCGAGCGCGGCGGACCGCTCGCGGATCTCGTGAAGTTGATTGGCGAAGTCGTGTCCGTAGAACGCGCATCGATTGAATACACGGTCGTCGACGGCAAGGGCAGGATGAAAGTCGGCGAAGTGATCGAGGCCGACGTGGAGCCCTATCGCGGCCCGACCGGCGAGCCGACCAAACTGGTCGAAAGCATCTTTTCGACGATACCGGGATCCCCTGCGTTCGTCGGCAAAGCGAACTCATTTCGCCTGCGCCACGAAAAGCTCAATCTCGATCTCGCATTGACGGGACATAACGCGATTCAGGGATCGTTCAGCTTCGCGTCGTGAAGATGCTCCAGCGCTCGCGGCTTTTCGCGCCGCTCTTCGTCGCATTGACGACCAGCGCGTGGATCGCGTTATGGATGTGGGACGCGGGACCCTATGCACGCTATCTGCGTCACACGAGCTGGGCCGAAATGCCGCTCGTCGGCGCGATATGCCGCGAGGTGCCCGGCGCGAGTCTCACGCTGGCGGCGTTGCTGCACAGCGTCGCATGGCTCCTGATGATCGCGGCGATGATGCTGCCGACCGCCTTCCCGCTCTTCGATACCTTCAGGCGAATGACGAGCGGGCGCGAAATCCAGGGCACGCTGATGGCGTTGCTAATCGCCGGTTACGCGACGGCCTGGGCGCTGTTCGGCCTCGCCGCGCACGGCTTCGACGCGGCGCTCCATCGCGTTGCAGACCAATCGCCGACGTTGCTCGGGGATGGCTGGCTGATCGGCGCTGCGATCATCGCGCTCGCAGGCGCCTGGCAGTTCAGCAGCCTGAAACATCGATGCCTCGACAAATGCCGCTCGCCGCTGATGTTCATCGCAGAGCATTGGCGCGGCAGGAGCGCGCGCCGCGAGAGCTTTCTGCTCGGCATCAGTCACGGCGCGTTCTGCATCGGCTGCTGCTGGGCGCTGATGCTGCTCATGTTCGCGGTTGGCACCGGGAGCGTCGGCTGGATGCTGGCGCTTGGCGCGATCATGGCGGTCGAGAAGAATTTCCGCTGGGGCCGCTCCATCGGCACGCCGCTCGGCGTTGCGTTGCTCGCGTGGTCCGCGTGGATCGTCCTGCGGCACGCCCTCATGGTCTGACAGACGCCCCAACGCGCACCAGCGCCGCGCGGTCACTGAAGAACGGCTTTCCGGCGAAAGCCCCGACGTCAGTCCTCGTCCGCTGCCCCGCCCCGCTCCGCCGCCGGCATCCTGCGATAGATGGTGTTGCGCGACACCCCAAGCGCACGCGCCGCCGCCGACACGTTGCCGCCATATCGCGCCAGCGTCATTGCGACCACCGAGGCGGCGACATCCTGCAGCCGCTCGCCGTCATGCGCCGAAGCCTCACCACTGCCACCGCCACCACCCGCGCCACGGACATCATCCAGAAAATCATCCGGCAAATGCTCCCACCGGATCTCTCCATCCTCCTCCACCATCGCCGCCGCAGTGCGCAGCAGGTTGGCGAGTTGCCGGCAGTTGCCCGGCCACGCATGTCGCCCGAACGCCGCCTTCACATCCGGCGCAACGCTAAGCGCCCGCCCTCTCCCGCTTTCAACTGATTCCCGCTGCAACATCTTCTCAACCACGACCGCGAGATCGCTCCGCTCGCTCAACGACGGCAACCGAACCGCAAGCCCATTGATCCGATAGTAAAGATCCTCACGAAACAGCTTCTGCGCAATCATCTCCCGGAGGTTTCGATGTGTCGCACAAATAACCGACACATCAACAGGAACTGCTCTCGCCGCCCCAAGCGGCGTCACCTCCCGCTCCTGCAAAACGCGCAGCAATCGCACCTGCAGCGAATACGGCATGTCACCGATCTCATCGAGAAACAGCGTGCCCCCATTCGCCTGCATGAGCTTGCCGATCGCCCCTTTGCGCCGCGCGCCGGTGAACGCACCCTCGTCATAACCGAACAGCTCAGATTCGATCAGCGACTCCGGAATCGACGCGCAGTTGACCGCGACGAAGGGACCGTCGCGGCGCGGCGAATCGTTGTGAATCGCCTGCGCGAGCAACTCCTTGCCGGTGCCGGTCTCGCCGGTGATCAGAATCGGAATGTCCTTGCCGAGCACCTTGCGAACCTTGGTGATCAGCGCGGCCACGCGCGCATCGCCGGTGTCGAGATCGCTGAGCCGCGACAGTCCCGCAGCCGGCCGACGCGCATTCGCACGCACCGGATGCGATGCGGCGGCACCCTGTACATCGACCACCCCACGCCCCTGCCCAAATGACGTCCGCCTGAACTGCGCACGCGCGCAAACCACCGCGCCGTTGTGCAGATTCAGCATCACGTGCGGCGCGACGCCGTGCGTCAAACGGTCGATCAGTTGCGCACATGTGATCTGAAACAACGACGAAAGCGTATGCGCGCGCAGCGCGGCAAGGGACAAGCCGAGCTGAAACTGCGCGCTTCGATTCGCAGACAGAAAGCGGCCATCGTCCGTGAACGCAATGATCCCTTCCATCAGCGTGCCGAGGAACTCGGGCCTTCCGTGGAAGGACACTTGCAGCACGTCGCGAAACGCGGTCGAGAACAGATGGTTTTCGATCATCTGCACCGACATCTTCGCCAGCGCCATCGTGTGCTGGTGATAGCTGCGGTGGTCGCCGGTCACGTCGAGCACGCCGATCAGATCGCCATACGGATCGAGAATCGGCACACTCGAACAGGTCAGGAAGCGGTTCGCCGCCAGATAGTGCTGGTCGCCATGAACGACCATCGCGCAGCCCTCGGCGAGCGAGGTGCCGATCGCGTTGGTGCCCTGGCGATCCTCGGCCCAGTTCGCGCCGGGCCGCAGCGCCACTTTTTCGGCGCGATGCAGGAAATCGTCATCGCCGATCGAATGCAGGATCAAGCCTTCGGCGTTGGTCAGCACGATCATGCTTTGCGTGTTGACGATCTGCTCGCGCAGCGTCTCCATGACCGGCATTGCATGCGCGCACAGCGTCTGGTTCTGTTCGCGCTTCAGCGCGAGGCCCGTGTCGGAGAGGATGTCGTAATCCGGCCGGAACGATGCGCGCAGGCCGAATGTCTCGGAGCGTTCGTGGGCTTTCTGGATGGCCGGCGCGGGCCAGCCATTGGAGCGGTTGGCAGCGGCATGGCTGAGCGGATGAACGTCGTCGCGCATTGTCTCCTCCTGAATGCGTCCGGATCGTGCCGGTCGCTTCGATGCGTGACGACAGGATACTCCCATTGACCGCCCGGCCGCCGTCTGCGGCGACCCGCGCAGGCCCGCGCCCTTGATCTGTGTCAGCGTCGGCCCGATTGCGGCGTTTCTGAACACCCGCTGCTCGCGCCACTGTTCCGAAGCGGAACACTTCTGCCTGTACAGCCCACCGCAAACCGTGGAATTTTGCACTTCGATGCATTGGTACGGTTCGTGCCTGAGGTCGTTGCGCGCAGTCACCCGATCACCATCACAAAACGGAGACAAGTGATGAATCCATTTGACCTGAAAGCCCTCGGCATCGACATCGAGTATCCCTATCGCCAGCGTTACGAAAACTACATCGGCGGCAAGTGGGTGCCGCCGGTCGCCGGCGACTATTTCGACAACGTGTCGCCGATCAACGGACAGCCGTTCTGTCGCGTGCCGCGTTCGAGCGCCGCCGACATCGACCTCGCCATTGACGCCGCGCACGCGGCGCGCCGCAAATGGGCGAAGACGTCGGTCACGGAACGCTCGAACCTGCTGCTCGCGGTGGCTGAGCGGATGGAGAAGAACCTGAAGCTGCTCGCTGTCGCCGAGTCGATCGACAACGGCAAGCCGCTGCGCGAAACGATGGCCGCGGACCTGCCGCTCGCCGTCGATCATTTCCGCTATTTCGCGGGCTGCATCCGCGCCCAGGAAGGCAGTATCTCGGAGATCGACGACAACACGGTCGCCTATCACTTTCACGAGCCGGTCGGCGTGGTCGGGCAGATCATTCCGTGGAATTTCCCGCTGCTGATGGCCGCATGGAAGCTCGCGCCCGCACTCGCGGCCGGCTGCTGCGTCGTGATGAAGCCCGCCGAACAGACGCCGGCTTCGATACTCGTGCTGATCGAACTGATCGGCGACCTGTTCCCGGCAGGGGTCGTCAACATCGTCAGCGGCTTCGGCAAGGAAGCGGGCGAAGCGCTTGCCACAAGTAAGCGCATCGCGAAGATCGCGTTCACCGGCTCGACGCCGGTCGGCAAGCGCATCCTGCACGCGGCGGCGGAGAACCTGATTCCGTCGACGGTCGAACTCGGCGGCAAGAGCCCGAACATCTTCTTCGCCGACGTGCTCGATCGCGACGACGCGTTCCTCGACAAGGCGCTCGAAGGTCTCGCGATGTTTGCGCTGAATCAGGGCGAAGTGTGCACGTGCCCGTCGCGCGTGCTGGTTCAGGAGTCGATTTACGAGCGCTTCATCGAGAAAGCGATTGCCCGCGTGGAGCGCATCAAGGCCGGTCACCCGCTGAATCTGGAAACGATGATCGGCGCGCAGGCGTCGCAACAGCAGCTCGACAAGATCCTGTCGTATATCGACATCGGCCGCAATGAAGGAGCGCAGTGCCTCGTCGGCGGCGAGCGCACCACGCCCGGCGCCGGACTCGGCGAGGGCTTCTACGTGAAGCCGACCATGCTGTTCGGCAACAACGATATGCGCGTGTTCCAGGAGGAGATTTTCGGGCCGGTCGCTTCGGTGATGACGTTCAAGAACGAACAGCAAGCGATCGAACTCGCGAACGACACGTACTATGGCCTCGGCGCCGGCGTGTGGACGCGCGACGGCACGCGCGCCTACAGAATGGGCCGCGAGATCGAGGCGGGACGCGTGTGGACCAACTGCTACCACCTGTATCCGGCACATGCGGCCTTCGGCGGCTACAAGCAGTCGGGGATCGGGCGCGAAACGCACAAGATGGCGTTGTCGAACTATCAGCAAACGAAGTGTCTGCTGGTGAGCTACCAGGCGGAGGCGCTGGGGTTCTTCTAAGCGCAGGCACGCGTCGTCTGCGGACGGCGCGTGCCGATGAATGTAGCCGGGCGGCGGCGTGGAGGTTCATCCGGGGCCTCGGCGCATGGGGGATGCTTCACTCTGGAGGCGGCGAGATCCCGTTCGCCCGATAGTTTAAAAAATTGCCTGCATAGGCTAAAAATTCGTCCAATTCCGATAGCTCCTGGTCGTCCCACTCCCGATACTGGCGTTCACACACGACAAGGGGGATGACCGATGAAGAACAGCAACGGCAAGCGGGTCAGCCATGCCGGCGACAGGACAGGCTGCGGCGCGATCCTGATCGCTTCCTGATTGCCACGGCACACCGAGCTCCGTGCACGCATGTTCAAACCCGCACAGGACCGCACGCTAGGTCTTTCCAGTCACGCACTACCCACATGGGGCAATGAGCCTTTGCTGGCTCCGCTACGCATGCGCGGCACCGAATCCCTGGGCAAGCTCTATCGATACACGCTCGACGTGGCGACGATCGAACGTCCGACGCTCGGATTGTGGCAAGCACAGGAACTGGTCGTACCCGATAACCTGATTGGCCAGGTCATCGACATTTCGATCGCTTTCGACGGGAACGGATTGTTCGGTCAGCAGGTGTTGGAACCCGGCGACATGGCACACGTGGGTGCGGGCCGCCGCACGATTTCGGGCCTCATCACGGGCATGAAAGAGACCGGCACCGACGACCGGCGCGCACATTACCGCTTCGTCGTACGCCCCTGGCTGTGGCTGGCCACGAAGAACTGCGAAAGCAGGATCTTTCAGAACGCGAGCGTGGTGGACATCACGGACCGGATACTCAAGGAGCGTTATCACTTTCCGGTCGTGATGGAATTGGGCGCGCCCGGTTTGCGCAAAGGCTACCCAAAGCGGGACTATGTCCGGCAGATGTGGGAATCTGATTTCGAATTCCTCACGCGGATCTGGAGAGAATGGGGAATCTACTATCTGTTCGACGGAATCACGCTGGTACTGTGCGATTCGCCCGGCTCGCACAAACAGCACGACAACGCGTACGACACTATCCGCTATCACGCGCCTGACAGCCGGCACGTCGACGAAGAGCACATTCACAGGCTCGAGGTCTCGCGTCAGATCACGACGGGCAAGGTCAGTCTGATCGACTACGACTACACGCGCCCCGGCGTGCACTTCGAGGGCGAGTACAAGAGCTTCAGCGAGCGGGCCTACGACAACATCGAGCAACACGGCTGGGGCGACTACTCGCAGCCGCTCGCCGGCGCGACGGGATTGTCAGGCGAGCGAAACGACTTCCGCAATGAAGCCGAACACCTCGCGAGCGTGCGCGTCGATGCAATGCGCTGCCACCGGCTGCGTCTGAAGGGCCAGGGGAATCTGCGCGGCCTGAGAACCGGGAAAACATTCTGGCTCGACAATCATCCGCAACACGAAATCAACGCCGAGTACCTGGTGGTATCGACCACGCTCGACATTCGCAACGCGGCGCAGAACACGCAGTCGCCCGGTAACGACACGAACGATGCGCTGCGCCAGTACGTGACCCGCTTCGTGCTTCAGCCTGCCAATACATTCTTCAGAAACCGCCCGAAGAAAAAGCCGCGCTGCGCGGCGGAAACGGCAATCGTGGTTGGGCCCGAGCGCCAGCCGATCTGGGTCGATGGATACGCGCGCGCCAAGGTGCGTTTCGTGTGGGACAGGCTTGGCCCGAAAAACGAAAATGCCAGTTGCTGGGTGCGCGTGTCGTCGCCGTGGCAAGGTGATGGTTTCGGCGCGATCTATCCGCCGCGCGTCGGTCAGGAGGTCATGGTCAGCTACCACGAAGAGGACCCGGACAAGCCGTACGTATCGGGCCGGATGATCAATCGCTGGAACCAGCCGCCCTGGAAGTTACCGGATAACCAGGCCCTTTCAGGCATCCTTAGCAGTGAGCTCAAAGATGGCCGCGACGGCCAGACCAATCACATCGTACTGGACGACACGCCGGGCCAACTCCAGTCACAGCTCGCCAGCGATCACGCGAGCTCGCGCCTCGTGCTGGGCTACAACACGCGTGTCGTGCGCGAGGCCGGCCGACAACAGGCACGCGGTGAAGGCTGGGAACTGGCCACCGACGCATGGGGTGTCGCGCGTGCCAACAGGGGCATGCTGATCACCACCGAGGCGCGTCGCGGCGCGAGCGCGCCGGCAAAGGATATCGGCGAGACCGTGGCGCGTCTCACGCAGGCGCGCGATATCCACGAGAACCTCGCGGGTCTCGCGCGGCAGTATGAGGCACAGGAACAGCAGACCAGTCAAAGCGACGTATCGCGGGCCATCAAGGCGCAGAACGAGGCGATACGCGGCGTCGCGGCGCGTGCGGACCTTCCATTCCCGCAACTGACCGAGCCCGACATGGTGCTGGCCAGCGCGGCGGGGGTCGGTCTCACGGCAGCGCAAAGCACGCACGTGGCGAGTGTCGAACACACCGCGCTCACAGCGGGCGGACACGTCAGCATGGCGGCGGCGAAATCGCTGCTGGCGTCGGCAGTCAACGGCGTGCGGGTGTTCGCGCGCAATCTCGGCATCAGGCTCAAGGCCGCGTCAGGCAAGGTGCGGATCGAAGCGCAAAGCGATGATGTCGAGGTCATCGCGCAGCGGGTCGTCAGCATCATCAGTAGAACCGATTCGATCAATCTGATGGCCAGCAAAGAGATCGTGCTCCATGCGGGAAGCACGCAAGTGGTCATCAATTCAGAAGGGTACAGGGTCTATACGGATGGGGAGCATCGGGTCCATGCGGGTAGTCATCAGAATGACGGGCCAGCGGCGCGGCCTGTCAGTGTGCCGGTAACGCCCGGAAAGCCGGGCAAGCTGGCCGCGCATCATGTTCTGATCGAACACCTTACGGGCTTTGCACTGCCGAACCAGCCGTACCGGATCACGCTCGACGATGGTCAAGTGATTCAGGGCGTGACCAATGCGCTTGGAGAAACGAGTCTCGTCACCAGCAATCTGCTTGCGTTCGCGACGGTCGAACTGTTCGCCGCGAGTGAGCCGGACAAGGTTATTGCCGTGAGCAAAGGCGCGGTGATCAGGGACGCGGACGAGCCGTTTACGGGCGCAGTGCCCAACCCCGAGAAGCGCAGCGCGAGGGTCGCACGCCAGACCGTGGCCTCACCCAATCAAGGCGCGACGACAGAAGACAAGCCGCCCGAATTCGTTTCGTGCGATCCGATGAACTTCGGTCTGCGCTTTCATCACTTCATCAACGGTGCGACCCAGGCTGATGCGCCGGCCGGTATGTCGATGCGCAAGGATGTTGAGTACCCGGTGACCAAGGCTTATACGGCTGCGATAAGAACTGCGTTGAAGGGCATCGACTGGACCGCAGTGACGTGGCCTTTGAATTCCAGTTGGAGAAACATGATTCAAAACGCGGTCAGGCGGCAATTGGAAGACGCGCTTGGCTCCGGCCCTTTTGGATTGCCACAAGGCTATGCCGCAACGCGGGGATATGGGGGTGCCTTGCCAAAGATTGTGATTGTCAATCCGGATCGGCCAACGCAGTACAATCTGCGACAGGATGTCAGCGCCGCGTTCGTCGGTGGGGACTGGGTTATCGCCGTCAACGAGAGCGAGATCGCGCGCATCGTCGAACTCAGAGACCAGCCGGTCTCCCTAGATAACCGCCTCAGGGCATTTGCCGACACTCTGTATCACGAGTCCCGCCATTGCCAGCAGTACTTCTGGATGTTTTCGCTGCTTCAGCACTTTCCTGACGACTACCGGGACCTGCCGAATATCCAGACGGTCTATTCGTCGACGATGCTCGAAAGCGTCTTCACAGCGGCAGGGAACACGCCCTTGCCGGACGATCATCGTGTTCACATCGGTCTGCACAGAATGCTCGTATTTCACTACTACTGGCTGATTTCTTACATGCAGGACAAACCAGGCGGTGAGTATGCCAGGCGAGACATCGCGATTGCCGAAAGGAAGGTACGTGAACTCCTGAATATCTCTGCGGAAGCCGCACAACAAATGGCGCAATTCGAAACCGGATACAGGAGCCAACTTCATGAAGAAGATGCCTACGCCTGCGCGGAAGTGGTTCAGGCCTACTGGCAGAATCCTGGTGATCCTCTCGTTCGCAATCCCGGCACATGCACATCTCAGTATGCCGACGCCGTCAGGACCGTCGGGGCAAGGAGTTGAGATGAGACCGACTGTGACCGACACACAGCGCGACATGGCGCTGAGGATACTGGCGACGGCAATGACGATCCTGCGCGACGACCAGCCCTTCGATCCCGCGCACCTGATATTCGGCCGCAATTTTGCCGCAGACCCTCTTCCCGGTACTGTGGGTACGGAGTACTCCTTCGAGAATCCGGTTTTCCCGCAGACGCAAATCACTCTATTCGTAGAAGCCGATCCGGCCGACCACTCGGCCGACCGTATGAAGGTCAAGCAAGTGGCGACCGTTTTCATAATCCGCTTCAGTCCACTATTAACAGAGATTAGCCGCTCGACGCTAGAAGACCTGTTCCCTCTCGACATCGGCTACTGGATCGACGGGAAAGGCAACCGGCGGCCCGGCAATGACATGGGAACAGTGCCGCCCCAGATCCGTCTGCATCACTATCGCTATCGTGCTTCAAATCAGTCAACGAGCCGGTTCCCGGTGGATGTCGAATTGGTATTCGGCGACCCCGACCCGAAGGCTGCGGCGCAGGACGGCCCCCAAACGCCGGTCCTGATGGACGTTAGACTGACCCGTGACTATTTCGGGCTGACAACGCAACATCGCGAATAGAGCCCCTCTTGACCAGCAGACACTAGCTCTTCCCCACCCCCTCGACATAGCTATCAACCGCACTACCCACAGTCGGATGAAAGCAGGCATCCCCAATCAGATCAGTCAACTCGAAACGCCTGAGCTTGTCGCGAACCGGATCCTTCATCTCCGCAAAATGCAGCGCAATCCCGCGCTCGCCGAGCGTGCGCGTCAGATCTCGCAGCATGTCGGCGGAGGTCACGTCCACGCTCGTCACCGGTTCGGCCGCCACCACCACGCGCCGTATCGGCGCGGGCGATGCGGCGACGGCTTCGAGCAGGCGCTCCTGAAACTGCTCGGCGTTCGCAAAGAAGAGCGGTGCATCCCAGCGAAACAGCACGAGCCCTGGGATTCGCTCGGCATGCGGGTAGCGCTCGATGTCGTGGTAGCCGCGCAAACCCTCGACGCGACCGAGCACCGCATAGTGCGGCCGCCAGCCGTCCCACAGAAATTCGATGACCGCGATCACTACCGCGAAGCCGATCCCGGGAATCGCACCGAACACCGCGACGCCGGCAAAGCAGGCCATCGACAGCCAGAACTCCCATTGCTGGATCCGGAATATCCGCTTGAGGTCCGTGATCTCGAAGAGACCAATCGCGGCCGCAATGACGACCGCGGCGAGCGCGCTGTTGGGCAGGTAGCGCATCAGATTGGGTGCGGCCATCAGCAGCGCCGCGACCGCCACCGCGCCCACGACTCCCGTCAGTTGCGTCTTCGCGCCCGCCGCCTCGGCGACCGGCGTGCGCGACGAACTGCTGCTGATTGGAAAGCCCTGGAACAGGCCGGCCGCCAGGTTGGCCGCCCCGAGCCCGACCATCTCCTGATTGGGGTCGACACGGCTACCAAAACGTGCCGCGAAAGTTCGCGACAGCACGCTGGTATCGGCGAACGAGATTAGCGCGACCGCACAGCCGCCGAGCAGGATCTTGACCAGATCGGCGTCGGCGGCCCAGGGTAGCGCGAATGTCGGCAGGCCTTGAGGAATCTTGCCGAGCACTTTCACGCCGACGCTATCGAGGTGCAAGACGGTCACGCACAGCGTCGCGACGATCACCGCGATCAGGATGCCCGGCAGCTTCTCGAAGCGCTTGAGAAACAGGATCAGTACGAGGCTTCCCGCGCCCACCGCAAAGCTGTACCAGTTGGATTGGCCATCGGCGATTGCCTGTATGAGGCTCCAGATGTCCCGCAATGGCCCGCGCTCTTCGATCGAGATGGCAAACAGTTTGGGTAACTGGCTGATCAGAACGGCGAATGCAATGCCGTTCATGTAGCCGTAGCGAATGGGCTTCGACAGTAGCTCGGTGATGAATCCCAGCCGTAGCAAGCCCATCACAATACAGAACAGCCCGGACACGATCGCCATCATGCTGGCTACCGCGATCGCGCGCGCCGGGTCGCCCGCCGCGACTTGCACGACGACCGCCAGAATCGGAGCCGCGAGCGCGGAGTCGGGGCCTAGCACGAGAATCCGGCTCGGGCCGAACAGTGCATACGCCAACAGCGGAACGATCGTGGCGTAGAGGCCATACACCCCTGGGACGCCGGAAGCCGCCGCGTAGGCGATCCCGACCGGCACCAGCATCGTGGTCAATACCAGGCCCGCAGTCAGATCGCTCGGCAACCAGCTCAGTTGGTAAGCCTTGAGCACCGTCAGTCCCGGCAGCCAGCGCATCCAATGGCGTGCGCTTTTCGCAGTCTGCTCCTGGTGGGGAACTGGCCTGTCCGCTTCCATCTGTGGAATGTTCTCAGTCGAGGACGCCGCAACACGAATTGTGGGCGGTACTGTCATTCCTAGGATAGTCCAGATGATCGCTGCGGGCCGGGGAGCATTTGCCCGTAGTCGACGCGCGCCGGGCGCCGGAAAAACAAATGGCCGCAGCACGAGGCTGCGGCCATCAAGTAGCGGTTTCAAAGGCCTGGTCGGTTCAACGCGTGGCCGATAACGCCAAACTCATGTCACGTTCATCGCCAATGCACTCTCGCGATAATGCTGGCTCGCCTTATCGGTATCTCCAAGCTGCTCGTGCAGACGCGCAAGCGCGCGGTGCGAGCGGATCTTCAGCGTCTCGTTGTCGGCGAGCTTCAGGGCGCGTTCGAGGAACGACTGCGCCTTGCCCCACAACTGCTGACGCAGACACAGGCGCCCCAGCGCGAACATCAGGTCGGCATCTTCCGGGCGATCCTTCTGCCATGCCTCGGCCTTCTGGATCAGCGGCAGCGCATCGTCACCGGCCGTGTCCGGATAGCGGCGCAGCAGACGCGCATCCCAGTTCTGCGCGAGCGCCTCCTCGACGATCTTGCGCGCCTCCTGCGGACGGTTCAGCGCGACCAGTAGTTCGGCGGCGGTATCGGCCAGACGCGGCGAATGACGCTCGGTCGCCGACAGCGAGTTCCACAATTCGAGCAGCGCGTCCGCATTGTGACGACGATCGCGCAGCAGATTCTCCGCCGCCAGCTGACGCAGCCGCACCGCGACCGCCGGATGGATCGCCTCGCGCTTCTCCAGCGTCTTCACGAGCTTCAGCACTTCGCCCCAGTTCTTCAGCTGTTGCTGCGCCCGGAGCATGATCTGCTGCGCGTGGATGCGCCGCGCGCCCTGCGATTGCATCTCGGTCAGCGCATTGAGCGCGCCGTCGGCGTCGCGGCCGTCGGCACGCATGTCGGCCGTGGCCATCAGGCGCGCGTCCTGCCAGTCGGCTTCGTCGATCTGCGCGAGCCATTCGTCGCGCCGCGCGTATTCATGCATGCGATGCGCGGCGGTCGCCGCGATCAGGCCGGCCGCGCCCTTGTTGTCGCCATTCGTGAGCGCATCCTTGGCAGCCTTTTCCGCGCGCGAGAAACGCCCCGCGTACAGGTTGCCAATCGCGTCGCGCAGCGCCGCGTGCGCCTTCGCGACACGCGAACGCGCGCGATACGCGGCGACGCGCTGCGGCATGCGCCAGATATTGCGGATGATGCGCATCAACGCGTAGAGCAGGATGAACAGCACCACCACCCCAACGACGAACAGGTTCAACGACATGTCGACCCGGTACGGCGGATAGATCAGCAGCACCTGTCCCGCGTCGAAGCGCCCGCCCACCGCGAGCACGACCGCGACGGCGAACAGCGCCGCGAGCCATAGAAGTCCCCGGATCGCCATGATTAACCCCGGTTCCGGTATTGATTGACGGCCTGCAGGCTCGTATCGAGGTTCGGCAGCTCGACCGCGGCCGAACCGGCGTCCACCTGCTTCACCAGATCGATGACCGTCTGCGTGTCTTTCGACGACGCGTCGAAGTAACGCGTCAACGCGGACTGCGCCGCCTGCAGGTCGGACTTCAGCGTGGTCTGGTTGCGCGACAGCAGCCCGAGGCGCGCCGACAGCAGACGTAGCTTCAGGTTCTCGCGCACGAAGTAGCCTTGATCCGGCGTGACCAGCATCGCGTCGGCGTTATCGATACGGCGCACCTGCACGAGGCTCGTCAGCTGCTCGCCAATGCCGTGCAAGACCTCGTCGATCCACACTTCCCAGCGCGGCTTGCCGGTGGCCGCGGCCACCTTCGCGGTGTCGGCTCTCGTGGCCGCATGCGGCGTGGCACGCGGAATCGGTGCTTCGCCCGACAGCGGCAGACTGTCGACGTGATCGATCGCGTCGTCGAGCTTGATCGCGAGGCCGGTGAGATCGGTGGACGGCGAGGCCTTCAGCTTGTCGATGTCCTGCGCGATCGCCTTGCGGACCGCGGCCGCCTGCGGGCTATCCGACGCGGCGAGGCGCGTGTCGGCGCTTTGCAGCGCGAACAGCGCTAGCTGCGTATTGCCGGTCAGCTGCAACTGCTGGCTCGCGGCCGACAGCATCTGTCCGACTTCGGCAAAGGTCCAGTCGTCGCGATTGCGCGCGAGATCCGCGTACTGTTGCTGCAGTGCCTGCTGCGCAGCCTGCGCATCTGCGAGCTTGCCCTCCAGCTGCGCGACCTGGGAGTCCGATTGATGCACGGTGGCGAGCGCCTGGTCGACCTTGATACGCAGTTCGTTGCTCTGCGTGTCGTTGGCCTGCTGACGCTGCGCGAGCTGCTGCTCGGTGCGCACGAGCTTGCGGTTCATCGCGAAGCCGCCCACACCCGCCGCGCATGCGATGACCACGACGACAATCCACAGCAGAGGTCCGCTCGTGCTGCGGCGCTTTTGCGCTTCGTACGGCGTGAAGGGTTGGTTCGGCGGCAAGGCGGTGCTTGCCGGCGGCTGGGGTGAGGCGTTCGTGGATGCGTTCGTTTCAGTCATGCGTGGTTGAGCCGGGTTGGACGATACCGGTTGGACGACGGGAGGCACGGCGGCCGCGGCAACGAGGGCGCGGACGATGCGTTCGTCGCCGGCGCCGGACACCGTAATCCTATCAAAACCCAATGCCCGCGCGGTCTGCGCGATTCGGGGATGCGGCGCGACGAGCGGCGCGTGTTTGAGCTGCGCGATCTCGCCGGCAGTCAGGTGTTCTTGCGCGAGTTCGCAAAGATTGCGCACGCCTTCGGAGCTGGTCAGAAGCCACGCGTGCGGCGCGCCCGCGAGCAGTTCGTGCACGCGTGCCCAGGCGCCGATCGACGGCTCCGGCACGATGCGCCGGTACGCGGCGACCGTGTCGACTTCGGCGCCCGCTTCGCGCAAGCGCTCGGCGAGCCACTCGCGGCCGCCGTCGCCGCGCACGATCAGCACTCGCTTGCCTTCGAGGCTCGCGACACCTGGTTGTGCCTCGATCGCGGCAAAGAGGCTTTCGGAGTCGAAGCTCGTCGATTCGTCGTCGGCCCCCGCTGCGGGGCTGATGACACGGTGCTCGGGCGCGCTGACGCCGTGGCGTGCGAGCGCATGCACGCTACCGGGGCCGACCACGCCGATCGGCAGCGCGTGCGGCCAGATGTCGTCGTGGCGCGCAAAAGCGTGATCGACCGCGTTCGGCGACACAAACACGACGAGCGCATAGCGTTCGAGCGACGCGAGCGCTTCGCACAACGGCGCGTCGTCGACGACGGGCGCGATGTCGATCAGCGGAAAATCGAGCGACGCCAGGCCGGCTGTTTCGAGCTGTTCGACGAGTTCGGTCGACTGGCCGGCCGGTCGTGTGATCACGACTGTGAACGGCGCCTTCTCCGGCGTGACGGCGGCCATCACTCGCTGGCCGCCGCGCCGGGCGCGGCCGCGGGACCGCTCGCCGTACTGAGCGCGCGGACGATGTCGAGCGCGCCCTGTTGCGCGAGCGAGTGCGCCACTTCCTCGCCGAGCGCGAGCGCACGTTCCAACGTGGGCGCGGGCGCCGACGCGTGCGCGCTGAGCACGCGCTGGCCGTCCGGCGTGGCGACGATGCCGCGCAGATGCAGCGCGCCATCGCCCCAGGTCGCGTAGGCGGCAAGCGGCACCTCGCAGCTGCCGCCAAGCGCGCGCGACACCATGCGCTCCGCTTCGACGGCCGCCGCCGTGTGCTGATGGTGCAGCGGCGCGAGCCAGGCGGCGAGGTCCGCGCGATCGGCGCGAATCTCGATGCCGAGCGCGCCTTGGCCCGCCGCGGGCAAACTGTCCTCGGGATCGAGCAGCGCGCGGATCCGATTGGCGAGACCCAGTCGCTTCAGACCGGCCGCGGCCAGAATGATCGCCGCGTAGTCGCCGCGATCGAGCTTGGCGAGCCGTGTATCGAGATTGCCGCGCAACGGCCGCACGTCGAGATGCGGATAGCGCATGCGCAGCATCGCTTCACGACGCAGGCTCGAGGTGCCGACCACGGCACCGGCCGGCAGCGCGGCGAGCGAGTCGTACTGGTTGGATACGAGTGCATCGCGCGGGTCCTCGCGTTCCATGATCACGGACAGCGCGAAACCCGCGGGCAGTTCCATCGGCACGTCTTTCAGTGAATGCACCGCGAGGTCGGCACGGCCATCGGCGAGCGCGGCTTCGAGCTCCTTCACGAACAGCCCTTTACCGCCGACCTTCGACAGCGTGCGATCGAGAATCTGATCACCACGTGTCGTCATCCCGAGGATTTTTACGTCACAAGATGGATATAATTTGTGCAACGCACATCGCACATGCTCTGCCTGCCACATGGCAAGTCGGCTTTCTCGCGACGCAATCACAAGCGTGTGGGGTGGCGTGGAAAACGTCTCGGTGTTCATTAGCTTGCTGCTTGATCTCGGGATGGAATAACAATCAATGTTAGCACGCGCTCTCGCGCACGCCCTTGGGTTCCAAGCCTCAGCGGGTCGCCTTGCAGTTCGCTTGTGCAGTCGCTCCAGCAGTCCGCATTGCATTCCCTGTTGCACGCAGTTCACGTTGTAGTTGCTGGTTGTAGTTGCTGGTTGCAGTTCCGCAGTCGCAGTTCATCAATCAACAAATCCTGGCTTCCCTGAGGAAACCCATCGTGACGTCTTCCGGATCGGCGCGCCCTGCTCGCCGCAACACTGCCTCGCCCACCACTCGCCCGGCCGACGCCGCGGCGCAAGCCGCCAAAACCCCGAAGGCTGCGCAAGCCTCGGTGCCCGTCAAGCAGGACAAGGCGGTGAAAACCGCCAAGGCCGAACAGGTCACGACCTCGGCCACCGCGCGCAAACCGGCCAAAACTGCGTCCGCCGCCGCGCCCACCGTGAAGAGCGGCGCCCGTACGCGCGAAGACAAGGACCACCCGCTGTTCCAGGACATCCGCTATCTCGGACGCCTGCTCGGCGACGTGCTGCGCGAGCAGGAAGGCGACGCGGTCTTCGACGTCGTCGAGACGATCCGGCAGACCGCCGTGCGTTTCCGTCGCGAAGACGACAGCGCCGCCGCGCAGACGCTCGACAAGAAGCTGCGCACGCTGACGCCTGAGCAAACCGTCAGCGTCGTGCGCGCCTTCAGCTACTTTTCCCACCTCGCGAACATCGCCGAGGACCGTCACCGCAACCGCCGTCACCGGATTCACGCGCTCGCGGGCTCGACGTCGCAACCGGGCACGATCGCCTATGCGCTCGAGCGCCTCGTCGCGGCCGGTGCCGCCGCGACGCCGGTGCTGCAGCAGTTTTTCGACGACGCGCTGATCATGCCGGTGCTGACCGCGCACCCGACCGAAGTGCAGCGCAAGAGCATTCTCGACGCGCAGCACGACATCGCGCGCCTGCTCGCCGAGCGCGACCTGCCGCTGACGAACCGCGAGCGCGCGCACAACGAAGCGATGCTGCGCGCACGCGTCACGTCGCTGTGGCAAACGCGGATGCTGCGCGACTCGCGTCTGACGGTCGCCGACGAAATCGAAAACGCGCTGTCCTACTACCGCAGCACATTCCTCGAAGAACTGCCGGCGCTGTACGCGGACATCGAGGAAGCGCTGAAGGAACACGGCCTCGAAGCGCGTCTGCCGCCGTTCTTCCAGATGGGCAGCTGGATCGGCGGCGATCGCGACGGCAATCCGAACGTCACCGCCGAAACGCTCGACAATGCGATCACGCGTCAGGCCGCGGTGATCTTCGAGCACTACCTGGAGCAGGTGCACAAGCTCGGCGCGGAGCTGTCGATGTCGAACCTGCTCGTTGGAGCTAGCGATGCACTGAAGGAACTCGCGGACACCTCGCCCGACCACTCGCCGCATCGCACCGACGAACCGTACCGTCGCGCGCTGATCGGCATGTACACGCGGCTCGCGGCAAGCGCGCGCGTGCGCCTCGGCGAAGGCACCGTGCCGCTGCGCAGCGCCGGCCGTGGCGTGGCGCCGATCCGCGCGATTCCCTACGACGACTCCGCCGACTTCGTGCGCGACCTGCACGTGCTGATCGATTCGCTCGCCGAGCATCATGGCGCGCCGCTGGCCGCGCCGCGGCTCGCGCCGCTCGCACGCGCGGCCGAAGTGTTCGGCTTCCACCTCGCGAGCATCGATCTACGGCAAAGCTCCGACATCCACGAAGCGGTGATCGCCGAGCTGCTGAAGCGCGCGGGTGTCGAAGACGATTACGCGGCACTGCCGGAGGCGGACAAGCTGAACGTGCTGCTCGCCGAGCTCGCGCAGCCGCGCGCGCTGCGCGTGCCCTACGCCGAGTACTCCGAGCTCGTGAAGAGCGAGCTTGCCGTGCTCGAACAGGCACGCATCACGCGCGAGAAATTCGGCGCGCGCGCAGTGCGCAACTACATCATTTCCCACACGGAGAGCGTCAGCGATCTGGTCGAGGTGATGCTGCTGCAGAAGGAAACCGGTCTGTTGCGCGGACGTCTCGGCGACGAGCACGACCCCGCGCGCGCTGGTCTGATGGTGATCCCGCTGTTCGAGACGATCCCCGATCTGCGCAACGCGCCGCACATCATGCGCGATCTGATCGCGCTGCCGGGTATCAGCACACTGATCGAACATCAGGGCAACGAGCAGGAAGTGATGCTCGGCTACTCGGACAGCAACAAGGACGGCGGTTTCCTCACCTCGAACTGGGAGCTGTATCGCGCCGAGCTCGCGCTCGTGGCGCTGTTCAACGAACGCGGCGTGACGCTGCGTCTGTTCCACGGACGTGGCGGCACCGTCGGCCGCGGCGGCGGCCCGACCTATCAGGCCATCCTGTCACAGCCCCCCGGCACCGTCGACGGTCAGATCCGGCTGACCGAGCAGGGTGAAGTGATCGCGAGCAAGTTCGCGAATCCGGAAATCGGCCGGCGCAATCTGGAGACCGTCGTGGCCGCGACGCTCGAAGCGTCGCTGCTGCCGCACGACCACACGTTGGCCGAGCTGCCCGTGTACGAGCAAACCATGCAGCAGCTCTCAGATACGGCGATGGCCGCGTATCGTGCGCTCGTCTACGAAACCCCGGGCTTCAAGGAGTATTTCTTCGAGTCGACGCCGATCGCCGAGATCGCCGAGCTGAACATCGGCAGCCGGCCAGCGTCGCGCAAGCTGCAGGATCCGAAGCAGCGCAAGATCGAGGATCTGCGCGCGATTCCGTGGGGCTTCTCGTGGGGTCAATGCCGGCTGCTGCTGACGGGCTGGTACGGCTTCGGCAGCGCGGTCACCGAGCATCTGGACAGCGCGCCGTCCGACGCGGAGCGCGCGCGCCGGCTCGCGCTGCTGAAGAAAATGCACAAGAGCTGGCCGTTCTTTGCGAACCTGATGTCGAACATGGACATGGTCATTGCGAAGACCGACCTCGCGGTCGCCTCGCGTTATGCCGCGCTCGTCACCGACAAGAAACTGCGCAAGCACGTGTTCGAGCGGATCGTCGCGGAATGGGAGCGTACCTCGAAGGTGCTGTCGGAGATCACGGGCAAAAGCGAGCGGCTCGCCGAGAATCCGCTGCTCGCGCGTTCGATCAAGAACCGCTTCCCGTATCTCGATCCCCTCAATCACCTGCAGGTCGAACTGCTCAAACGCTATCGCGCGGGCGACACGAATGAGCGCGTACGGCGCGGCATTCATTTGAGCATCAACGGGATCGCGGCGGGGTTGCGCAATACGGGTTGAAGTTGAGGTTGCCGCTGAAGCGGACCAAAGCCGGGTGTGGCCGACGCAGGTCACACCCGGCTTTTCTCATTGCGCGGTTCCAGCCGCTACGATAGAGTCCGCATGTACCAGTACAAGTTGAGCAATTATTCTGGTATCTCCATTACCCCCTCCACGCGCAGCCGATAGCATGACCACGCCGTCCTCCGCCGATCACCCGCCGCCGCTCGAGGCCACACCGGCCCGCGCGCTCGGCGAATTCATCCGCGCCCATCGCGAGCGGCTGTCGCCGCAGGCGGTCGGTCTGCCGCCGGGGCCGCGCCGCCGCACGCCCGGTCTGCGGCGCGAGGAAGTCGCGCAGCTGTGCGGCGTGAGCCCCACCTGGTACACGTGGATCGAGCAGGGCCGGCCAGTGTCCGCTTCCGCCGAGGCGCTCGCGCGCATCGCCGTCGCATTGCAGCTGTCGCGCGCCGAGCGCGCGTACCTGTTCGAACTGGCCGCGCAGCGCGACCCGGCCGAGCCCGACCCCGCCGCCGCCGATGCGCCCGCCACGCTGCTGCAGACCGTGCAGCTCGTCGACACGCCGGCCTACGTGCTCGACCGGCAGTGGAATGCGCTCGCATGGAACGAGCGCGCGGCCGACCTGTTCGTCGGCTGGCTCGATGGCGCGCACGACCGCAACCTGCTGCGCTACACGTTCACCGAGCCGGCCGCGCGCGCGTTGATCGTCGATTGGGAAACGCGCGCTCGGCGGCTTGCCGCCGAATTCCGCGCCGACTCGATCCGCCATCTGAACGATGCGCCGACGCGCGGGCTGATCGATTCGCTGTCGGCCGCGAGTGACGAGTTCGCGCGCTACTGGGCCTCGCAGGACGTCGGCGGGCGCGAGGGCGGCAGGCGCGAGTTCAATCATCCGCGCGACGGGCGCATCGTCTATGACCAGATCACGTTCAAGCCCGCGCATCGCGAAGATCTGAAGCTGGTGGTGCTGGTGCGCGAATAGTCTCGCGATGGGCGCTCGCGCCTTGAGCGCCCTCGCCCAGTGTTAAAATCGCAGTCTTTCTTCGCTGCGGCGGCGTTTTTGCACGCCATGTGCACTCGCGTTGTCAGCCTCTTCACCGCTCGCTTTTAACCGCCCAACACCATGACGTCCCAACTGCACAAAAAAGGCGAAGCCTGGTCGGCTCGCTTCTCGGAGCCGATGTCGGAGCTCGTCAAACGCTACACGTCGTCGGTTTTCTTCGACAAGCGTCTGGCGTTCGTCGACATCGAAGGGTCGCTCGCGCACGCGTCGATGCTCGCCGCGCAGAAGATCATTTCCGCCGACGACCTCGCCGCGATCCAGCGCGGCATGGCGCAGATCAAGGGTGAAATCGAGCGCGGCGAGTTCGAATGGCAGCTCGATCTCGAAGACGTCCACCTGAACATCGAAGCGCGCCTGACCGCGCTGATCGGCGACGCCGGCAAGCGCCTGCACACCGGCCGCTCGCGCAACGACCAGGTCGCGACCGACATCCGCCTGTGGCTGCGCGGCGAGATCGACCGCATCGGCGGGCTGCTCACCGAGCTGCGCGTGGCGCTCGTCGACATCGCGGAGAAGAACGCCGCGACCATCATGCCGGGCTTCACGCACCTGCAGGTCGCGCAGCCGGTCACGTTCGGCCACCATCTGCTCGCCTACGTCGAGATGTTCTCGCGCGACGCCGAGCGCATGATCGACTGCCGCAAGCGCGTGAACCGTCTGCCTCTCGGCGCGGCGGCGCTCGCCGGCACCAGCTATCCGATCGACCGTCACGCCGTGGCGAAGACGCTCGGCTTCGACGGCATCTGCGCGAACTCGCTCGATGCAGTCTCCGACCGCGACTTCGCGATCGAATTCACGGCTGCTTCCGCGCTCGTGATGACGCACGTGTCGCGCTTCTCCGAAGAGCTGGTGCTGTGGATGAGTCCGCGCGTCGGCTTCATCGATCTGGCCGACCGTTTCTGCACCGGCTCGTCGATCATGCCGCAGAAGAAAAACCCGGACGTGCCCGAACTCGCGCGCGGCAAGACCGGCCGCGTGAACGGCCATCTGATGGCGCTGCTCACGCTGATGAAGGGCCAACCGCTCGCGTACAACAAGGATAATCAGGAAGACAAGGAGCCGCTGTTCGACACCGTCGATACGGTCGCCGACACGCTGCGCATCTTCGCTGAAATGGTCGCCGGCATCACGGTCAAGCCGCAGGCGATGCGCGACGCCGCGTTGCAAGGCTTCTCGACCGCAACGGACCTCGCCGACTATCTCGTCAAGCGCGGCCTGCCGTTCCGCGACGCGCACGAAGCAGTCGCGCTCGCGGTGCGCGTGTGCGCGGATCGCGGCTGCGATCTCGCGGACCTGACGCTCGACGAAATGCGCAGCGAGCTGCCGAACGTCGCGCCTCTGATCGGCGACGACGTGTTCTCGTATCTGACGCTCGAAGGCTCGGTGGCGAGCCGCAATCATCCGGGCGGCACCGCGCCCGAGCAGGTGCTGGCCGCGGTGAAGGCGGCGCGCGCGGCGTTGAAGTGATCGACGGTTGAGCAGCGCTGCAAGCCTATGCTTGCGGCGTTGCTCGTTGAACCGATATCGAAAGGGCGGACCTGTTTGGCGGGTTCGCCTTTTTTATTGTCGCTTGCGATCGGTGAATCGAAGGTAAAAGAAAGCCCGCCAGAAGCGGGCTGAAA
This sequence comes from Paraburkholderia sp. HP33-1, assembly GCF_021390595.1. Classification (NCBI taxonomy): domain Bacteria; kingdom Pseudomonadati; phylum Pseudomonadota; class Betaproteobacteria; order Burkholderiales; family Burkholderiaceae; genus Paraburkholderia; species Paraburkholderia sp. HP33-1. The sequence continues at coordinate 880,418 of NZ_JAJEJR010000001.1, read as the reverse complement.
AGACTTCCACCGATGCCTCAGAAAGAGGCAATCTGAGTGTAGACGCGTTTCGCTCGCCGACCAATTCGCGCACCTTTCCGGCGCTTACATCGACGCTCATCGATCAATCAACGAGCATGGCTCCCGACATCAACCGGGCGAATGCCAGTTGAATCCTGCCGGTTTTTGACTACCATCAAATCAGGCACTCTTCGCGGTCCGTCGACGATGCTCTCTCGCACACCTCCCCCTCGCCTTCGCCGTACGGTCCCAACCTTCTTCGTGGCAGCGCACGCGAGTTCATCGCGCATGCATCGGCTGTTGCTCGCCGTGCTGGGCGTTGCCGCCGTGGCCGGTTGCACGATCACGCCGCTGCCCCCGCACGAAATCGTCAGCACACCGGTGGCCGCGATCAACAGCCTGACGCTCGATCAATACCGCGAGGCGGTCGCACGACGGATCGTCGAGCGCAATCCGTCGTATGTACTCCAAGGCAAACCGCAGCCGATGCTGCGCTCGCTCGTGGTGGTGTCGTTCACGGTCGATCGTGATGGACACATCGTCGAGTCGAAGGTGTATCGCACGAACGGCGACGACGAAACCGAAAGCACCGCGCTCGCGACACTGCGCCGCTCAGCGCCGCTGCCGCAACCGCCCGGCAAACTGCTGAACGGCCGCGGCCAGCTCGAGCTGTTCGAAGACTGGCTGTTCAACGACAACGGCAAATTCCAGTTGCGCGAACTCGCAGCGCCGCAAGCCGAATCGTACAACTGAGCGCGCGTGAGCGCGCCTGGCCATCGCGCATAGCGCACCCTTCGTTGCCGCAGCCGCTTACGCCGCCGTTGCTGCGCATCGAGCGCGCTCGCTATAATTTTCCGACTCCCCGCGCCGGAGCCTTCCGGCATGGCTCACGCCGTCCGCCTACCCGCCGGCGCGGCGCATGAGCCGACTGCAATGCCGCGACGGCACCCGCGCGCGGCGCCCAAACCTATACCACAACGAGGATGCCGCTCTCGCGTGCGCCGCCTGTCTGCGAAGCACGGCACAGCGTTCGGCGGCATCACGAAAAATGGAGACCCCTGCATGTCCACTTCGCCGATTTCCGCGGCCCAGCCCGCAAGCGGGCAAAACAGCCGCGCGCGGATCATCTTCGCGAGCTTCATCGGCACCGCGATCGAGTTCTACGATTTCTATGTCTACGCCACCGCCGCGGCGCTCGTGATCGGACCGGTATTCTTCCCGCATGGCTCGGCCACCGCGCAGGCGCTGTCGGCGTTCGTCACGTTCGGCATCGCATTCGTCGCCCGGCCAATCGGCTCGTTCCTGTTCGGCCACTTCGGCGACCGCATCGGCCGCAAATCGACGTTGGTTGCCTCACTGCTCGTGATGGGTCTGTCGACCACGCTGATCGGCTTCGTGCCGGGCTATGACGCGATCGGCAGCCTCGCGCCGATCCTGCTGTGCGTGCTGCGTTTCGGCCAGGGTATCGGTCTCGGCGGCGAATGGGGCGGCGCCGCGCTGCTCGCCACCGAAAACGCGCCGGCCGGCAAACGCGGCTGGTTCGGCATGTTCCCGCAGCTTGGCCCGTCGATCGGCTTCCTCGCCTCGAATGGCCTGTTCTTCGCGCTCTCACTGTCACTCTCGGACGAGCAGTTCCGCGGCTGGGGCTGGCGTGTGCCGTTCATCGTCAGCTCGGTGCTGGTCGTGCTCGGCCTGTACGTGCGGCTGAAAATTGCCGAGACGCCCGCGTTCAAGGCAGCGATCGAGCGCAAGGAACGTGTGCGCGTGCCGATCGCGACGCTGTTCTCGCAGCACTGGATGCCGACCGTGCTCGGCGCGCTCGCGATGGTGGTCTGCTACACGCTGTTCTATAACGCGACGACGTTCTCGCTATCGTACGGCGTCGGCACGCTGCATATTCCGCGGCAGACGTTCCTTGGCCTGCTGTGCATCGCGGTCGTGTTCATGGCGCTCGCGACGCCACTGTCGGCCCGCGCGAGCGACCGCTTCGGGCGCAAGCCGGTGCTGATCGTCGGCATCATCGCGGCGATCCTGTCGGGCTTCACGATGGCGCCGCTGCTCGGCAGCGGCGAGCCGATGCTCGTGCTGCTGTTCCTCGTGATCCAGCTGTTCCTGATGGGCGTGACGTTCGCGCCGATGGGCGCGCTGTTGCCGGAGCTGTTTCCGACCAACGTGCGCTACACGGGCGCCGGTGTCGCCTACAACCTTGGCGGGATTCTCGGTGCGTCGGTCGCGCCGTACATCGCCCAGGTGCTCGCTGCGCACGGCGGGCTGCCGTGGGTTGGCGCGTACGTGTCAGTCGCGGCGGCCGTGAGCCTGTTCGGTGTGCTGTGCATGCGCGAAACGCGCGATGAGAGTCTGATGAAGTGATGCAACGTGCATCGGCGGAATAACGCTTCCGCCGATGCGCAGCGGGCGTTATTTCCCCGCCATTTCCGCAAGCCGACCTCGGTGAATCCCCCGCCTTGCGCGTCTTTTTGACTTGCCTATACTCCCCGGCATAACCCTATAACAATCAGGGAGACTCGCGTGAACATCCATCTTCATAATGCCGATATCGTGGTGATCCTCGCGCTGGCTTTGCTCTGCTCGCTGCTGCTCGCGCTGCGCTTCCGTCCGGCGACATGGAAAGGCATCGTCGTCGAGGCGCTGGCCGCGAACGCCGCGGCGATTGCCGCGGTGGTCGCGTTCGAAATGCTCCTCGCCTGAGGCCCAACGGCCCGGACCACGCGCGGCGCGCGGCTTATCGGTAGTAGCCGTGATAGTAGCCGCCGCCACCGTAGTAGTAGCCCGGCGCCGGCACGACGACGCAGCCGCCGAGTGCCGATGCGAGCAGCATGCCGGCCACGAGAGTCAGGATCAAGCGTTTCATGTTGTTCTCCATCGAGTCAGATTGATTCGAGCGCAAACCCCGAATGACCCGATTGAACACGATGCGCCGTGCGTCGAACGTTGCCATTTGTAAGTGAAGATCACTGGGCTGTTACAGGATCGACGTGCCGGATCGACGCGTTTGGTTGGCACGCAGCGCTCTCGCCGGATCGCGCCAACATGGCGGGAATCACCGCCTATACTTCGTTGAGCGTCCTGTCGCGATAGAAGCCTTGCTGGCCGCGCTGGCGTCGGCGCAAAGGAGCGGCTTCAGGCGCGCCGGGCGGGCATCGACGCCCGGCGACACGCCAACGCGACGCCCTTGCTACCCGCGCATCGGACGCTTCAGCGCTCAACGAAAAGCGACAGTTTTAACAGGCGTGTAATCGATTCCTCTTCGCCCGCTGTTCCCCGACACGGGCGATCTTTGAGGCGCGGCGACGCAGTCTCCGCCCGCGAGGGCGAACTACGCGTCGCGCTTTTTTCTTTGACCCAAACGATCGCGCGGACGTGCTCAGGCGGCGGCCGACCTGTGGTGCATCGCGAGCTCCGGCTCTGACGCTTGCACGTAGTCGATCGCTTCGAGCGCCGCGCTGACGGACGGTACCGAGTGGCCGTCGCCGATCGAGGTCGAACGATACGGCGCCTCGACGCCGCAATGCGACGGCGACGTCGCGACGAAGATCATCACGGTGCGCTTCTGCAGCGCATGCGCGAGGTGCACGAAGCCGGTGTCGGCACCAACCACGAGTGCACAGTTGTCGATCATCTGTGCGACTTCGGTCACGTTCATTTGCGGCAGCACGGTCGCGCCGGGCACCTGCGCGGCGATCTGCTCGGCCGCAGCACGCTCATCGGCCGAACCCCACGGCAGCACCACCCGAAAGCCGCGCTCGCGCAGCTCGCGCCCCACCGCCACCCAGTGCGCGAGCGGCCATTTCTTCTCGTCTTTCGAAGTCGCGTGAAAGAATGCCGCCACCGGCGCTTCCTGCGCCACGAGCGGTCGCATGATGGGCTCGGGCAACTGCAGGTCGTAGACGGGCGGCCCTTCTACTTCGTAGCCGAGCGCCTCGCCAGCGCTGAGGCGCATGCCGTGCCACGCGCTACCTTGCGGACGTGGGCCGAAACGCCCGGTGTACGCGAACGCGGCGCCGCGCTCGCCAAGATCCTGGGATTGATAGCCGATGCGCCGTGAAGAGCGCGCGAGGAAGGCGATGATTGCGCTCTTGTAGACGCCGTGAATGTCGATGATGTAGTCGTAGCGATACGCGCGAAGCTCGCAGATCGATGCAAAGATCGCCTTCAGATCACTCCAGCGGCGCGCCTTCTTGAAGCGGCGCAGTGGCGCGCACAGCACGCGATCGACACCCTTGCTCCAGCGCAGGAGCTCCGCAAATGCTTCGTCCGCCGCCCAATCCACCTGAACGCCAGGAAACGCGCGTTTGATATCGGCGACCACTGGCAACGCCTGCACGATATCGCCTAGTGAAGTGACCTTGACGATAAGGATTCGCTTCATTGAGGGTCTGTTCGTTGTTCGAAATTGAACTTATTTTAGCTGACGATTTTACCGATCCAAGTCAAATGGGCGTCGCGTGCGGTCCGGTGCTCAATACGGCACGTTACAGAGAAGAACTGAGCCTATCTGAAATTCGCCCTCATTATTTCAAAATCCTTTCACGCATTCTGGCCGGCCCCGCACGTTTTATACTTGGCGCTTTGCACCCACCTGACTCATGTCCCAGCCATCCCTTTCCCGTTCTCCCGCCGTTATGCGTCGCGCGAAACGCCTGTGGCGGCAATACGGCGTGTTCTGGCTCGGCGCGATCGCCGTCGGTCTCGTCGCGGTGCTCTATGCGCGTCTGATCGATTGGGGTTACGCCGAGTTTCTCGGCGTGCTGCGACAACACGTGTGGGCGCCGCTCGTGATCACGCCCGCGGTCGGCGCACTTGCGGTATGGCTCACGCGCACGTTCTTTCGCGGCGCCGAGGGCAGCGGCATTCCGCAGGTGATCGCGACGCTGCACAGCAAGCCGCGCGCGTACGGCACGCGGCTGCTGTCGCTCCGGATCCTGGTCGGCAAGATCGGCGTGTCATTTCTCGCGATTCTCGGTGGCTTCACGATCGGCCGCGAAGGACCGACCGTGCAGGTCGGCGCCGCGCTGATGTTCAATCTGCGCCGGCTCTATCCGCGCTCGAATGCGCACATTGAACGGCAGCTCGCGCTGGCGGGCGCGGCCGCGGGTTTATCAGCCGCGTTCAATACGCCGCTGGCGGGCGTCGTGTTCGCGATCGAGGAATTGACGCGCAGCTTCGAGGCGCGCACGAGCGGCGTGCTGATCACGGCGATCATCATCGCGGGCGTCGTCGCGCTGGGCCTGAACGGCAACTACACCTATTTCGGCACGATCCAGATCGGCGCGCATTTCCCCGACCTGCTCGCCGTCGCGGTGCTGCTTACCGCGATCCTCACGGGGATCGCGGGCGGCATATTCGGCTGGCTGCTGCTCAACACCGCGCGCTGGATTCCGGCGCCGCTGCGCCAGCTTCATGGCGAGCGGCCGGTCGTGTTTGCCGCGCTGTGCGGGTTCGCGATCGCGGTGGTCGGCGTGGTCTCGGGCGGCACGACGTTCGGCAGCGGCTATACGGAGGCGCGCGGCCTGCTCGAAGGACACGAGCAGCTGTCGGTGTTCTATCCGTTTCTGAAGATGATCGCGATGATCGGCTCGTACCTGCCCGGTATTCCGGGCGGTATCTTCGCGCCGTCGCTGTCGATCGGCGCGGGCTTCGGCAATCTGCTGCACATGGTGTTCGATTCGATGCAATTGCCGATGCTGATCGCGCTCGCGATGGTCGGCTATCTGGCCGCCGTCACGCAGTCGCCGATCACGTCCTTCGTGATCGTGATGGAGATGATCGACGGCCACGCACTCGTGATTTCGCTGATGGCCACTGCGTTGATTGCGAGTCGGGTGTCGCGCCTGTTCACCCCGCCACTCTATGAGTCGCTCGCCCAACGCTACATGGCGCCGCTGCCGCAGCCGGCGCCCGCGCCGGTGCCGGAAGTGCCCGAGGTCGAGGTGCCGCAGGCTGAGGCCGGGAGCATCGACGGCGAGCCATCCGTCGACAACACCGCAGAGGATGACGCGGCGGATACGTCCGACTCACCGCGTCAGTAGATGACCACGCGGGGCGCGCGCGATATCGACCGCTGCGCGCCGCGCGTTACCCGACGTCATCACGTCGTTGATCACGATATCAAGCCCAGTGTCCCGGCACCCAGCGATAGTTCGGGCCATGCTCGATCCAGTGACCCGGCATCCAGTGATAGCCGACACGCTCGGCCTGCCAGTGTCCAGCGACCCATACGTAGCGGCCATGATCCCAACGCCAGTGACCGTGATCCCACACGTAGCCGACGCGCGGCGCGGGCACCGCTTCGAAGCGCTCCACGGGCGGCGCGGACGGCGCGACGATGACGACTTCCGCGGCCGAAGCCGAAGCCATCGCGGCGGCGCCGGCGGCGATCAGAACGGTGTTGGCCAGCAGCAGGCGAAAGGATCTGTTCATGATTTCCCTCTTAGGTTGAACGCCGGATGCGGCGTTACCGGTTTAATGCGCGAGGGCGACGCGACGCTGACGATCCGCGTGTAACGGCACATGCTGATGTGCAACGGTTTATTTCGACGGGGAAATGTCGAGCGCGGGAGAGGTGGCTTCGGGCAGAAGCTGGAGAAAGAGCCGACCGTCGCACGACATCGCGTTGACCCAACACGACGCGATGCGACGTCCTGCATGTGATGCGATAGGGAACGCACAGGCGGGACCGCGCAGCCGGCGGTCCATCCGAAGCTCAGGCCTGCGGTATTTCGATCTTGACTTCGAGCACCTCGAGATCGTCCTGACGCTCGAGACTCACGCGAATATCGTCATCGGAAATCTTCACGTACTTCGAGATCACGGCCACCAGTTCGCGTTGCAACGCAGGCAGATAATCGGCGGGCGCATGGCCGCCGGCGCGCTCGTGCGCGATGATCAACTGCAGGCGTTCCTTCGCTACCGACGCGGACTTCTTTTTCTCGCCCAGCAAAAACGAAAGAATCGACATTACGTGCGCCCCCCCTTACTTGGTGCCGAAGAGGCGCTGCAGCAGCCCGGGCTTCTGGTAATCGACAAAGCGAAGCGATTTCTGCTCGCCGAGGAAACGCGACACGACGTCCTTATAGGCTTCGGCCACGTCGGTGCCGTCCAGATGCACGGCCGGCAGACCCTGGTTCGACGCGTGCAGCACCGCTTCCGATTCAGGAATCACGCCGATCAGGTCGATGCGCAGAATTTCCTGGATGTCGGTGAGCGACAGCATTTCGCCTTCGCTGACGCGCTTCGGGTTGTAGCGAGTGATCAGCAGGTGTTCCTTGATCGGCTCCTTGCTTTCGATCGCGCGCTTGGTCTTCGACGACAGGATGCCGAGAATGCGGTCGGAATCGCGCACCGACGACACTTCCGGGTTCGTCACGATCAGCGCCTCGTCGGCGAAGTGCATGGCAAGCAACGCGCCCGACTCGATACCGGCCGGCGAATCGCAGACGATGTATTCGAAGTCCATCGCGATCAGATCGTTGATGACCTTCTCGACGCCTTCCATCGTCAGAGCGTCCTTATCACGCGTTTGCGACGCGGGCAGGATGAACAGGTTCTCGCATTTCTTGTCTTTGATCAGCGCCTGGTTCAGATTCGCTTCGCCCTGGATCACGTTGATCAGGTCGTACACGACACGGCGCTCGCAGCCCATGATGAGGTCGAGGTTACGCAGACCGACGTCGAAGTCGATCACGGCGGTCTTGCTGCCGCGCAGCGCGAGGGCCGACGCAAAGCTCGCGCTCGTGGTCGTCTTGCCCACGCCACCCTTGCCCGAAGTCACCACAATGATTTTTGCCATTACCCTTACCTTGTGTTCGTCAAATGCGTCAATTGGTGCGCGGCTCGCGGCGCTTTACGTGAGCCGCAGCGGTTCGATCATCAGTTTTTCTTCTTCGAGCCAGATCTGCACCGGCTTGCCGAGCACGTCGGCCGGCAGCGGATTCTCTGTCGTTCGATAGATGCCCGCGATTGAGATCAGTTCCGGTTCGAGACACGTGCAGAAGATGCGCGCGTCGTGATTGCCCTGCACGCCGGCCAACGCCCGGCCGCGCAGCGGCGCGTAAATATGGATGTTGCCTTCCGCGATCACCTCGGCGCCATAGCTGACGAGACCGAGCACGACCAGATCGCCTTTTGCGTAAATGCGCTGGCCCGAGCGCAGTGGCTTGTCGACCACCATCGTTTGCGGCGAGGTGGCGAGGCGTACCGGTTCGGCGGCGGGGGTGGGTTCCACGGAGGTGGGGGCGGCCGTGTTCTCGGCCGTACTGGTTGCCGTGGATGCGGCGGCCGTCGATGCGGTGGCCGTTGCTGCCGGGGCTGCCGAGTTCGTTGCCGTGTCTGCCGGGGTGCCGCCCTCATCGGCCTGCTTCGCCGTCGCAGCGCGGCGGTCGCGCGCTTCGAGCATTGGCAATCCCGACTCCGCCGCCCACGCCTGCTCCGCGTTTGCGACCACGCCGACCGGACGCATGCGCACGCTGTCGAGCAGTTGCGCGATGTCGGCAAGCGGCACGCGTTCGTCGCCGGCGAGTCGTCGCACGTCGATCGCGACGACGTCGTTAGCGAAGAATTCGGGGGTCGCCTCGAAGCGCCGCGTCAGTTCGGCACGCATCGCATCGAGGTCGGTCGTTTTGACCACGAACATCAGCGTGTCGACAGAGCCGCTGCGCAGTTCGAAAAAGGGCGATTTCTTGGGCGACATAGCGTTCGGCAAAAAATTTTGCGTATTTTACAGGCGTACACGCGCGCGGCCACTTTTTTTACCGGGAGAATCGGTGCTCGCGCGTGCGGGCGCAACGCGTCTCGTCGGTGCGATCGACGCGCGACGGTACGAAAGAACTGCTGGCGGGAAAAAGACCGTGATGAAGGGACGGCGAAGACGAGCGGCGCGAGCGGTGCGCCGCTGGCGGGATCACTGTTGAAACACCTGCGAGGTGGTCGGCACGTGCCGCACCAGCAGACTTTCGATCTGCTCGGGCGCGCGCTCGACGCGCCGGTGCTCGCCGGTCGAGCCAAAGCCGAGCGCCTCGTAAAAGCGCATCGCGTTGCGGTTCGCGTCGGCGACCCACGCGTAGATTTCGGTAGCGCCCGCATTCGCGAGCCAGTTGCTCGCGGTGTCGACGAGCAGCTCGCCGCCGCGCAGATGACGCACGGCCGGCGCCACCCACAATTCGCAGACGAACGCGCGGCGCGCCGCGGTGTCGTCGAAATGCGCCTCGATCAGGCCGGCCGGATGGCCCTCGGTGTACAGGATGAAAGTACCGACGGACTGCGAAACCGCATGATCCGCCGCGGTCGCGTCGAAACTGGCGGCATCGGCCGACAACGCCTCTTCGAGTGTCGCGCCGAAGGCATACGGCGCCTCCCGCAACGATGCAGTGCGGAGTTCGCGAAAAACGGCGCCCTGATCAGCAGTGATGCGGTGAACGGTCAATGACGGACTCATGCAGACGAAAACCCCTTGAAACCCTAACGCGTAGCTTTAACCGAACCGGCCGGCGAGTCAATTCATTATTGACCAGATTGGGCGGGCGCGGTCAAGGCGCCTCGTAATGGCCGGTGCCGTCAGGCCACGGCGTCAGCAGTTCATAGCCGTCGTCAGTCACGGCAACCATGTGCTCCCATTGCGCCGAAAGCGAGCGGTCCTTCGTGATCACGGTCCAGCCATCGCGCTGCACCGACGTGCCGGCGCGGCCCGCGTTGATCATCGGCTCGATCGTGAAGACCATGCCCGGCTTCAGACGCACGCCCTGCCCCGGCTGACCGTAGTGCAGCACCTGCGGATCCTCGTGATAGACCTTGCCGATGCCGTGCCCGCAGTAGTCGCGCACGATCGAGAAGCCCTCGCGCTGCGCGATCTTCTGGATTGCATGGCCGACGTCGCCGAGCGTCGCGCCCGGCTTCACCTCGCGGATGCCGGCCACCATCGCCTCGTAGGTCGTGTCGATCAGCGCACGCGCGACCGTGCTCGGCTGGCCGACGCAGTACATGCGGCTCGTGTCGCCGAAATAGCCGTCCTTGATGATGGCGACGTCGATATTGACGATGTCGCCGTCTTTCAGAATCTCGTTGCGATTCGGGATGCCGTGACACACGACATGGTTGACCGACGTGCAGACGGTCTTCGGAAAGCCCAGATAGCCGACGTTGGCCGGAATCGCTTTCTGCGTGTGGACGATGTAGTCGTTGCACAGCGCGTCGAGGTCGTCGGTGGAGACGCCTGCCTTGACGTGCTCGCCGATCATTGCCAGCACATCGGCTGCGAGGCGGCCGGCGATGCGCAGCCTCGCGATATCGTCGGGGGTCTTGTAGGTAATGGCCATGAATTCAGTCGATGTAAGTCGCGGGTCAAGTGCGAGATGACCCGCCGCGCCCGAAAGCCCGGCGGCCCGCAACCGCCGCTTGATCGGGCGATTTCGGGCAATTGTACAGAGGATCGTCGATGGACCCCGCGCAAACCGGCTGAAGCGGTGCGCGGGAAGCGGCGGTGGCGCTATTGAAGCTGGTGGCGCAGCGCACCCGAATCACGGCGAAAAGGTCCGACGGTGCGTCGAGCCGGACACCTGAATCGCTCAGTTTTCCGAACTAAAGGTGATGGAGGAGTTTCGGATGAGATCAGGCGCCCTCCCCTCACCTCGATACTCTGAAGGAAGGGTCGGGCGCCGCTGTACTGCCCGTCACACCGGGCGGCATCGACTACGAACGGGCGGAACCGCTTACGTCGATATCCGCGGGTCAGTTGTCCGGATGGGCAGCCGTAAAGCTCGTGAACGCGCTATACGACGGATTGAGCGGCGTACCGTTCATCATGATGCCGTAGGTGTCGTTGCCGCTATCCAGTACGTAATACATGACGGCCTGGATATTATGCGTCTTGCGGTTCTGATAGAACTCGCCGAGCTTCGACGTGATGTAGCTCCCACGGTAGGTCTCCGTTTGCTCCGGTCCGGTATTCCACTCGGTGATGATGAACGGCACGCCATACCGGGCCTTGCAATAAGTCGGCAGATCGAAGCCTGGCATCGCGCCGTCCGCACCAAGGGAGAACACATCGCCATACACCTCGTAGTTGTGCCACGTGGTGATGTCCCAGCGCACCTTCGGGTAACCGCCGCTGCCATCCGGCTGCATACCGTCCCACAACGCGTCCGCCGCGCCGACATCGTTCACGCAGAAATTGATGCCGCACTTCGCGTTCGTCTGCACCGATTTCACGCCGTCGATCATCCCGCGCATCAGGCCGCGCATCACCGGCCAGTTTGCGTTGTTGAAGTCCGCCGCCTTGGTGCCCGCCGTGGTGAAGTCGAGCACGGTGGCGTTCTGCCGCGTCAACTCGTTGCCGCACTCGTAAATGGTCACGCCATACGGCTTCAGTGCGTTGGCGACCGCCTGGGCTACCACGTACCCCTGGGTATAAGCGGCCGACTCGCCCTTCCACAGGTTGCCGTATGAGTCGGTAACGCCCTGGTCGATCAGCACGAGCAAGGTCATGCCCGCCGCCTGAAAAGCCTGCGCGAGTCCAATCACCGCGTTCAACTGCGTCGCATTGTTGGTGACGCCGACACGATAGCTTTTGCAGCCCATTGCCTTCAGGATCGAAACGATCTGTTGGGGCGTGTACGTGTAGTCGTTGTGGCCGTTCATGCCGAAGAACATGCCGGCAGGCGGTGCGATCGCGGTGCGCGGATCGTTGCACGGCAGCCACTGGGTGGCGACGTCCGCAATGACGTAGAACTGGCCGCCCGTGCCGCGGTGCCAGACCCTCCCGCCGTACCACAGCACGAGCGACACGTTGTACGTGTTGCCGACCGTCGCGCCGTTGCGGTAGATAACGCCATTGGAGAGCGTCCACTTCGCGCCGGTCTTGTCGATGATGTACGGCGAAGCGGGCAGTGTGGTGCCATCGGCCGAGGTGCCGCTCGCGTCCTTCGCGACCGGCGTTGTATTGCCGTTGGTGCTGGAAGCAGCCGAAGCAGCATTGGCGCCGGAAGCGCCGGAAGCGGCGGAAGCTGCGGAAGCCTTGTCGCTCGCGTTTCCGGATCCGCCACCACCACATGCGGTCAAAAGATAACTTGCGCTGAGGGCCGTCAGGCCGCCGAGAAATTGACGTCGTTTTATCATGCGGAGTAATTCCAAATGTCGGGAAAATTCCCGATAAAAAGACCGAAGAATGAATTTGCTGAGATTCGGACGGACAATACGCAAGGGACCGCTGCAAACAATTTGCAGTGCTTATGAAGCAGTTGTCCTGAAGTGCTTAAAACGCGCGTTCTGATGTCCGATTGAACCGATGCGCGAAAACGCGTCTCGCGGTGGTCCAGATTGACAAGGCGGGTGCGCAAGGGCGCGCGGTTACTTGCTCCGCACACTTTCTTACCGATTGCAGCGATAGATATTGCCTTACAGGAAAATTATTCCCGTAAAAGCTGCAGTCGGCGGAAATCTTACCCTGAAGTAATGACTGCGCCCATTAAAAAACAGTAATAATTTGCGAAAAAGGGCGAATATTTCTGATAACTCAGCGTAACGCGAAGATTCCTACGATAAGGGAACAGTACATGCGCGAACTTTCGGACTTCGACCCTGTTTAGCTCACAACAGCCACAAGAGTCGAGATTTTCAGGTGAATCGAGGGCAGGTGCAGCAAGCAGCCGTTACGGGCAATTACATGGCAAACCGGCAAGCAAAGCACGACAACCAGTGAATAGCCGTATTAAGAAAATATGAATGAAAGGAATGTCACGAATTGAAAAGACGCGCGGGGTAATTCGAATTGCATCGCAAAACAATTCGATAGCCCAAAGCAAAAACCCCTTGATCTCGGTGAGATCAAGGGGTTTTCAGAATTTGGCGGAAAGGGTGGGATTCGAACCCACGGTACGGGGAAACCGTACGCCTGATTTCGAGTCAGGTACATTCGACCACTCTGCCACCTTTCCGGGTATTCCAACTCGCTGCTGCTTCGTCGGATCCAAGCTGGTCGTTGCTTGGGAGACCGAGATTATAGAACAGCTCGAATCAGTTTTCCAAGCCCCTCGGCGAAAAAACTTCTAAAAAACTTTCGAGGGACCCGGACACTGTCAGCGACGCTCAGGCCGCCGGCACTTCCAGCCGCTCCACACCGCCAAGGTAAGGCCGCAGTGCAGCGGGCACCGTCACCGAGCCATCGGCGTTCTGGAAGTTCTCGAGCACTGCGACGAGCGTGCGGCCCACCGCGAGACCCGAGCCGTTCAGCGTATGCACGAGCTCCGGCTTGCCCTGCGCGTTGCGGAACCGCGCCTGCATGCGTCGCGCCTGGAACGACTCAGTATTCGAGCAGCTCGAAATCTCGCGATACGTGTTCTGCGCGGGCAGCCACACTTCGAGGTCGTAGGTCTTCGCGGCCGAGAAGCCCATGTCGCCGGTGCACAGCGTGATCACGCGATACGGCAGCTCGAGCTTCTGCAGGATCGCCTCGGCGTGCCCGACCATCTGCTCGAGCGCGTCGTACGATGCGTCCGGCGCGACGACCTGCACCATCTCGACCTTGTCGAACTGATGCTGGCGGATCATCCCGCGCGTGTCGCGGCCGTACGAGCCCGCTTCCGAGCGGAAGCACGGCGAGTGCGCGGTCAGCTTGATCGGCAGCGCGTCCGCTTCGACGATGCTCTCACGCACCGTGTTCGTCAGCGAAATTTCGGAAGTCGAGATCAGGTACTGCGTGACCGTGTTTTCGCCGCCGCCCTTCTCGACGCGGAACATGTCGTCCGCGAACTTCGGCAATTGGCCGGTGCCGTACAGAATCTCAGGATTCACGATGTACGGCGTATAGATCTCGGTATAGCCGTGCTGCTGCGTGTGCGTGTCGATCATGAACTGCGCGAGCGCGCGATGCAGCCGCGCAATCTGCCCGCGCAGCATCGTGAAGCGCGCGCCCGACAGCTTCGCGCCGGTCTCGAAGTCGAGGCCGAGCGGCGTGCCGACGTCGACATGATCCTTCACCTCGAAGTCGAACTGACGCGGCGTGCCCCAGCGGCGCACTTCGACGTTCGCGGCTTCGTCGTTGCCGAGCGGCACGCTTTCGTGCGCGAGGTTCGGCACGCCGAGCAACAGATCCGACAGACGTTTCTGGATGTCTTCGAGCTTGACCGCCGACGCCTTCATCTCGTCGCCGATGCCGCCGACTTCGGCCATCACCGCCGACGTGTCTTCGCCGCGCCCTTTCATCGCGCCGATCTGCTTCGACAGGCTGTTGCGGCGCGCCTGCAGTTCTTCGGTACGGGTCTGGGTATCGCGGCGTTCCGCTTCGAGCGCGGTGAAGACCGCGACGTCGAGGGTAAAGCCGCGGTCGGCGAGGCGTTTGGCGACGCCGTCGAGGTCTTTGCGCAGCAACTGGATGTCGAGCATGGGATGGGACGGATGTTCGTTGGATGAAAACGCGATTTTAACGCACCGGCCAGGGCGAAACGCGTCAAGCCTTCTTCGGCTTGTTCTCCGCGCGCCACCGCGCATCGAGCTCGGCGAGCCGCGCGAGCTTTTCGCCGATCTTGCCTTCGAGACCGCGCGGGGTCGGCTCATACCAATGCGGCTCGCGCATGCCGTCCGGCAGATAGGTCTCGCCGGCCGCGTACGCATCGGGCTCGTCGTGCGCGTAGCGGTAGTCGTGGCCGTAGCCGAGCTCCTGCATCAGCTTCGTCGGGGCGTTGCGCAGATGCACCGGCACCGCGCGCGACTGGTCCTTGCTGACGAAGCGCCGCGCCTCGTTGTACGCGTTGTACCCGGCGTTCGATTTCGGCGCGACCGCAAGGTAGATGATCGCCTGCGCGAGCGCGAGCTCGCCCTCGGGCGAGCCGAGACGCTCGTAGGTTTCGGCAGCGTCGAGCGTGATGCGCGCGGCACGCGGGTCCGCGAGACCGATGTCTTCCCACGCCATGCGCACGATACGCCGCGCGAGGTAGCGCGGGTCCGCGCCGCCGTCGAGCATGCGGCAGAACCAGTACAACGCGCCGTCCGGGTTGCTGCCGCGCACCGATTTATGCAGCGCGCTGATCTGGTCGTAAAATGCGTCGCCGCCCTTGTCGAAGCGGCGCAGGTTTTCCGCGAGCGCGCTGCCGAGCAAGGTGCCATCGATCTCGGTGGTCTTCTGCCGCGCCGCCGCGCGCGCGACGATCTCGAGGTTGTTCAGCAGCTTGCGGCCGTCACCGTCGGCCGAACCGATCAGCGCGGCGCGCGCTTCGTCGGTGAACGTGAGGCCGCCGAGTTCCTTCTGTGCGCGTTCGAGCAGCTCAAGCTGTTCGTCGTCGGTCAGGCTCTTCAGCACGTAGACGGCGGCGCGCGACAGCAACGCGCTATTGACCTCGAACGATGGATTCTCGGTCGTCGCGCCGACGAACACGAACAGGCCCGACTCGACGTGCGGCAAGAACGCATCTTGCTGGCTCTTGTTGAAGCGATGCACTTCGTCGACGAACACCAGCGTCTGATGGCCGTTCGCGCGATGAATCTGCGCGGTCTCGACCGCCTCGCGGATATCCTTCACGCCCGAGAGCACCGCCGACAGCGCGATGAACTGCGCGTCGAACGCATCGGCCATCAGCCGCGCGAGCGTGGTCTTGCCGACGCCGGGCGGCCCCCACAGGATCATCGAATGGGCTTCGCCGGATTCGAACGCGACCCTGAGCGGCTTGTTCGGACCGAGCAGATGCGCCTGACCGATCACTTCGTCGATATTGCGTGGCCGCAGGCGTTCGGCGAGCGGAACATTGGCACGGGTTTCTTCAAACATGACGTTTTGGGGATAATCTCGGCTTTCCGGGCTCGCACCGCATCGGAGCGACACCCCGCGGGACAAGCGCAAAGCCCGCGCACGGCCGGAAGCACAGGCACGAGCGCGGGCAACGTCCTGCATTATGACAGTGACGGCGGCCACGCGATGGGCGACCCGGCCCACCGGCAACGCAAAGATTCACAGCACCACCAACAGGAACAAACTTCAGATGGCTCAAGACTCCAACGCCGGCGGCGCCGGCTCCACCTACGCGCCGCTCACGCCGGTTCCCGACGCGCGCCGCGCGTTCCGCACCGGCGACGCGTTCGCGCTGTGGTTTTCACTCGGCATCGGCCTGCTGGTCGCACAGGCAGGCGCACTGCTGGTGCCGGGGCTGTCGCTGCCTCACGCGCTCGTCGCGATCGTGCTCGGCAGCTTGATCGGCGTCGTGCTGCTCGCGCTCGTGGGCGTGATCGGCACCGACACCGGGCTCGCGGCGATGTCGTCGCTGCGTCCGACGCTCGGCGTGCGCGGCGCGTCGGTGCCGGCCGTGCTGAACATGGTGCAGCTGGTCGGCTGGGGCTCGTTCGAAGTGATCGTGATGCGCGATTCCGCCGACGCACTCGCGAAACAGGCATTCGGCCTGTCGATGCCGCTCGTGTGGACCATCATCTTCGGCCTGCTCGCGACGTTGCTCGCGATCAGCGGCCCGCTGTCGTTCGTGCGGCGCTTTCTGCGCAAGTGGGGGATCTGGCTGCTGCTCGCGGGCGCCGCGTGGCTTACGTGGAACCTGCTCGCGCACCACGACCTCGCGGACCTGATGCATCGTCCGGGCACCGGCGAGATGTCGTTCGGCGGCGCGGTCGACCTCGTCGTCGCGATGCCGCTGTCGTGGCTGCCGCTGATCGCCGACTACACGCGTTTCAGCCGCCGCGCCGGCGAAACGTTTCGCGGCACGCTGTGCGGCTATGGCATCGCGAACATCTGGTTCTATGCGCTCGGCGCGATCTATGGCCTCGCGGCCGGCGGCGGCGATGCGCTTCTGACCGGCGCGCTCGCGCAAGCGGGCGGCGGCTTCGCGCTGCTGCTGATCCTGATCGACGAAATCGACAACGCGTTCGCCGATATCCACTCTGCCGCGGTGTCGACCGGCACGTTCTGGAAGGGTGCGAGCGTGCCGCTGCTGTCGGCGGCGTTCGGCGCGCTGTGCACGCTGATCGCGCTACTCGTGCCGATGGCGAAATACCAGAACTTCCTGCTGCTGATCGGCTCGGTGTTCGCGCCGCTGTTCGGTGTCGTGCTGATGGATCACTTCATCGTGCGCAAGCGTCGCATCGACGCCGCGGTGCTCGCCGATGTGCGCGGCCGCTACGGCTTCTCGGGGGGCTGGCATGTGAGCGCGTTCGTCGCGTGGGCGATCGGCATCGCCTCGTACCAGGTGATCAATCAATGGCTGCCGAATCTCGGCGCGACACTGCCGTCGCTCGCGATCGGCGCGGTGTGCTACTACGTGTTCGTGTCGGCGCGCAAAACCGCGTATGCGTGAGCG
The DNA here is from genome assembly GCF_021390595.1 of Paraburkholderia sp. HP33-1. NCBI lineage: Bacteria > Pseudomonadati > Pseudomonadota > Betaproteobacteria > Burkholderiales > Burkholderiaceae > Paraburkholderia > Paraburkholderia sp. HP33-1. Next base: position 863,115 of record NZ_JAJEJR010000001.1, on the reverse strand, counting down.
CGTAAGCCTGAGCGCGTCGCGTTGAACGCGGCTGCCAGAAATGAAAAAAGACCTGCGATGCAAATGCAGGTCTTTTTTTATGTGCGTGAACGCCGATCGCCGCTCGCGACATGGCCTATTTCTTCGCCGCTTTGCGCCGACGCGATTCGACTTTGCGGCACAGATCCGTCAGCAACCAACGGGCGACGGTCTCCGGCCGATTCGGCGCGTACGACGCAAATCTGCTCTCGTTCTCGAAATGGACGATGACGTTGCCCGTCATCACGCGATAGGTTCCGGCATAGTTCACGCCGTCCAGTTCCACGCTCAGTGCGTGATTGGTTTCATATTCCGCAAAAGTCAAAGTGAAAGCGATATCTCAAAAACGAGACATTATCGCTGTGATTTTTCTGAAGTCAAAAAGAATATGCAATTCGTTGCATATTGAAATAATACGGACCGGTAATCATTGCGCTTTTAGCGTTGAAACCCAAATAGCGGGCTTTTTTACTTGCGTCAAAGAAATTTAACAGCGTTATTGCCGTTCACGCGACACCGTCGGCATATCGGCAAAATGTGCAAGTGCGCGATTACCTTCCCGCTGAGCTTCCGCCTCATCGCTAAAGGTTTTTTCGCTATATGCAATGACCTTGAAACCACTGCCGGCCGACCGTGGAACCGTAATCCCCCAATGCCACCCGCCCTCCTGTTCGAACACATGGAGGGACGGAGACAAGCGCAAATCGTGTAACGAAGACAAATTCATGACATGCCTCACCTTTCCAGACATCCGAAGCAACAACCCGCTTCGATCAGTTTAGGCGTTATTTTGTTGCATTGCAGCAAGAAATTGTTAAATTACCGCGGCGCACATTCCCTGGCAATCCACCCGCCAGGCACCGCGCGAAACAAAAAAGCCGCGCTCGGCAAGCGCGGCTTTGCGGTCATTCCATTTGGCGCCAACCATCGGCGCTGACCATGCAGGCTTTATCCGTTGATCACATCAGCGCCCTTCGGCACCGTGAATTTGAATGCATCGGGCGGTAGTTGCGGATTTTTCTGGATGTTCGAGAAAGTCAGCAGTGTCACGTTGCCGAACACGTCGTGCAATTCCATTGCTTCGAGATTGCCGTCCTTGAAGCCGATACCGACGCGCTCGAACTGTGTGTCCTTCGCCTTCGGTGTCAGTTCGAGCCAGTCGATGCCGGCCTTCACGCCCGCGTCGCGCAGCGTGAAATTCTTCTCGAGATCGTTGCTGCCGAACAGGATCGCTGCCGGACTCGCGCCGAGCGCATTGCCGAGCGTGCGCACCGTGACCTGGTTCAGATCCTTGTCGTAGACGTAGAGCTTGTCGCCGTCCGCCTGCAGCAATTGCGCGTAGGGCTTCTCGTATTGCCAGATGAACTTGCCGGGCCGCGCGAACATGAACGTGCCGCTCGACGTGGTCGGCTTGCCCGGGTTCGCGGTGGACAGCGCATCGCTCGCGCCCTGCGCCTTGCTCGGCGCGCGCACTTCCTGCTGCACGAAGGTGCCGCGCGCCGAATGGACCTGCGCGACGAATGCCTTCAGTTGCTCGGTGCCGCTCGCGAACGCGTGCGAGGCGACCAGCAGCGACGCACCGATCGCGACACTGCCCGCAGTGCGCGCGATCTTGCGCGCGAGCCCGCCGAGGCGGCCCGCTTGACGCTCTCGGGCGTCCTGCTGCGCAATTGCTTGCATAGGTTTTTCTCCGTTGATTGAATTCGGTGATGGGCTGCGTCGGGGCGACGCACTCGCTGAACACCAAGCGAGTGGCCCGGCGTCGAGCCATAGCGGTGCACACCACGGTACGCGCGGCGGCGCGTGAAATGGCCGCAAACGGCTGCGGCTATTCCGTTTCGCGCGCCGGCGCCAGAATCTCGCGATTGCCGTTCGACGACATCGCCGACACCACGCCCGAATTCTCCATCTGTTCGAGCAGACGCGCCGCCCGGTTGTAGCCGATGCGCAGGTGCCGCTGTACGAGCGAGATCGACGCGCGGCGGTTCTTCAGCACGACGTCGACTGCCTGATCGTATAACGGGTCCGACTCGCCTTCGGTGGACGCGGCTCCCGCTGAACCTTCATCGCCCTCGCCGCTCACGCCGCCCTCGAGGATGCCCTCGATATAGTTCGGCTCGCCCTGCTCCTTGAGCTTGTCGACGACACGATGCACTTCGTCATCCGACACGAACGCGCCATGCACGCGCACCGGCAAACCGGAGCCTGGCGGCAGGTACAGCATGTCGCCCATGCCAAGCAGCGACTCGGCGCCCTGCTGGTCGAGAATCGTGCGCGAGTCGATCTTCGACGACACCTGGAACGCCATGCGCGTCGGCACGTTGGCCTTGATCAGGCCGGTGATCACGTCGACCGACGGACGCTGCGTCGCGAGAATCAGGTGAATACCAGCCGCGCGCGCCTTCTGCGCGATCCGCGCGATCAGCTCTTCGACCTTCTTGCCGACGACCATCATCAGGTCGGCCAGTTCGTCGATGACGATCACGATGTTCGGCAAACGCGTGAGCGGTTCCGGATCGTCCGGCGTGAGGCTGAACGGATTCGGCAGCTTCTCTTCGCGCTTGGCCGCTTCGTCGATCTTGTGGTTGTAGCCGGCGAGGTTACGCACACCGACCTTGCTCATCAGCTTGTAGCGGCGCTCCATTTCGGCGACCGCCCAGTTCAGCGCGTGGCCCGCCTGACGCATGTCGGTGACGACCGGACACAGCAGATGCGGAATGCCTTCGTAGACGCTCATTTCGAGCATCTTCGGATCGATCAGGATCATGCGCACCTGCTCGGCGCTCGCCTTGTACAGCAGCGACAGGATCATCGCGTTGATACCGACCGACTTGCCCGAACCGGTCGTGCCGGCGACGAGCAGGTGCGGCATCTTCGCCAGGTCGGCGCACACCGGCTTGCCCCCGATGTCCTTCCCGAGACCCATCGTGAGCGGCGACGCGGCATCCGCATAGACAGCCGAGCCGAGAATTTCGGACAGGCTCACGGTCTGACGGCGCTGGTTCGGCAGCTCCAACGCCATGTAGTTTTTGCCCGGAATCGTTTCGACGACGCGGATCGACACGAGCGACAGCGACCGCGCGAGATCCTTGGCGAGATTGACGATCTGGCTGCCCTTCACGCCCGTGGCCGGCTCGATTTCGTAGCGCGTGACGACGGGCCCCGGATACGCGGCGACCACGCTCACTTCGACACCAAAGTCCTTGAGCTTCTTCTCGATCAGACGCGAGGTGAATTCGAGCGTGTCGGCGGAGATAGTTTCCTGCGCGGCGGGCGCGGGATCGAGCAGCGAGATGGGCGGCAGCGTGGAGTCGCCTGGCAGATCGGTGAAGAGCGGCACCTGGCGTTCCTTCTCGACGCGCTCCGACTTCGCCGGTGTGACGATGGGCGGCACGATCATCACGGGCTCGTGCTCCTCGATGCGCACACGGCCCTTCTCGACCTTACCCTCGCGCTTTACCGCGGCCGCTTCGCCGAGCTTGCGATCCCGCCCGGCCTCGCGGCGCAGCTTCGCGAACGTCACCGCGGAAATGATCGAATCGCCAACCTTCTCGGCGACCGACAGCCAAGAAAAGCGGAAGTACAGCGACAGCCCGATCGCGAGACCGAGCAGCAGCGCGAGCGTGCCGCCGGTGAAACCGAGCGCGTGCGATATGCCACGCGCGACCGCCTCGCCGATCACGCCGCCCGGCGCGCGCGGCAACTGCACTTTCAACGACCACATGCGCAGCGCCTCGAGGCCGTTGCACGACAGCAGCACGAGCATGAACGCGAACGCGTCCGCAAGCCAGCTCACGCCGCGCGGCGCTTCGTCGTCGTAGGAATCTTCGTTGCGGGTGATGCGCCTGTAGTTCGCGGAGATGTGGCGGCCGAGCAGCACGATCCACCAGTAGGCGGACAGGCCGAACAGCATCAACAGGATGTCCGAGGTCCACGCGCCGACGCGGCCCGCCCAGTTCGCGATACGGTCAACGTGGGCGGCGTAGGTCCAGCTCGGGTCGTGCCTGCTGTAGCTGACGAGCGACATCAGCAGGAACACGCCGAGCGCCACCTGCAGAATCCAGCGGATTTCGGTGAAGAGGCGCGACATGCGGTGCGGCAATGCCTGCGCGCTCGCGGAATAAGGAGCTTTTGCCATTGATCCTGTTTGCCTGGGGTAGCCCGTTCAGGCTGATACTGTCGCCGGGAACGCGGCCCGAGCCTCGCCGCGCGCGGCTGCGAGCCCGATCCCGGCTATCGGAAACTTCGATCCGGCCTATTGTAAGCGCTGCGCCCCGCGCGAGGCTGTAAATGACGGTAACTTGGCGGTTTGGCCACAGATGCATTGGCGAGGCGCGCGAAATTCGTCGCATTGCGCCGCGCGCTCGCGCTGTCCGGGCGCGCGGCCACGCTATCGCGGCGATCGGAAAGCTTGATGGCGCGGCCGCGCGCCCCGCCCTTTATAATGCCGGACTGATACCCATCTATAGTTTCAGCTCTAATACGCACGGCTACGCAACAGCGAGCCGCGCGCCGTACAAGGATTCAATCATGCCCGCACTTGCAACGAAACACGCCAAGGTTCTGATTCTCGGCTCCGGTCCCGCCGGCTATACGGCGGCGGTTTACGCGGCGCGCGCCAACCTCGCGCCGGTGCTCGTCACCGGCCTCGCGCAAGGCGGCCAGCTGATGACCACGACCGACGTCGAAAACTGGCCGGCCGACGCCAACGGCGTGCAAGGCCCGGAACTGATGGCGCGCTTCCTCGAACACGCCGAGCGCTTCAACACCGAAATCATCTTCGACCACATCCACACGGCGAAGCTCGATGAGAAGCCGATTCGCCTGATCGGCGATTCGGGCGAATACACGTGCGACTCGCTGATCATCTCGACCGGTGCGTCGGCACAGTATCTCGGCCTGCCGTCGGAAGAGGCGTTCATGGGCAAGGGCGTGTCGGCCTGCGCGACCTGCGACGGCTTCTTCTATCGTCAGCAGCATGTCGCCGTGATCGGCGGCGGCAATACGGCCGTTGAAGAGGCGCTGTACCTCGCCGGCATCGCGAAGAAGGTGACCGTGATCCATCGCCGCGACAAGTTCCGCGCCGAGCCGATCCTGATCGACCGTTTGCTCGCCAAGGAGAAGGAAGGCGTCGTCGAGATCAAGTGGAACCACGTGCTCGACGAAGTGACCGGCGACGCATCCGGCGTGACCGGCCTGCGCATCAAGCACACGCAGACGGGTGAAACCACCGACATCGCGCTGCAGGGCGTGTTCGTCGCGATCGGCCACAAACCGAACACCGATATCTTCGCAGGCCAGCTCGAGATGAAGAACGGCTACATCATCACGAAGGGCGGCCTCAACGGGTTCGCAACCGCGACCAGCGTGCCGGGCGTGTTCGCCGCCGGCGACGTGCAGGACCACATCTATCGCCAGGCGATCACGAGCGCGGGCACCGGCTGTATGGCCGCGCTCGACGCGCAGCGCTATCTCGAGACCATCAACGAGATGGACGGCGAGCATGTGATGAGCGCGGAAGCGGAGCGCTGATCTGCGGCGCGTTGCCGTATGGCGACGCGAAGTCGCGACAACGGGCGCGACAGTAAAATGACGGTGGCGCGCAGCGCGGCCGTCGTTTGCTCACGAAGGCCGCGGCTGAAATGCCGGCGGCCTTTGTCGTTTTTGCCGCTTTGGCAATGTGCGTTGGGCGCGTTGCCAGCACGACCCATTGATCTTTCCGCCTGTATTACCGATATGCCGAAGAATCAGCCCCATCCGAACGAACCAAAACGCCCGCAAGCCGCCGCGCGTCCCGCGCCCGTAGCGGCTGCGCCGGCCGTCGCGCCGAAGCTCGATCGCGCGTCGGGGCTCGCTGGCCTCGGCGCATTGCGTGAAGCGTTAAAGGGTGACGCCGAGCGGCGCGAGCGCGAACAGGCGGCGGCGAAAGCGGCGCAGCGCGAAGCGGCCGCCGACGCTAATCTGTTCCGCCGCGAGATCGGCGAAGTCGCGCCGCTCGCGAGTGCACCGCGTGCGACGCTCACGCGCAATCCCCCGCCGCCGCTGCCGGTGCAGACGCTGCTCGACGAGGAAGCGGTGCTGCACGAAGCGATCTCCGACGAGTTCGATCCCGAGGTGCTGCTCGAAACCGACGAAACGCTGTCGTATTGCCGCCCCGGCGTGAGCCGCGACGTCGTGCGCAAGTTGCGGCGTGGCGACTGGATCGTGCAGGCGCAGATCGACCTGCACGGCATGCGGCGCGAGGAAGCACGCGAGGCGCTCGCCGAATTCATCCGCGAATCGGTGAAGCGCGGCATGCGCTGCGTGCGCGTGATCCACGGCAAGGGTCTGGGGTCGATCGGCAAGGAGCCCGTGCTGAAGGGCAAGGTGCGCGCGTGGCTCGTGCAGAAATCCGAGGTGATCGCGTTCTGTCAGGCCCGCCCGCATGATGGCGGCGCCGGCGCGGTCGTCGTGCTGTTGCAGCCGGGGGCGTTGCCGGCACATGGGGCAAACGTGAAGGACTGAGGTCGATTTCCGGGGCCGTCGTTCGTCGTTGCGTAGACGGCCAGCCTGGCCGTCGCGCGGTGGCCATCGGTGTCACGGCGCACTGTGCAACCGTCAAAGGTGATCGCAATGCCTCTGAAGCTTTATGCCCACCCGTTCTCGTCCTATTGCCAGAAGGCCCTGACCGCGCTGTACGAAAACGGCACGCCGTTCGAGATGCGCCTGCTCGCGCACGACGACCCGCAGGTCATGGCCGAATTCGCCGCGCTGTGGCCGATCAAGCGCTACCCCGTGCTCGTCGACGGCGAGCGCACGGTGGTCGAGGCGAGCATCATCATCGAATATCTGGGCCAGCACTATCCGGGGCCCGTCACGCTGTTGCCCGCCGATCCGCGCGCCGCGCTTGAAGTACGCAGCATGGACCGCTTCTTCGACAACTACATTTCGACGCCGCAGCAAAAGATCGTCTTCGATAGACTGCGCGCCGAAGCCGAGCGCGACACGCGCGGCGTCGCCGATGCGCGCGCGCTGCTCGACACCTCGTATGCATGGCTCGACCGACACATGGCCGGGCGCGAATGGGCCGCCGGCGACAGCTTCAGCCTCGCCGACTGCGGCGCCGCGCCGTTCCTCTTCTACGCCGACTGGACGCATCCCATCGACCCCGCGTTCGAACACGTGCGCGCGTACCGGCGGCGGCTGCTCGCGCGGCCGTCGTTCGCACGCGCGGTCGACGAAGCGCGGCCGTACCGGCCGCTGTTTCCGCTGGGCGCGCCGGACCGGGATTGAGCCACGAGCGGCGGTGGCTGGCGCTCTCAGGCAGACAACCCGGATTCCTGGCTGTAGACTTTCTGTCGTATTGCAAGCCCGCCTCGCCCTCCTTTCGGCTCACCACCCACAAGGCACACGATGGACCGTTTCGAAGCGATGGAGATCTTCACGCGTGTGGTTGAAGCGAACAGCTTCACCAAGGTTTCGGAATCGCTCGATCTGCCACGTGCGAAGGTCAGCCGCACGATCCAGGCGCTCGAGGAGCACGTCGGCGTGCGGCTCCTGAACCGCTCGACGCGCCAGGTCAGCGTCACCGAAGACGGCGCGTCGTTTTACGAGCGCTGCGTGCGCATTCTCGCCGACGTCGCCGATGCGGAGTCGTCGCTATCGAACAAACGCGAGAACCCGGCCGGCACGATACGCGTCGACACCTCCGGCACGCTCGCACGCTCGCTGCTGCTGCCCGCGCTCGACGACTTCTACGCCCAATACCCCGCGATCGACGTGCGTCTTGGTCTCGCGGATCGCAACATCGATCTGATTCAGGACGCCGTCGATTGCGTGATCCGGATGGGCACGCCGGAGGAATCCAGCCTCGTCGCGAGGCGCATCGGTCTTGCGCGCATCGTGACGTGCGCGTCGCCGGCGTATCTGAAGAAATACGGCACGCCAACCACGCTCGCCGAACTCGCCAATCATCGCGCCGTCAACTACGTGTCCGCACGCACCGGCAGGACCTTCCCGTTCGAATACGAGGTGGACGGCGAAATCGAGCGCGTAGCCATGAATAGCACGCTCGCGGTCAACGACGGCTCGGTGTACATCGGCGCGGCCGTGCTCGGACACGGCATCATCCAGCCGTCGCGATTCATGGTTGCGCATCTGATCGAGCAAGGGGCGCTCACGGAGATCCTCGGCAACTACACGAGCCCCGGCACGCCGCTGTCGATCCTGTATGCGCATCGCCGCAATCTGAGCTCGCGGCTGCGCGCGTTCATCGATTGGGTCAGCGAGCTCGCGCGCAATAATCCGGACTTGCGTTTGCCCGATACGGCGTAACGGCTGCAAAAAACAAAAACCCCATGCGCAACTCGACGCATGGGGCCTTTCTGAAGCGACGGCTTTAACGCTTACGCAATCCGCTCTTCATTCGCCGGATCGAACAGCACTGCTTTCGACGTATCGAACAGCAGCGTCGTATTCATCATCGGTTGCGGGTTCGACGCCGGATGCACACGGCTCACCACGCGCTTGCCGTTGATCTGCGCGAACACCAGCGTGTCCGGACCGGTCGGCTCGATCACGTCGACCTTCACTTCGACCGGCTGCAGCTTCGAGTCGTCTCCGTGCGCGCCGCGCTTGTCGGTGATGCGCTCCGGCCGCAGACCGAGAACCACGTTATTGCCGATGTGCGAGCGCACCTTCGCCGAATCGAACGGCAGCACCAGCACCTTGCGCGCGACGCCCGTATCGAGCTCGATGCCGACGCCCGAGCCCTGCTCGACCAGCTTGCCTTCGATGAAGTTCATCGGCGGCGCACCGATAAAGCCCGCGACGAACAGGTTCGACGGCGAGTCGTAGATTTCCTGCGGCGCGCCGAACTGCTGCACGATGCCGTCCTTCATCACCGCGATGCGGTCCCCGAGCGTCATCGCTTCGATCTGGTCGTGCGTCACGTAGACGATCGTCGTGCCGAGGCGCTGATGCAGCAGCTTGATTTCCGAACGCATCTCGATACGCAGCTTCGCGTCGAGGTTCGACAGCGGCTCGTCGAACAGGAACATCACCGGATCGCGCGCGAGCGCGCGGCCCATTGCGACGCGCTGACGCTGGCCGCCCGACAGCTGACCCGGCTTGCGGTCGAGCAGATGCTTGATCTGCAGCGTGTTCGAGACGCGCTCGACGATCTGCGTCTGCTCCTGCTTGGGCACCTTGCGGATGTTCAGGCCGAACGAGATGTTGTCGCGCACCGTCATCGACGGATAAAGCGCGTACGACTGGAACACCATCGCGATGTCGCGATCTTTCGGCGACAGGTTGTTGACCGTCTTGCCGTCGATCTGGATCTCGCCCTTGGTCACGGTTTCGAGACCGGCAATCATGTTGAGCAGCGTCGACTTACCGCAGCCCGAGCCGCCGACCAGAATCAGGAACTGGCCGTCTTCGATGTCGATGTTGACACCCTTCAGAACCGGCACCCCGTTCGGGTAGGTCTTGTACACGTCACGGATGGAAAGGCTTGCCATGCTGTGAATCCTCTTGTCTCTGGTACTGCTTGAAAACGTCTTTTCGGGTGACGGCGGCACGAGTTCCATGAACCGCCGTCGCTCTCGGATGGTTTAGCCCTTCACCGCGCCCGCGGTCAGGCCGCGCACGAAGTAACGTCCGGCGATGATGTAGACGAGCAGCGTCGGCAGCGCCGCGATGATCGCGCCGGCCATGTCCACGTTGTATTCCTTCACGCCGGTCGAGGTGTTCACGAGGTTGTTCAGGGCCACGGTGATCGGCATCGAATCGACGCCGGAGAACACGATACCGAACAGGAAGTCGTTCCAGATCTGCGTGAATTGCCAGATCAGACACACCATGAAGATCGGCAGCGACACCGGCAGCAGGATCTTCGTGAAGATCGTGAAGAAACCCGCGCCGTCGATACGCGCGGCCTTCACGAGTTCAGCCGGCACGCTCACGTAGAAGTTGCGGAAGAACATCGTCGTGAACGCGATACCGTAGATCACGTGCACGAGCACGAGGCCGGCCACCGTGTTCGAGAGACCCAGGATACCTTCGAGGCGCGCCATCGGCAGCAGGATCGCCTGGAACGGGATGAAGCAGCCGACCAGCAGCATCGTGAAGATCGGATCGGCGCCGCGGAAACGCCAGTGCGTGAGCACGTAGCCGTTGAACGCGCCGATGATCGACGAGATCAGCACGGCCGGAATCACCATGCGCACCGAGTTCATGAAGAACGGCTGCATGCCGTCGCAGCGCACGCCGGTACACGCGCCGCTCCATGCCTTGATCCACGGCGCGAAGCTCCAGCTCGTCGGCGGCGTCAGCAGGTTGCCGGTGCGCAGCTGGTCGATGTCCTTGAACGACGTCGACAGCATCACGTACAGCGGAAACAGGAAGTACAGGGCGAACAGGACCAGGGCCGCGTAAATGACGGCACGGCTAATCGTCATCTTAGGCTGCATTGCGCGTGCTCCTCGATTCCATATACATCAGCGGCACGAGCACGGCCACGACGGTGGCGAGCATCATGATCGACGATGCCGCGCCGACGCCGAGCTGCCCGCGATTGAACGAAAACGTGTACATGAAGATGGCCGGCAGCGACGACGAGGTGCCCGGACCGCCCGCGGTCAGCGCGACGACCAGGTCGAACGTCTTGATGGTGATGTGGCAAAGGATCAGCAGCACGGAGAAGAATACCGGCCGCATGCTCGGAATCACGATCTTGCGGTAGATGGTCGGCAGGTTCGCGCCGTCCATTTGCGCGGCCTTGAAGATTTCGCTGTCGACGCCGCGCAAACCGGCGAGGAACAGCGCCATGACGAAACCGGTGGATTGCCAGACCGCAGCGATCACGATACAGAAGATCGCCCTGTCCGGGTCGCCGAGCCAGTTGAACGAGAAGCTCGTCCAGCCCCAGTCGTGAAACACCTTTTCGATGCCGATGCTCGGCGTCAGAATCCATTGCCACGCGGTGCCGGTCACGATGAACGACAGCGCCATCGGATACAGGAACACGGCGCGCAGCGCGCCTTCGTTGCGGATCTGCTGATCGAGCAGGATCGCGAGCAGCAGTCCCAGCCCGATGCAGATACCGATGAACGGGATGCCGAACCAGCCGAGATTCGCGGCCGACGTCCAGAACACGTCGTTCTGGAACAGCTCGCGATAGCGGTCGAGACCCGCGAACTCCCAACGAGGCATCAGCCGCGAAGTAGACAGCGACAGATAGCCGGTGATGGCAATAAAGCCATACACGAAGATAAGGCTGATGACGACGCTGGGTGCGAGCACCAGCTTCGGAATATAGCGATCGGCAAGGGCCGCCATGGGCGACGTGCGGCGGGTAACGGTGGCCGTTTTCCCGTTTCCGCTGATGGAAGCAGTCACTACTCGACTCCTGCTGAAACTGTACCGTCCGGCTTCCCGTGCGCGCTTGGCGCCCGACCGCGACGGCCTGGGTGTGACTCCATGAAACCGGGGTGAGCCGCGTGGCGCCGGACACCGCTGCGAACCAAAGCAGTTCGTGGTCCGGCCCAACACGACCCGAAGGAAGCGCCCGGTGCTTCAGATGCAGGCCGCCGGGCGCAACACTTCTTTTTACGCTTACTTGGTCTTCGCTGCCTTCGCGAGAGCCTGAACCGCGGTCTTCGAATCTTCCTGCGAGTTCATGAACTTCGTGACGACGTCGGAGATCGCGCCTGCAGCGGCATCCGGCTGAGCCATGCCGTGAGCGAGCGACGGCACATAACCGCCGGCCTTGATCGCGATCTGCTCATCCGCGTACGACTTCTTCGCACAGTCGTCGAACTTGTCCATCGACACGCCGAGACGCACCGGGATCGAGCCCTTGTACAGGCTGAACTGCTCCTGGAAGTCCGGCGACATGATCGTCTTCGCGAGCGCGAGCTGGCCCGGCGTCGCGGCCTTCTGGCCCTTCTGCTGGAAGAACACGAACGAGTCGACGTTGAACGTGTAGGCCTTGTCCGTTTGCGGCACCACGGCGCAGATGTAGTCCGTGCCCGACTTCTTGCCGGCGTTGGTGAATTCACCCTTAGCCCAGTCGCCCATGAACTGCATGCCGGCCTTGCCGTTGATGACCATGGCCGTGGCGAGGTTCCAGTCACGGCCCGTGCGGCCCGCGTCGAAGTAGCCCTGGATCTTGCGGACCGTGTCGAACACCTGAACCATCTTCTCCGAGGTCAGCGTCTTCTCGTCGAGGTCGACGAGCGCCTTCCTGTAGAAGTCCGCGCCTTCCGACAGCACGACGTCTTCCCACAGCGTCAGGTCCTGCCACGGCTGGCCGCCCATCGCGATCGGCTGGATGCCCGCGGCCTTCATCTTGTCGGCCACCGCGAAGAACTCAGCCCACGTGGTCGGCACCTTGCCGCCTGCCTTGTCCAGCGCTGCCTTGTTGATGTACAGCCAGTTCACGCGATGCACCGAGAACGGCGCGCCGACGTAGTGGCCGTCCGCTTGCATGATCTTGTCGATTTGCGGCGGCAGGTTCTTCTTCCAGTCGCCCGCGACCGGGTCGATCGGCACCAGCACGCCCTGCGAAGCCCAGTCCTGGATGAGCGGACCCTTGATCTGCGCGGCGCTCGGTGCGTTGCCCGAGATCACCTGCGTCTTCAGCGCCGTCATGGCAGCCGCGCCAGCGCCGCCCGCAACCGCGAAGTCCTTCCACGTGTAACCCTGCTTCGTCATGTCGTCCTTGAGGACGCCGACGGCCTTGGATTCGCCGCCCGAAGTCCACCAGTGCAGCACTTCGACCGACTCGGCGGCCTGTACGGCCGACACGCCACACATCAGACCCGCAGCGCACAGAGCGCCCATGATCGCGCGAAATTTCATTGCTTATCTCCTCCAGACACCTGAACAAAAAACGAATGGCCCCTGATGTCGCCAGGGTGCTGTGGTTGGTTCAAACAGGCAAAACACTGGGCGATCGAGCACGGTCGGGCGCATGCGCGAGGGCATGTGCCGGCGGACCGATGTCCGGCCGCTGGACGCTCAAGAGGTGAGTGGTTCGGGATGCAACTGACTGTCTCCTCTTTTCATTTTTGCCTGCCCGCATCGCGCGGCAGACTCGAGGTACCTCGTACACCAATCCGACTCCAGCCCGACGTCGGCCACGGGCAACGACCCCGCAAGCCCGTCGACTCCCCGGCTTTCCGTAAGGTCCGCCGGCACCCTGCTGGAACGTACCGGAAGGCGTTGTCCATTAACGTGCCAGGAACGCCCGCCGATTCGCAAAGCGTGCATTCAGCCTCCACCGCGCACGCTTTTTTCATCGAATTAACGCTACCTCTTGATTTGGATTGTAGTTAAACTACAATTCAGTGTCAAAAAATATTTTATCGGACTACGGTCGCTCTCCCGGGTCGCTGCGCGTGCAGGGTCCGATCAGCGCGGCGGCCTTTCAGGACATCGACGGAGACTCATGCAAACCGATTCAAGCTTCACCTTCGTTCTCTTCGGCGGAACCGGCGACCTGTCGATGCGCAAGATCCTGCCCGCGCTGTTCGAAGCGCACCGCGCGGGCGGCATGCTCGCCGAGCGCGGCAAGATCGTCGCGGTGGCGCGGCATATCGCGGATCGCGGCGAGTACCTGCAGTGGGTCGACGAGCACGTCAAGCCGCACGTGTCGAAGAACGGTGTCGAAGAAGCCGCATGGACGAGCTTCCTCGCACGCATCGAGTTCGTGAAGATCGACCTCGGCAATCCGGACGACTTCGCGCAGCTGCGCGACGCGCTTCAGGATCTGCCCGGCATCCGCGTGTTCTATCTGGCGACGGGTCCGTCGCTGTTCGTGCCGATCTGCCGTGCGCTCGCCGCCGTAGGCCTGAACGACAACGCGCGCATCGTGCTCGAGAAGCCGCTCGGCTACGACCTGAAGTCGTCGAATGCCATCAATGACGCGGTCGGTGAAATCTTCGCGGAAGAGCAGATCTACCGGATCGACCATTACCTCGGCAAGGAGCCGGTGCAGAACCTGCTCGCGCTGCGTTTCGGCAATGCGCTGTTCGAGCCGTTGTGGCGCCGCGAGTGGGTCGAGAGCATCCAGATCACGATCGCCGAGGAGCTCGGTGTCGAAGCGCGCGGCGATTTCTACGACAATACCGGCGCGCTGCGCGACATGGTGCAGAACCACCTGCTACAGTTGCTGTCGATCGTCGCGATGGAACCGCCCCACTCGATGGATTCCGACTCGGTGCGCGACGAAAAGCTGCGCGTGCTACGCGCACTCAAACCGATCGATCCTCAGGAAATCGGCAAGGTCGCGGTGCGCGGCCAGTATCATTCGGGCGTGATCCGCGGCAACGCGGTGCCGGCCTACGCGACCGAGCACGGCGTGAAGCCGGATAGCCTGACCGAGACCTTCGTCGCGCTGAAGGTCGAGATCGAGAACTGGCGCTGGGCCGGCGTGCCGTTTTTCCTGCGCACGGGCAAGCGGCTCGCCGATCGCGTCGCCGAAATCGTCGTGAACTTTCGTGCGGTGCCGCATTCGGCGCTCGGCGCATCGGCGCTGCGCGCGGGCGCGAATCGCCTCGTGATCCGTCTGCAGCCGAACGAGACGATTCGTCTGTACTGTCTCGCGAAGCAGCCCGGCGAGGGCATGAACCTCGCGAGCGTGTACCTCGATCTTGCGTTCGACCGGTTCTTCCGCGAAGGCCAGATGGAGGCGTATCAGCGGCTGCTGCTCGACGTGATCCACGGGCGCCTCGCGCTGTTCGTGCGGCGCGACGAACAGGAAGCCGCATGGCGCTGGGTCGAGCCCATCCTGAACGAATGGAAGGCATCGGCCAAGCTGCCCAAGCCGTACGCGGCGGGCACGTGGGGACCGGCCGCGGCGAGCGCGATGCTCGCGCAGCATGGCACCTGCTGGTTCGAAGAAGAGAATTGAATTTGAAGAGTTGACGGACGGCGCCGTGCGCGATGAACATTCCAGCGCGCGCCGCCACCGGCAGACCTAACAAGAAAGCAGCACGGAGGAGAAGTGATCGAGCTTCACGTTTTCGACGACCAGCGCGCCCAATCAGACGCGCTGGCGAAAGCGGTGGGCGACGCGTTACATGCGACGCTTGCCGCACCGGCGGCCACCACCGGCACGTCGACGCCGCCCGCGCGCCCAGCCATGCTAGCCGTGTCCGGCGGCAGCAGCCCGCGTCCGTTCCTGCAAACGCTGTCGACGCAAAGGTTCGACTGGCCCCGCATCGCGATCACGCTGGTCGACGACCGCTGGGTGCCGGAGACCGATAGCGCGAGCAACGCCCAGCTCGCCCGCGCCACGTTGCTGCAGAACGCCGCGAAAGATGCGACCTTCTGGCCGCTCGTCGACACCGCGCAGGATCTGCACTCGCACGTCGCCGCGCTGAACGCCGACGCGCGCTTTGCCGCGGCGCCCGATGTCGCGGTGCTGGGCATGGGCGAGGACGGCCACACCGCTTCGATCTTCGCCGACGCGCCTGAATGGGATCACGCGATTACCACGACCGAGCGCTTCGTCGCCGTGCATCCGGGCGCCGCGCCGCACGCGCGCGTGAGCTGGTCGCTGTCCGCGCTGAAGGACGTGAAGCACCTGTTTCTGCTGATCGCAGGACCGCGCAAGATGGACGTGCTCAACGCCGCGTCCGCTGCGCTACAAAAAAATGCCATCTCGCAGTTGGCAAACGACAAGGGAGTGAGACTCGATGTCTACTGGTGTGCAAACTAAAGCTGTGCCGGGCGCGGACCAGCACGCCGATGGACCGAGGCTGCTGGCCGACATCGGCGGCACCAATGCGCGCTTCGCGCTCGAGACGGGCCCCGGCGAGATCGGCTCGGTGCAGGTCTACCCTTGCGAGGACTACCCGGGCGTCGCCGACGTCATCAAGAAGTATCTGAAGGACATGAAGATCGGCCGCGTCAATCACGCGGCAATCGCCATTGCGAACCCGGTCGACGGCGACCAGGTCAGCATGACCAATCACGACTGGACCTTTTCGATCGAAGCGACGCGCCGCGCGCTCGGCTTCGACACGCTGCTCGTCGTCAACGACTTCACCGCGCTCGCGATGGCGCTGCCCGGCCTCACCGACGCGCAGCGCGTGCAGGTGGGCGGCGGCCAACGCCGGCCGAACAGCGTGATCGGCCTGCTCGGGCCCGGCACCGGCATGGGCGTGTCGGGCCTGATCCCCGCCGACGACCGCTGGATCGCGCTCGGCAGCGAAGGCGGCCACGCCACGTTTGCACCCGCCGACGAGCGTGAAGACATCGTGTTGCACTACGCGCGCAAGAAGTGGTCGCACGTGTCGTTCGAACGGGTGGCCGCGGGTCCGGGTATCGAGGTGATCTATCGCGCACTCGCGGGCCGCGACAAGAAGCGCGTGGCAGCCAGCGTCGACACGGCCGAGGTCGTCAAGCGCGCGCTCGCTGGCGAGCCGCTCGCGGCCGAATCGGTCGACGTGTTCTGCGGCATTCTCGGCACCTTCGCCGGCAATATTGCGGTGACGCTCGGCGCGCTCGGCGGCATCTATATCGGCGGCGGCGTCGTGCCGCGTCTCGGCGAGTTCTTCGCGCGCTCGTCGTTCCGCAAGCGCTTCGAGGCGAAGGGCCGCTTCGAGGCGTATCTGCAGAACGTGCCGACTTATGTGATTACCGCCGAATATCCGGCGTTCCTCGGCGTGTCGGCGATTCTTGCCGAGCAGCTATCAAATCGCGCGGGCGGCAGCTCGTCGGCGGTGTTCGAGCGGATTCGCCAGATGCGCGACGCGCTGACGCCGGCCGAGCGCCGCGTCGCCGATCTCGCGCTCAATCATCCGCGCTCGATCATCAACGATCCGATCGTCGACATCGCGCGCAAGGCCGACGTCAGTCAGCCGACCGTGATCCGCTTCTGCCGCTCGCTCGGCTGCCAGGGGCTGTCGGATTTCAAGCTGAAGCTCGCGACCGGTTTGACCGGCACGATTCCGGTCAGCCACAGCCAGGTTCATCTCGGCGACACCGCGACCGACTTCGGCGCGAAGGTGCTCGACAACACCGTGTCGGCGATCCTGCAGTTGCGCGAGCATCTGAACTTCGAACACGTGGAACGCGCAATCGACTTGCTGAACGGCGCGCGGCGCATCGAGTTCTACGGGCTCGGCAATTCGAACATCGTCGCGCAGGACGCGCACTACAAGTTCTTCCGCTTCGGCATCCCAACGATCGCCTACGGCGATCTGTACATGCAGGCGGCGTCGGCGGCGCTGCTCGGCAAGGGCGACGTGATCGTGGCGGTGTCGAAGTCGGGGCGCGCGCCCGAGCTGCTGCGCGTGCTAGACGTCGCGATGCAGGCCGGCGCGCAGGTGATCGCGATCACTTCGAGCAACACGCCGCTCGCGAAACGCGCGACCGTCGCGCTGGAAACCGATCACATCGAGATTCGCGAGTCGCAGCTGTCGATGATCTCGCGCATCCTGCATCTCGTGATGATCGACATTCTCGCGGTCGGCGTGGCGATTCGCCGCGCGGTGCCAAGCGACGAAGTCGCCGAGACGGTCGAGAAAGCGCGCGAAGGCGCCGAGGATGACGCCACGGCCGTGCTCGACTGGCTGAGTCACGGAGCGGCTTCGTCGGCGCGCGACTGAGGCTGGGTTCGCGGCCGCGCTGAGCCGCTTGCGGTGAACGAACCCGCGGCGTGTGCATCGTCCCCGATGCGCACGCCGCGGGTTTCTCTGTTTGGGGGACACGAAAAGCGATCGATAATAGGCGCTCTATCGCCTGATCCAGACCGCGTTCCCATGATCATCCGCCCGCATGTCCACTGGTTCCGCATGCTGCTCGCGTGGCACGGTTCGGTGCTGCCGCAGTTGCTGCCGCGCCTCTCGCTGATCTTCCTCATTTCGATCATTGCGCTCGCCGCGCACGATCACCTGCTGCCCGTCAGCCTGAACCTGAACACGATCGCGCCGTTCTCGCTGGTCGGCATCGCGCTCGCGGTGTTTCTCGGCTTTCGCAACAACGCGAGCTACGACCGCTGGTGGGAAGCGCGCAAGCTGTGGGGGCAGTTGCTCAATGAGTCGCGCTCGCTGACGCGCCAGGTGCTGACGCTGCCCTCGCGCGAGTTGCCCAAAGAAGATGCCGCCGCGTTTCTGGCGGTACTGGGCGCGCTACCGCATGCGCTGCGTCATCAGTTGCGCAGGAGCGATCCGCGCGACGACCTTGCCGCGCGGCTACCCGGCGCACTGTTCGAACGTGTGATGGCATCGCGCTACAAGCCGGCCGCGCTGATGCTGTGCCTCGGCGAATGGGTGCAGCGCGCGGCACGCGCGGGGGCGATCGATCCGATGGCGGTGCTCGCGTTCGACCACAATCTGAGCGGACTGTCGGATGTGATCGGCGGCTGCGAGCGCATCGCATCGACGCCGCTGCCGTTCGCGTATTCGGTGCTGATCCACCGCACCGTGTACTTCTTCTGCGCGTCGCTGCCGTTCGGACTCGTCAATAGCATCGGCATTTTCACGCCGGTTTTCGCGGTGTTCGTCGCTTACACGTTCATGGCGCACGAAGCGATCGCGTCGCAGCTCGAAGAACCATTCGGCACCGACGAGAACGACCTTGCGCTCAACACGATGTCCGCGATGATCGAGGATGCGATCCGCGATCTGCGCGGCGAGCCGGCGCTCGAGCCGCCGCAGCCGCGCGGCGATCGCTATCAGCTGGATTGAATGCGCGCGCGATTGCGCCCGTCGGCGGCCGTCAGTGATTGCCGACCGTTTCGGATAGCCGCTTGATGGTCGCGACACGCGCGCCGATGATGTCGATGCGACCACGCTCGTCGATGAGCGGTGTCGATGCCGTCAGATATGCGCTCCACGCGCGTTGCGCATGCACGAGCGTGGGCCGCGACGGCGCCGGCATTTTCGAATCGAGCACACGGTAGTAACGGTTCAGATCGAACATCGCGTGTTCGCAGCGCGCATCGGCATTGCACGCGCGCGGCCGGCGCGGCGCCGGGCCGCTCGCATTGGCGAGCGCGCCGCGCAGTACAAGCGCGCGGTCACGCACCGGCTGCAACTGCATGTCGGCTTCGGCGAGCACGTACATCGAGCCTTGGGTCGTCGCGAAGACCGCGGCGAGCAACTGCTTCTCGGCATCGCGCGACGCGAGCCAGCTCGACTGGCTCTTTTGCCACGGCCCGCGCCGCGCGGGCGGCAGTTTCGCGAGCAACTGCTGGTACGCGCTATCAACCGCGGCCATCCAGCCCATGCGCGCATTGTCCATGCACTGCACCTGCCCCGTCGTCGTCGACATGTCGGCGCGCGCGAGACAGGCGCGCATCGACGCGTCGATCGGATCGGCGGCGGCCACCTCGGCATGCGCCGCCGGACTCACGGCGCCGCCGAGCACCACGGTGCCGGCCGCCAGCGCGAAGACCAGCACGCCGGCGCCGCGCCGCCAACGCCCGATAGCGTGCAAGCCCGGCAGAAACTTCACCCGCAGCATCGTCAAATACGCACGCAATCGACGAAGTATTCGATGCGTCCGTTGACCATTTCGCCGACGAGCCCGTGGATGTCCGTATGGAAGCCCGGGAAACGCTCGTTGAACTCGCGCGCGAACCGCAGATAGTTGACGATGGTCTTGTTGAAACGCTCGCCCGGAATCAGCAGCGGAATACCCGGCGGATACGGCGTCAACAGGATCGACGTGACGCGGCCTTCGAGCTCGTCGATCGGTACCCGGTCGATCTCGCGATGCGCGAGCTTCGCAAACGCGTCGGACGGCTTCATCGCCGGCTCCATGCTCGACAGGTACATCTCGGTCGTCAGACGCGCGATGTCGTTCGCACGATATACGCTGTGGATCTGCTGGCACAGATCGCGCAAACCGACCCGCTCGTACATCGGATGATGCTGAACGAACTCGGGCAGCACGCGCCACAGCGGCTGGTTGTTGTCGTAGTCGTCCTTGAACTGCTGCAGCTCGGTCACCATCGAGTTCCAGCGGCCCTTCGTGATGCCGATCGTGAACATGATGAAGAACGAGTACAGCCCCGTCTTCTCGACGATGATGCCGTGCTCGGCCAGGTACTTCGTGACGATCGCGGCCGGAATGCCGGTTTCGCCGAAGCCGCCATCCATGTCGAGACCCGGCGTGACGATCGTCGCCTTGATCGGGTCGAGCATGTTGAAGCCTTCGGCGAGCGGGCCGAAGCCGTGCCATGCGTCGTCAGGACGCAGCATCCAGTCCTCGCGCGAGCCGATGCCTTCCTCGGCGAACTGGTCGGGGCCCCACACCTTGAAGAACCAGTCGTCGCCATATTCGGTGTCGACCTTGGTCATCGCGCGGCGGAAGTCGAGTGCTTCAGCGATCGACTCCTCGACGAGCGCGGTGCCGCCCGGCGCTTCCATCATCGCCGCGGCCACGTCGCACGACGCGATGATCGCGTACTGCGGGCTCGTCGACGTATGCATCAGATACGCCTCGTTGAAGCGGTGCTTGTCGAAGCGGCTGTTCTTCGAATCCTGCACAACGATCTGCGACGCCTGCGAGATGCCGGCGAGCAGCTTATGCGTGGAGTGCGTCGCGTACACCATCGCGCCGATGCGCGGACGGCCCGCGCCGATCGCGTGCATGTCCTGATAGAACTCGTGGAATTCGGCATGCGGCAGCCACGCTTCGTCGAAGTGCAGCGTGTCGAGCCACTCGCCCAACATCTCCTTGATCATCTCGACGTTGTAGATGACGCCGTCGTACGTGCTTTGCGTGATCGTCAGAATGCGCGGCTTCAGGCTCGGGTTCTTCGCGAGCGCTTCGCGGGCGAACGGGTTCGCCTCGATCTTCTTGCGGATGTTTTCCGGCTCGAACTCGCTGCGCGGAATCGGGCCGATGATGCCGAAGTTGTTGCGAGTCGGCGTCAGGAACACGGGAATCGCGCCGGTCATCGTGATCGCGTGCAGGATCGACTTGTGGCAGTTGCGGTCGACCAGCACGATGTCGCCGGGCGCGACCGTGCCGTGCCAGACGATCTTGTTCGACGTCGAGGTGCCGTTGGTCACGAAGAACACGTGGTCGGCGCTGAAGATGCGCGCGGCGTTGCGCTCCGAGGCCGCAACCGGACCCGTGTGGTCGAGCAGCTGGCCGAGTTCGTCGACCGCGTTGCAAACGTCGGCGCGCAGCATGTTCTCGCCGAAGAACTGGTGGAACATCTGGCCGAGCGGGCTCTTCAGGAACGCGACGCCGCCGGAGTGACCCGGGCAGTGCCACGAGTACGAACCCTCTTCCGCGTACTGCACGAGCTCCTTGAAGAACGGCGGCGCCAGCGAGTCGAGATACACCTTCGCCTCGCGGATGATATGGCGTGCGACGAACTCCGGCGTGTCCTCGAACATGTGGATGAAGCCGTGCAGCTCGCGCAGGATGTCGTTGGGCAGATGGCGCGAGGTGCGCGTCTCGCCGTACAGGAAGATCGGAATATCGGCGTTGCGGCGGCGCACTTCGGTCACGAACGCGCGCAGCGCGACGATCGCGGCGGCGAGTTCGGGCGTCTCGCCTTCGACGACCACGTTTTCGACGTACGGCAGCAGCTCGTCGTCGTCAATCGAGAGGATGAAGCACGACGCGCGGCTCGACTGCTGAGCGAACGACGTCAGATCGCCGTAGCTCGTCAACCCGAGCACTTCCGCGCCTTCTTTCTCGATGGCTTCGGCTAAAGCCCGGATGCCGGAACCCGAGATGTTCTCGGAGCGGAAATCTTCGTCGATGATGACGACGGGAAAACGGAACTTCATGGGCGATTCTCCAAAAAGAAAACGACCGCTGCGTTACGTAAAAATCGCAGCGGTCACCCGAATAACTGGTGGGTCAAGACGCTGCCGACGTCACGTTTTCGGCAACGTGACGCCGTGCTGACCTTGATATTTGCCGCCGCGATCCGCGTACGACGTTTCACAGATCTCGTCGCTTTCGAAAAACAGCACCTGGGCGACGCCTTCGTTCGCGTAAATTTTCGCAGGCAAAGGTGTCGTATTCGAGAACTCGAGCGTGACGTGGCCTTCCCATTCCGGCTCGAACGGCGTCACGTTGACGATGATCCCGCAGCGCGCGTACGTCGATTTACCGAGACACACGGTCAGCACGCTGCGCGGAATGCGAAAGTATTCGACCGTGCGCGCAAGCGCGAATGAGTTCGGCGGAATGATGCAGACGTCGCCCTTGAAATCGACAAACGACTTCTCGTCGAAGTTCTTCGGATCGACGATCGTCGAGTTGATGTTGGTGAAGATCTTGAATTCGTCGGCGCAGCGGATGTCGTAGCCGTAGCTCGACGTTCCGAAGCTGACAATCTTCCGGCCGTCTTCGGAGACGCGAACCTGATCGGGCGCAAACGGCTCGATCATCTTGTGCGACTCGGCCATGCGCCGGATCCACTTGTCAGATTTGATGGTCATAGGTGAACGCTGCTCGACGTGAATATCAGGTGTGACGAAAGATAGATGAAAACGGCCGGTCGGCGCGCCGGCGCCCGGCGCCCAGCCGGCGAAGGCCGCTTATTTTACGCGATCACGGAAATGCTGCCGCCAATGGCGCGGAGCGCGCCCGGCGAGGGGTGTCCGCCGACTGGCGCGACGCCGTGGCGCGGGGTGCCACGCAGCGGTGGCCTCGCGGCCGAAGCGCGCTCGCCGCTCACTGCTGGCGAATCACGCCGCAGGCGATCGCCGTGCCCGCGCCATGCTGCGGGTACGCGTACGGGTCGGTCGCGTCGCGGTGCAGCAGCACCGCGCGCTGCAACACCGAGCGGATGCCGTCGAGCGACACGTCCGGCGCGACGATGAAGCCGGTGGCCACGCCGTTCGCGTCCGCATGGATGTTGCCGAGATCGCCCTCGACGCGCGCGCCTGCCTTGAGCCGCTCTGCAGCCGGCGAAAACACCGGACCGGCGCTGGAGCCGTCGGCGGCATTGCAGTCGCCGCGCTCGTGCACCTGCAGCGCGTGATCGCTATTAGGCGGCAAGCCCGTGAGATTGTAGGTGACCTGCACGCCGTCCGAGCGCTCGATAAAGGTCACGAGGCCGTGCACCTGATTGCCCACAGTGGGCAGCAATTGCGCGTCTGCGCGCTTTTCCTGTGGTCTCAGGAATATGCCACAGCCGCTCAACAGCACACAGCCGGCAGTTAGGACGATGAACGCATGCACCACGTGCCCGTCGATTCGTTTTCCCATGCGATCCTCTTGCCGGCCTGGCGGCCGCCCCTGCGGCCGCCAGGCCGGACTCTTGAAGTCGACATGATACCCCGAGAGCACGTGAAAATAGGGGCTGAGATCGCGTCTAATCCCTTGCCAGAACGGCCGCTCAGGTGTTCTGCACGACGATGTTCGGAAACTTCGAGCTCATGTCGCGCGCCCGCTCGGCGATATGCACCGCGATCTTGCGCGCGATCGTGCGATAGATCTCCGCGATGCGCCCGTTCGGGTCCGCAACGACCGTCGGGTTGCCCGAATCGGCCTGTTCACGAATCGTGATGTCGAGCGGCAGGCTGCCCAGCACGTCGACGCCATATTCCTTGCCCATCCGCTCGCCGCCGCCGGCGCCGAAGATGTGCTCCTCGTGGCCGCAATTCGAGCAGATGTGCAGGCCCATGTTCTCGACGATGCCGAGGATCGGAATGCCGACCTTCTCGAACATCTTGAGGCCCTTCTTCGCGTCGAGCAGCGCGATGTCCTGCGGCGTCGTGACGATCACCGCGCCCGTGACCGGCACGCGCTGGGCGAGCGTCAGCTGGATGTCGCCCGTGCCGGGCGGCATGTCGACGATCAGGTAGTCGAGCTCGTGCCAATTGGTCTGGCGCAGCAGCTGCTCGAGCGCCGAGGTCGCCATCGGGCCGCGCCACACCATCGGGTTGTCTGCCTCGATCAGGAAGCCGATCGAGTTGGCCTGCACGCCGTGGCCGGTCATCGGGTTCATCGATTTCTCGTCGGGCGATTCGGGCCGGCCCTCGATGCCGAGCATGGTCGGCAACGACGGGCCGTAGATGTCGGCGTCGAGAATGCCGACCGACGCGCCCTCGCTCGCCAGCGCCAGCGCGAGATTCACCGCGGTTGTGCTCTTGCCGACGCCGCCCTTGCCCGAGGCAACCGCGACGATGTTCTTCACGCCGGGCAGCAACTTCACGCCGCGCTGCACGGTGTGGGCGGCGATCTGCTGCGAAACCTCGACACGCACGTTCGCGACACCGGGCACCTGGCGCAGCGCGTCGGTGAACTGCTGGCGAATCGCGTCGAACTGGCTTTTCGCCGGGTAGCCGAGCGTCACCTGAAGGCTGACCGCGTCGCCCTCCACAACCACGTTGCGGATGTTCTTCGCGGCCGCGTACGGTGCGCCGGTGTTGGGGTCAGCGACGACCGCGATGGCGGTGTCGACCAATGCCCGATCGATACTCATTGATACTCCGTGGGGAAGAGGTGCGGCGCGGCGAGATGGACGGATCGGCCACGCGGCGGAATTGCAAGAAATTGTTATGCAGGATTGCGCAAATCGGACGTGCCGGGCACCCTTCGGGGCACGCGGGAAGCCGTAGGGTCGCATACCTAGGTGTTTCAGGCGTTATTGTAGTGTCTGACGGCAGACGGTGCCCGAAGACCCTTCTTCGCTGTAGGACCGCGCGGAGCAAGGCGCAGGAGTGCTCACCGAGCATTCTGGGTGGTCGCTGCATTGTCGTCACGTTCGCTGCATAGACTGATCGCTACCCGCTGATTTATTCGGACTAGAAAGGAAACGAAGATGAATGCAAAAATCATGACTCGCATCGCCGTATTCACCGTTGCCGGCTCGCTGGTGGCGGGTTGCGCAACCCAACAGGGCACCAATACGGCAGTCGGTACCGGCGTGGGCGCCGGCACCGGCGCGGCAATCGGCGCGATCTTCGGCGGCGGCAAGGGCGCGGCGATCGGCGCGGCCACCGGCGCGGTGGTCGGCGGTGTCACCGGCTATAACTGGGACAATATTCGCAACCGCATGTCGGGCGCGACCAAGGGCACCGGCACGCAGATCACCGAGCAGCCGGACGGCTCGCTCAAGATGAACATCCCAAGCTCGGTCACGTTCGACACCAGCAGCTACGCGATCAAGCCGTCGTTCGCACCGGTGCTCGACCAGCTCGCGCAAACGTTGCAGCAGAATCCGGAGGTCGTCGTTTCCGTCGTAGGGCACACGGACAGCACCGGCTCGCTGCAATACAACCAGACGCTGTCGGTCAACCGCGCGGAAAGCGTGACCGGCTATCTGACGCAACGCGGCATCGCGCCGCAGCGCCTGTCGGCCACCGGCATGGGCCCGAACCAGCCGATCGCCGACAACAACACCGAAGCCGGCCGTGCGGCGAACCGCCGCGTCGAAATCTACCTGCGCGCCACCGCCCAGCACGCGACGCAATAAGGGCAAGTCCCGAGCAGAAGGCGCCGCCGGCCTATTCAGCCGCAAACGCCAGGCCGGCGTCCGGAACAGGCCGTCGGATCGGTTTGCCGACGGAACGAAAAAAATTTCGAACTCCGCGGAAAATCCGTGGTCTCTCTTTACGGTACGTGGCTGGCGAAGCCGTCACGTCACCATTCTCCTCTTGTCGTTGTTGCTCCGGGGTTTATCGACCCCGGTTTTTTTTTGCCCGCACGGTTTTGCACGCCGCTTCGGGCAGCGTCGCGGTTCGCCACCGCAGCCTCCCCGCCGCCCGTCCAGCCCGCCACGCCCGGCCCGCGTGAGGCGTACGCCCTGCTAAAATCATCGTTTCGTCCCACCGCAGGCACCCCCGATCCTTATGTCAGCACCCGCCACCGATCTCCCAGCAGGCGCGCCGTCCGGCCGCCGCCAGATTCTCGTCACGTCGGCCCTTCCGTATGCGAACGGGCAGATTCATATCGGCCATCTGGTCGAATATATCCAGACGGACATCTGGGTCCGGGCGCTGCGAATGCACGGCCACGAGGTCTACTACGTCGGCGCCGACGACACGCACGGCACGCCGGTCATGCTGCGCGCGGAAAAAGAAGGCCTGACGCCGAAACAGCTGATCGATCGCGTGTGGCTGGAACACAAGCGCGACTTCGACAGCTTCGGCATTTCGTTCGACAACTACTACTCGACCGATTCCGACGAAAACCGAGTGCTCAGCGAAAACGTCTACCTCGCGTTGAAGGAGGCGGGGCTGATCGACGCGCGCGAGATCGAACAGGCGTATGACCCGGTCAAGGAAATGTTCCTGCCGGACCGCTTCATCAAGGGCGAATGCCCGAAATGTGGCGCGAAAGATCAATACGGCGACAGCTGCGAAGTCTGCGGCTCGACCTACCTGCCCACCGAACTCGTCAATCCGTACTCGGTCGTCTCGGGAGCAACCCCGATTCGCAAGACTTCGACGCACTACTTCTTCCGCCTGTCCGATCCGCGTTGCGAGAACTTCCTGCGCGCCTGGGTCGGCGGCCTCGCGCAGCCCGAAGCGACCAACAAGATGCGCGAGTGGCTCGGCGACGCCGGCGAAGCCAGGCTCGCCGACTGGGACATCTCGCGCGACGCGCCGTACTTCGGTTTCGAGATTCCTGGGGCGCCCGGCAAGTATTTCTACGTGTGGCTCGACGCGCCGGTCGGCTATTACGCGAGCTTCAAAAACCTCGCCGAAAAGCGCGGCCTCGACTTCGACGCGTGGGTCCGCAAGGGTTCGACCACCGAGCAGTACCACTTCATCGGCAAGGACATCCTGTATTTCCACACGCTGTTCTGGCCCGCGATGCTCGAGTTCTCGGGCCATCGCACGCCGACCAACGTTTTCGCGCACGGCTTCCTGACCGTCGACGGCGCGAAGATGTCGAAGTCGCGCGGCACCTTCATCACCGCGCAAAGCGTGATCGACACCGGCCTGAACCCGGAATGGCTGCGCTACTACTTCGCCGCCAAGCTGAACAGCACGATGGAAGACCTCGACCTGAACCTCGACGACTTCCAGGCGCGCGTGAACAGCGATCTGGTCGGCAAGTACGTGAACATCGCGAGCCGCGCGGCCGGCTTCCTGATCAAGCGCTTCGACGGCCGCGTGCAGGACAGCGCGATGCATCATCCGCTGCTCGGCACGCTGCGCGCCGCTATTCCCCAGATCGCCGCGCACTACGAGGCGCGCGAGTACAGCCGCGCGCTGCGTCAGACCATGGAGCTCGCCGACTCGGTCAACGCCTACGTCGATAGCGCGAAGCCGTGGGATCAGGCGAAAGACCCCGCCAACGCGGTCGCGCTGCACGAGACCTGCAGCGTCAGCATCGAGGCGTTCCGTCTGCTGTCGCTCGCACTGAAGCCGGTGCTGCCGAAGCTCGCCGAAGCGGTCGAGGCTTTCCTCGGCATCGAGCCGCTCGTGTGGGCCGACGCCACCGTGCCCCTCAGCTCGGCGCGCCCGATCAACGCGTACAAGCATCTGATGACGCGCGTCGATCCGAAGCAGATCGAAGCGCTGCTCGCGGCCAATCGCGACTCGCTGCAGGCCACGCCGGAAGCCGCCGCGGCGGACGCGAAAGGTGCCGCGAAGGCAACCGCAAAGGCCCACGCAAAAGCGGCCGCCGCGGCGGAAAAGGATGACACGTCCGGCATCATCTCGATCGACGACTTCGCAAAGGTCGATCTGCGCATCGCGAAGATCGTCGACTGCAAGGCGGTGGAAGGCTCGGACAAGCTGCTGCAACTGACGCTCGACGTCGGCGAAGAGACCACCCGCAATGTGTTCTCGGGCATCAAGTCCGCGTATCAGCCGGAGCAGCTGATCGGCAAGCTCACCGTGATGGTGGCGAACCTCGCACCGCGCAAGATGAAGTTCGGCATGTCCGAGGGGATGGTGCTGGCCGCGTCGGCGGCGGACGAGAAGGCCGAACCGGGCCTCTACGTGCTCGAGCCACATAGCGGCGCGAAGCCCGGCATGCGCGTGAAGTGACGCGCGGCGCTGGCGGCCGACTCGCCCCACCTCGCCGCAAACAGGCATGAGAAAACGGCACGCTTCCCGAAGCGTGCCGTTTTTTTTACGCCGTCTGCATCACCACGCGATCCGATCGAAGCGCCGCGTGTAGAGCACGTCCGCACCATAGAACGTGCCGCCATACACGACCAGCGACCAGTACCGTGACAGATTGATCGTCGCCTTGATCGCGTTGCTCGCCGATTGCAGCCCCTGCTCGTAGCCGATCACGAGCCACTCGTTGATCGCCTTCGACACCATCACGACTTGCGGATCGGTCAGGCCGACGTCGCTGCGGCCGATCGAAAACTCGTCGAGCCCGACGGTCTGCGCGATCCGCTTGCCCGTCGCGCTGCCGAGCAGCGCGAGGGCCGTCGTCATCGTGCTCTGCTGGCCGAGGTTATTGCCCTGGTCGGTGCCGTGACCGAACAGCAGCCAGGACAGCTTTTCGTTGTCCGGCGCGCTCGGTTCCGACACGAGCCGCGCGACCGGCGCCTGCAGCGTGCCCGTCACCTGCACGCCCGCCTCGATCTGCTGGTTGCGGCGCATCGCGAGAATGTTGATGCCCGGATTCGTGACCGGACCGTTGAACGTGAAGAAACCATTCTCGATCGCGAGCTTGCGGCCGAACGCGGTGTAGGTCGAACCCGGCGTGACGCGCACGTTGCCGACCGCGCGCAGCGGTGTGTTCGGCGCGCTCGTCGCGGTGATCGTGCCAGCGAGACCGAGATCGGCGCCCTGCCCGCGGAAGCGGAAGTTGTTGCCGAGGTCGATCTCGATGTTGGCGCGCGGCGCGAACGGGCTCGCTGGCCGCTGTTCGCCTTCAGTCGGCCGCGGTCGGCCGCCCGAGCGGGTGCCGTCCGGGCGGATGATCACGACGTCGTCGCCGAGACTCGGCGCCGCCTGCTCGGGCATATCGAACAGCGCGCTGTCGACCACGAACCTGCCGTTGATCTCAGGGCCGCGCTCCACGCCGCCGTTCGTGATGTTGGCGCTGCCCGACAGCGACAGATGGCGGTCCGGCGACGCGAACACATCGAGCTTGTCCGCGACGATGCTCGCGGTCAGATCGGGCTCCGAACTGTCGAGGCGCACGCGGCCGGTCGCGCGCAGCGTGCCGCTCGCCCCGTGGAACTCGACCTGCTGGAGGTCCACCATATTCTGCGACAGCGCGATGCGCACGACGCCGTCCTTCAGTTGCACGCCCTGGCTCACGACCGTAGCGGACAGATCATCGCCGGTCAGCGAGCCGGTCACGTTCGGCTTCGCGACCGTGCCGCCGAGCGCGAGCTTCAGCGCAAGATGCCCGTCGAGCAGATAGCTCGGGCCGAGCAGGCCGCCCGTCGTGCGCAGCGACGGCACGTTCGCGTTCACGTTGCCCGACAGCGCGCTTTGCGGATCGACGCTCAGCATGCCGTCGCGCATCACGAGCAGCGTGTGCGCATCGGCATCGATCACGCCGACGCGGCTCGCCTGCGCGTGCACGGTCGCGTCGAGCCGGTTGCCGCCGGAGAATTCGGCGCGCGCGCGGATGGCGCCGATCCCCATCGACGCGAGCCCGCGGCCGATCTCGACCGTCACGTCGCCGCTGCGCCGCCGCAGCTCGATATGGCCGCTCGCCGTCGCGCCGAGCGAAAAGTCCCAGTCGCCGTCGAATACGAGGTCGGTGCGCACGACAGGCGACTCGCCAGTGATCTGTCGTCGCAGCTCCTGCAAGTGCGCGAGCGACACGTCGGTGAGGCTGCCGGCCGACTGGATGCGGCCGCGATCGAACGCGAACGACTTCAGGGTCAGCACCGAGCCTTCGATCGTCAGGCGCGTCGCGCCGAGCGTCAGGTGCCCTGGCCCGGCGCTGAGCGCGAGCGGCGATTCAAGATTGAGCGCCGGCGTGCCGCGATTCTGCAGACGCGTGACGGTGCCGTCCCAGCGCGTGCCGTCGCGCGTGTCGGTCAGCTTGCCGTTGGCGGCGAGCGTCAGATCCAGCGGACGGTCCTGCAGCTTGCCGGTCGCGGCGGCTTCGAGCGTATGGTGCGCGCGCGTGCCGGACAGGCGGGCGCTCAGCGTGCTCAGATCGACGCCGCCCGCGCTGACATCTCGCGCGTCGGTCGTGAACGCGAGCGCGCCGTTCGCGCCGTCGCGCAACTCGGCATGGCCTTGCGCGTGACCGATGCGGTTACTCGCGAACACGACGCTGTCCGCCTTGTAGTTCAGCGTGACGTTCGGATGCGCGAACGAGCCGGTGACGTCGCCGTCGGCTTCGACCGCGCCGGCGAGACCGAAGCCGAGCCGATCGAGCTGCGGGGCGTCGATGCCAAAGCGCAGCCGGTCGCCAGCCGCACCGAAGCTGCCTTGCAGATTCACCTGGTTGCCCGCCACCGAAAGATTCGCGTGGCTCGGCAGGATTCGCGAGCCGGCTAGCTGGATCGTGCCGCCGCCCGTGAGCGGCAGATCGTCGTAGACGCTCGGGCCGAGCGTGAATTCGGCGCGCGTCGTGAAGACCGGGGCGAGCACGCCGGCCGCCGCGAGCGTGGCGGTCACGCGCGCCTCGATCCTGCGCGCGGGTGCCGCCGCGGGCTTCGCGCGCTGCGCGCCGCTCGCGGCGGGCGCACCGGACGGGGTGGCCGGTGCACGCGCGGGCATCTGTGAAGTCAGCGACAGCGGGTCGAAATCGGTCAGCTGCGCCTTCAGGCTGTAGGTCGAGTTCGCGTCGTGCTTCAGCGCGCCCGACAGATCGATGCGGCCGCGGCCCGACGTAACGCGCACGTCATTGAAGCTGATGCGCGCCGGGTCGAACGTGATCTTGCCCTGCGCGCGCAGCGCGGCGGCGGGGTCGGCGAGATCGAGCGTCAGGGTCTGGATGTCGTCGTTCAGGCGGACCCCGATCGGGCCGGACAGTTGCGTCGGCCGCACGGTCGCCTGCAGCGCGTTCAGGTCGAGCCGCGCGACCTTCAGATCGAACTGGCCGTGCCGGCCGCTCAGCGTACCGCCACCGGTGAGCGTCGCGTTGCGCACGAGCCGCACGTTCAGGTTCGAGACGCTCTGCGCGCGGGCGTCCAGGCGCACGTCGGCGTTCGCATCGATCAGCGGCAGCAGTTTCTGGTCGATCGCGCCGGGTTTCGCGTTGACGATCGAGACGTGGCCCGCGACGGCAAAGCCTGCGGCGGGTTTGGCCGGCTCGTGGTGGGCGCCGAAGCCGTGGTGCGGGTGGCTGGCGGCGGAAGGTTCGGCCGCGCTGGTCGCGCCGGGAGCCGCCGCGCCCTGCTCCACCGGCTGCAACTCAGCACGCACGGCCAGATCGGCGAGCGGCGCGCCGGGCGCGAAAGCCTGCGGATTTACGTGGTCGAAGCTCAGCGTCGCGCGTTGCAGCGGCACGGGGGCGAACGGCGCCGCCTCGACCCGCGCGTGGCCGGCGAGCTTCATGCTGCTCGCATCGAGTTCGGCGACCAGCTGTTCGAGCGTGCCGCTCAGGTGGCCTGCCACCTGCACCGCTTCGTCGTTGACCTTGCCCGAATAGCCGACCTCGCCGGTGAGCGGAAACGGCCGCACGCCATCGAGTTTCGCCGCTGCCGTCAGCGCCCCGAACGGCGTATCGAGCCGATCGACGGCCGCCTCGTGATGACGCCCGTCGCTGCGTCCATGGAACGCAAAACGCGACAGCTCCGTCGTCGACGCGCCCTGGTGCAGCAGCAGTCGCTCGACCTGCACGTCGCGGATCTCCAGCTGCATCGGCAGTTGCAGATCCTGCGGCAGCTTCAGCGGCTCGCTGCTGCTCGACGACGGGCCGATTCGCGCCTCGATCGTGCCGACGTGCAGATAGTCGATCGTGAAACGCCACGGCTCGCGCGCGAGCGCCCAGCTGCCCGCGACGCTGTCGATACGGATGTCGGTGCCGCTGCCGTCGAGGCTGCGCCAGCGCACGTCGCGCAGTTGGACGCCGCGCGCGAGCGTGCCGCCGTCGAGCGTGCCGGCGAGCCGGCCGCCGAGCAGATTCACTGCCGCGTGCCACGCGTATGCGGTGCCGCGCTCGGTCGTCAGCGCGCCGTACAGCAGCCCGAGCGCGAGCGCCGCGAGCAGCACCAGCATGGTCAGCGTGCCCGCGACCGCTTTCAGCAGCAGCCAGCCCCAACGCCGCTTCGGCGGCGGCGTGTCGGGCGGCGGCTGCCCGTCCGGCGGCTCAGGCGGCGTGGGGCCGGCTGGCTGCGCGGAGGGCGGGTCGGTGACGTCGGTGGTCATGCGTGAATGCGGTGGCGTATAAGGTGGCGAAAGAGTTAGCTGAATGTTGTCAAAACGTCAGAACGCGATGCCGAGCGTGATATACGGCCGCACGCTGTTATTGCGAATCCCGTAAGCGAGATCGAGATTGACCGGGCCAACCGGGCTGCGCCAGCGCGCGCCGACGCCGACGCCCGGAAAGAAGACTTTTTCGCCCCAGGTATCTGTCGCGGTGCCGATGTCGAAGAACGTGGCCATGCCCCAGTTGTGCGAGAACCAGTGCTGGTATTCGACTGCGCTCGTCACCAGGTATTTGGTCGGCAGGATCGAGCCGGCGACGTCGTTGCCGATGCTCTGGAAGCCGTAGCCGCGCACCGAGTTCGAACCGCCCGCGCGGAACAGCAGCGACGCCGGAATGCCGCTCGAGCTGCCGCTCGTGAATACGCCGCCGAGCTCGGCGCGGATCAGCACGATGTCGTCGACGCCGATCGGGAAATACTGCTGGCCGCGCGCGTAGCCGCGGATGAACGACTGGTCGGCGAGCACTCCCTTGACCGCGAAGCCGGCCTCGACGTGGATCAGGTTGCCGCGGCGCGGGAACAGCGGGTCGTCGGTGTCGCGCCGCGTCCACGACCATCCCGGCACCAGCGCGTGCGCGCGGGTCGGCGGAGCCGCGTTCTGGTCGAGCTGGTCGTCGTAGAACAACAGCGAGTAGCTGTAGTCGAGAAACTGCGACGTGCGCGAGCGCTGCACGCCGCCGCGGATGCTGTAGATGCGCGTGTCGGAGACGTCGGTGGTCGTGTACGACGCAAGCACGCTATTGGTCCACCCGTGCTGACCCGGCGGCATCGACAGCTGGACCTGCCCGTATTGCTGCGTCTGGTCGGCGCGTCCCTCGACGGTGAACGGCCACGCCGCGCCGAACGTGTTCAGATACGTGTAGCCGCCCTGCACGAGCGGGCCGTTGTCGGTCGAATAGCCGACGCCGCCGCGGAAGCTGTGATACGGAAACTCCGACACTTTCACGTGCACCGGCGTGTTGAGTGGCTTGGTCGGGTCGTTGTCGAGGTCGATGGCGACGCTCGCGAAGTACGGCGTGTTCTGCAATTGCCGCTGCAGCTCGGCGACGGTGCGGGTGTCGTAGATGTCGCCCGGCGAGATCGGATTGACGTTATGGACGATGCGCTCCGGATAGCGCTTCGTGCCCTGCACGTCGAGTTCGCCCATCGTGAAGGTCGGCCCGCTGTCATAGATCACCGATAACTTCGCCGTGTGCGTGCGCGGATCGATCAGCGCCTCGGAATGGTAGATCTTCGCGGCGAGGTAGCGGCGCGATTGCAGTTCGCGCAACGACGCGTTCTTCGCGTCGTCCCAGCCGCCTTGCGAGAACGGCTGGCCCTCGTGCAGCGAGAACGCGAAGCGCGTGGCGTTTTCGCGCGACGGGTCCTCGGTCAGCACCGCGCCGCGAAATGACAGATCGACCGACGTGACTTTGGTCTGCGGGCCCGGCTCGACGCGCACGGTGACCTGCCGCACGTCGGCGACGGTGCGCACGTCGGTGCTGACGAGCGGCGCGAAATAGCCCTGCGTCGCGGCGAGATCGCGCACCTGTTGCGGCGTCGCGGTGATCAGGAACGAAAACTGGTCCTCGGTGACGTCGGGGCGCTTCGCGAAACGCGAGATATCGAGGTGCTGTTCGAGCAACCTGCGCAGCGCGCGCGGCTCGGCGACCACCTCGACCTTGTAGCTCGGCGCCGTGCGCGCCGCGTGGGTCTCGCCCGCGGCCAGCAGCATCAGAAGGACGAGGCCGAAGGCGAAGGACACGCGCAGCCAGCGCCGCGCGAGCGCCGCGCGCTCACGCGCGGGCACGCTCGCCTGGCCGGTCTGGCCGCGCCACGCACGCGGCCTGTCGATCGTACCTCCCGCCAAACAGGACCTCCGGCCTCAGTGGGTGAATTCTCGTACCCCGCCGCACTGCGCGATCGAGGCATGCTATTTGACCACAATGCGACCCTCACCGGCCTCTCTCGTGCCCCCCGGCCGGGCTCCGCGCTCCATCTGACAAATAGGTGGCACACGGCGTTTTTCGACCGCGCGCGGCGCATGCGGTAAAATCGCGGACGACGGCACCCTCCTTGCGGCGCCGCTCAGCGGCCAGACCAAGAGCCGCCACCCTACCCACCACGGACGTCGAGCCATGTATCAATCGGACATCACCCAGTTCCTGAACCAGCTCAAGCAACAGAAGCCCAATCTGGAGGCCGAGCAACGCAAAGGCCGCGCGCTGCTGTGGGACAAACAGCCGATCGATCTGGAAGAGCGCGCCGAGCAGAAGGCCTCGCGCGTGGAACAGACGCCTTACTCGTACTACCAGAACTTCTGAGCGCCCCAGTCACGCCGACGATGAGTCACGCTGACGAGGCACACGGCCCGGTTCACGGCCCAGCGCCGGCACCCGCCGACACCGCGCTCGCCACGCCCGCCACCGATTCGACGCCCGACACGGTCGACGGCGTCGCTTTCGCGCGTCTGTACGGCGAGCCGCTGTTCAAGCTGCCGAACGACCTGTACATCCCGCCGGACGCGCTCGAGGTGTTCCTCGAGACCTTCGAGGGGCCGCTCGACCTGCTGCTGTATCTGATCCGCAAGCAGAACTTCAACGTGCTCGACATCCCAATGGCGGATGTCACAACGCAATATCTCGGCTACGTCGAGCAACTGCGCAAGACCAATCTCGAACTCGCGTCCGAGTACCTGCTGATGGCCGCGATGCTGATCGAGATCAAATCGCGCATGCTGCTGCCGGTCAAGAAGGCCGACACCGGCGAGGAAGCCGAAGACCCGCGCGCCGAACTGGTGCGCCGCCTGCTCGAATACGAGCAGATGAAGCTCGCCGCGCAGCGCATCGACCAGTTGCCCCAGCTCGGACGCGACTTCCTGCGCGCCGAGGTCTACATCGAGCAGAGCATCACCCCGCGTTTCCCGGACGTGAACAGTGAAGACCTGCGCGCCGCGTGGGCCGACGTGATCAAGCGCGCAAAGCTGGTCCAGCATCACAAGATTTCGCGCGAAGAACTGTCGGTGCGCGAACACATGAGCCTGATCCTGCGGCAGTTGCAGAACGCGCGCTTCATCGAGTTTTCCGATCTGTTCGACACGAGCCGTGGCGTGCCGGTCGTGGTCGTGAACTTCATCGCCGTGCTCGAACTATGCCGTGAATCGCTCGTCGAAATCACGCAGGCCGAGCCGTTCGCGCCGATTTACGTGCGGCTGGCGTATCTGCCAGCCTGAGTGAGCGTCGCGTGAGGTCCGCGCGTCGGCCGCACTGCGGGAAACTCGCGAAAAACCGTCACTGCAAAGCCTGGCGGGCGTCAGCGGGTGATCCGCGGCGAGTGCGCGGTGCGCCGCTCTGGAGCGCGGCCGCGTTTCGGTGCACCCGCTGCGCAAATCCACTACAATCCGCGCTCCGAACCCGTCATTACCGGTAAGGCAGCGGCCCGCGCGATTTCGCCAGGTCTTGCGCCAACCGGATCGCGCGCCGCGCGAGCCATTCCCTGTCCGATCATGAAAGTCATCAGCTCGATCCATGAATTGCGCGACCAGTTGCGCGGCCAGAATCGCACGGCCTTTGTGCCGACGATGGGCAACCTGCACGAAGGCCATCTGTCGCTGATGCGCCTCGCGCGCCAGCACGGTGACCCGGTGGTGGCGAGCATCTTCGTCAACCGGCTGCAGTTCGGCCCGAACGAGGATTTCGACAAATATCCGCGCACGCTCGAAGCCGACATCGAAAAGCTGCAAAAAGAAAATGTCTACGTGCTGTTCGCGCCGACGGAAAAGGATCTGTATCCGGAGCCGCAGGAATACCGGGTGCATCCGCCGCACAATATTGGCGACATTCTCGAGGGCGAGTTCCGTCCGGGTTTCTTCCACGGCGTCTGTACCGTGGTGATGAAGCTGATGTCGTGCGTGCAGCCGCGCGTCGCGGTGTTCGGCAAGAAGGATTACCAGCAGCTGATGATCATGCGCCAGATGTGCCACCAGTTCGCGCTGCAGACCGACATCGTCGCCGCCGAAACAGTGCGCGATACCGACGGCCTCGCGCTCAGCTCGCGCAATCGCTATCTGTCGGACGCCGAGCGCGCCGAGGCGCCGATGCTGGCCGCTGAGCTCAATCGCGTGCGCGATGCGGTGCTCGCGGGCGAGCGCGACTTCGCGAAGCTCGAACAGGCGGCGAAGGCGACGCTCGCGGCGCGCGGCTGGAATCCCGACTACATCGCGATCCGCAAGCGCTCGAACCTGATCGCTCCGGGCGCGCAGGACGCCAACGCACCGCTCGTCGTGCTGGCCGCCGCGAAGCTCGGCGCGACCCGGCTCATCGACAACCTCGAAATCTGACGCCGCAACTCTCGGCGCCACAGTCGTCACACAGGATTGGTCATGCAACGCAACATGCTGAAGTCGAAGATTCACCGCGTCGCGGTCACGCACTGCGAGCTCCACTACGAGGGCTCTTGCGCGATCGACGAAGACCTGCTCGAAGCAGCGAACATCGTTGAAAACGAGCGCATCGACATCTGGAACATCAACAACGGCGAGCGCTTCTCGACCTACGCGATCAAGGGCGAGCGCGGCAGCGGGATGATTTCGCTGAACGGCTCGGCCGCGCGGCGCGCGCAGCTCGGCGACCTGGTCATCATCGCGGCGTTCGCGGTGGTCGACGAGGCGGAGCTGAAGGCGGGCTGGAAGCCGGACCTCGTGTTCGTCGATGAAAACAACAAGATCAAGGGCAGCCGCGATCACGTGCCCACCCAGGCCTGGAGCTGAGCGGGGCTCAGCTTGTCGCCTGATTGATGGCGGGTAGGTAGCCTGCTCCCGCCTCAGTTCTTCCCTACCGCGCCGTTCGTCCACTCGACGATCGGCTGCCATTGCTCCAGATCCTTTTCCACACGGCTTTTCGCGACGTCCCACAGCGTCAGGCCGTGCGCCGCGAGCTGCACGTAGTTCTGCGTGTCGCGCAGAAAGCCGAGCACCGGCAGCTTCAGCCCCTCGACGAAGCGATGCAGCTGCTCGGCCGAGCGGGTGCGCGCATCGACGCGCATGCCGACCACGCCGATTTCGATCGTGCCCTTCCTGACCGCCTTTTCCTTTGCGAGCCGCTCGAGAAAATCCTGGGTCGCGAGAATATCGAACATCGACGGCTGCAGCGGCACGATCACCTTGTCGGCGAGATCGAGCGCGATGCTCATGCGATTACCGTGCAGGCCGGCCGGCGTGTCGATGACCGCGTGCTCGAGCCCCTTCGGCGGCTTGCCCGGCGTGTCGGGATTGACTTCCCAAGTTTCGATCGGCGGCAGCGTCGCGGGCCGTAATTCGAGCCACGCGTGCGCGGAGTGCTGCTTGTCGAGGTCGGCCAGCGCGACCCATTCGCCCTCCGCGGCGAAATAGCCGGCCAGATTGGTCGATAGCGTGCTCTTGCCCACGCCGCCCTTCGGATTCGCCACCACGATCACCGACATGAAATCTCCCGGAAAGAAGGCTGGACGCCGCCAGCCGGTTTGCCGCGCTATTGCTTTGCACCCGCCGATCCGTTGTGACCGGCGCCGGTGGACTCCAACCGCTGTCGTTCGAAGTCGGGTTCCAGGTACACCCACCGGTCCAGCCGTTGATAATATCGACAAATCCAGCGCGGCCGAAACCCCCGCATCGCGAATCGGCCGCTGCAACCCGCCGTTTTTTTCGACAAGGACCTGAATCACATGAGTAAACTGCGCCCGGAATACACCGTCGAACGCCTGCAGGAGCGCCAGAAGGGCAAGCTTCCGGACCTGCTGGGCCTGCGCGTGCTGACCGTGGACCAGGGCACGCTGACCGCCGAATTGACCGTGCGCGAGGAACTGCTCGCACCGAACGGCTTCCTGCATGCGGCCACCGTGATCGGCCTCGCCGACACCGCGTGCGGCTATGCATGCATCGCGCATCTGCCGGAAAACGCGCGCAACTTCACGACGATCGAGCTGAAGAGCAACTTCCTCGGCACCGCGACCGAGGGCACGATCCGCGCGGTCGCAAAGGCCGTGCACCTCGGGCGCAGCACGCAGGTCTGGGACGCAACGGTCACAGCTCCAGACGGCAAGGCGATCGCGCTGTTCCGTTGCACGCAGATGGTGTTGTACTAAGCGCACCGCCCGCGGCGCAATTGCGTTCAACCCGATGAGCAGGACCGCCGCAAAGCGTCACCCCACCGCCGCGAACAGCCTGTGTATATCGACGTGCCCGGCGAGCGTATCGGCCAGTCGCTCCAGCGACGCCTCGCGCAACGCCGGATAGTCGACCGCCTCGGCATCGCTCAAGCCCGCCCACGCGAGCAGCGCCGCGCAGGCGGCCGGCGTGTCGAACAGTCCATGCACGTAGGTCGCGAGAATCTGGCCATCGGCGGACAACGCGCCGTCGGGACGCCCACAGTCCGCGCTCCCGTCGCCCTCGGCGGCACGGTCGAGCCGCAGCGCCGGCGTGTCCAATGCCGGCCCGCGCGTTTCGCCCATATGGATCTCGTAGCCGGCGACGTCCGGCGCGCCGGGCAGCGCGAGGCGCCCGGTCACGTTCTTCAGCGTCTTGTCGCGCGTGAGCACGGTCGCATAATCGAGCCAGCCGAAGCCCGCGAAGGTGCCCGGCGCGCCCTCGACGCCATGCGGATCCGCAATTTCGCGGCCGAGCATCTGCATGCCGCCGCATATGCCGATCACGCGGCCGCCGTAGCGCAGATGTCCAGCGAGCACGTCGCCCCAACCCTGCGCGCGCAGAAAGGCGAGGTCGGCCGGCACGTTCTTCGAACCCGGCAGGATGATCAGGTCGGCGGCCGGTGGCGGGGTACCCGCGCGCACATAGTGAAAATCGACCTGCGGATGCGCGCGCAATGCGTCGAAATCGGTGTGATTGCTGATGTGCGGCAGCACCGGCACAACGACGCGCAGCAGACGCTGGGCCGCGCCGCTCGCCGCCGAGCGCAACTCGGGCGGCAGCATGTCCTCGGCGTCGAGTGTCAGGCCGTGCAGATACGGCACGACGCCGAGCACCGGCTTGCCGGTCTTCGCCTCGAGCCAGTCGAGTCCAGGCTGCAGCAGGCCGATGTCGCCGCGAAAGCGGTTGATGATGAAGCCGCGCACCCGCGCCTGCTCGCTGCCGGACAAACACGCGAGGGTGCCCGTCAGGTGCGCGAACACACCGCCGCGATCGATGTCGGCCACCAGCACGACCGGGCAATCGACCGCCTCCGCGAAACCCATGTTCGCGATGTCGCGCTCGCGCAGATTGATCTCGGCCGGACTGCCCGCGCCTTCGACGAAAATCGTGTCGTACGCCGCGCGCAGCCGCGCGTAGGACTCCAGCACGGCCTCGAACGCAACAGGCTTGTAGTCGTGATACGCGCGCGCGTCGAGATTCATGCGCGCCTTGCCGTGGATGATCACCTGCGCGCCGCGATCGCTGGTCGGCTTCAGCAGCACCGGGTTCAGGTCGGTGTGCGCGTCGATGCCCGCGGCCACCGCCTGCAATGCCTGGGCACGGCCGATCTCGCCGCCGTCGACGGTCACCGCGCTGTTCAACGCCATGTTCTGCGGCTTGAACGGCGCGACCCGCGCACCCGCGCGCCGCGCGAGACGGCACAGGCCAGCGACCAGCGTGCTCTTGCCCGCATCGGACGTGGTGCCCTGGATCATCAGCGTACCGCGGGGCACGGGCAAGGCGTCGGGGGGAGTCGGCGTTCGGGTCACGGGAAGGCGGTCGGATAGGTAAAAGCGGCGATATCTGAAAGCCGCGTGCGCGGCACATGCGGCGCGTGGCTTGCGGCTGCGCAATCGAGCGGCATTATCCCACCGCGCCGGTACAATCACACGATGACTCCCCGCGACCTCACCTTCGTCCTCGGCGGCGCCCGCTCGGGCAAGAGCGCGCACGCCGAGCGGCTCGCCAGCGACAGCGCCCTCCCCGTCACTTACATCGCCACCGCCCGCGTCACCGACGACGCCGAATTCACCGCGCGCATCGCGCATCACCGCGAGCGGCGGCCCGCGCATTGGGGGCTCGTCGAAGCCGACGACGATCTCGCGGGCGCGCTCGCGCGACACGACGCGCCGGGCCAGTGTCTGCTGATCGACTGCCTGACGCTGTGGCTCGCGAACCTGCTGTGTCCCGCCCACGGCGCCGCACCGCCGCTGCCGCACTACTACGCGCAGGCCGCGGCGCTCGAAGCGGCGCTCGCCGGCGCGCGCGGCAAGATCATCGTCGTCAGCAACGAGATCGGCCTCGGCGTCGTGCCGCTCGGCGAAGCCACGCGGCTTTACGTCGACGAACTCGGGCGCCTCAATCAGCGCGTTGCCGCGTTGAGCAGCGAGGCCACGCTGATGGTCGCGGGTCTGCCTGTCGCGCTGAAAAGCGCGAGCCGTGCGTGATGCCGCCGCTGACGATGCCGCTGATCGCGGCGCTCGCGACCGCGGGCGTCGCCGTCGATCGCTGGTTCGGTGAGCCGGGCCGCGCGCATCCGCTCGTCGGCTTCGGCAACTGGGCTGCGCGCATCGAGGCGCGCTTGAACCACGACCGGCGTCTACGGCTCAAAGGCCTGTTCGCGTGGGCGCTCGCGGTGTTGCCGCCGGTGTTGATCGCGTGGGGGCTCGTCGCCGTGTTGCCGTTTTTCGCGGCCTGCGCGCTGCACGTCGCGCTGCTGTGGTTCGCGCTCGGCGCGCGCAGCCTGCGCGATCACATCGCGCCGATCGCGCGGGCGCTCGGCCAACACGATCTCGCCACCGCGCGTCAGTTGACCGCGCAGATCGTCTCGCGCGACACCGCGCAGTCCGACGAGGCCGCGCTCGCGCGCGCAGCGGTCGAATCGGCACTCGAAAACGGCAACGACGCGATCTTCGGCACGCTGTTCTGGTTCGCGCTCGCGGGCGGGCCGGGCGCGCTCGGCTTTCGCCTCGCCAACACGCTCGACGCGATGTGGGGTTATCGCACGCCGCGCTATCTGCGCTTCGGCTGGGCCGCCGCGCGCATCGACGACGCGCTGAACTGGATTCCCGCGCGCCTGACCGCTATGAGTTATGCGCTGCTCGGCG
Source organism: Paraburkholderia sp. HP33-1 (assembly GCF_021390595.1). Classification (NCBI taxonomy): domain Bacteria; kingdom Pseudomonadati; phylum Pseudomonadota; class Betaproteobacteria; order Burkholderiales; family Burkholderiaceae; genus Paraburkholderia; species Paraburkholderia sp. HP33-1. Next base: position 821,837 of record NZ_JAJEJR010000001.1, on the reverse strand, counting down.
ACACCCTGACCGCGTGGCGCTGCTGGCGCGAGCAGGCGCCGCGCTGGGACAGCCCGAACGCGGGCCCGGTGATGGCGGCCGGCGCCGGCAGCCTGAACGTGCTGATCGGCGGAGCGGCGGTGTATCACGGCACGCTCGAACAGCGGCCGACACTAGGCTTCGGGCATCCCGCCGAAGCGCGTCATGTGGGCGCCGCGTTGATGCTGGTCGAGCGCACGGTGATTCTCTGGCTGGCCGTGCTGATCGTGCTGGCATTGTTGAGCGTGCCGGTTCATGGCTGAGCGCCACGACGCGCGTAGGGATGAGCGTATGACCGACCGGATACAGGTTCGCGATAACGCCGCAAGCGGCCCGATCGCGCACGGCGGCAACCTGCACGAAGCGGCGACGCGCTATGCCATTCCGTACGCGCAGTGGCTCGATCTGTCGACCGGCATCAATCCGCACGGCTATCCGGTGCCGCCGCTCCCCGCCGACGCCTGGCGCCGTCTGCCCGACGAGGGCGACGGCTTCGCCGAACGCGCCGCGCGCTACTACGGCGCGCCCGATGCCGCGCACGTGCTGCCGGTCGCTGGCAGCCAGGCGGCGATTCGCGCGCTGCCCCTGCTGCTGCCGCCCGCGACGGTCGGCATCGCGCCGCTCACCTACGGCGAGTACGCGCCCTCGTTCGCGCGTGCCGGACACGAGGTCGCGCCCCTCGACGTGCAGCTCGACACGCTGCCCGTCACGCTCACGCATGTCGCGATCGCCAATCCCAACAATCCGACCGCCGCGCATATCGACGCCGCCAGGCTGCTGCACTGGCACGCGCAACTGCGCGAGCGCGGCGGTACGCTGCTCGTCGACGAAGCGTTCGCCGATACCCTGCCGGCCGCGCGGGTCGCGTCGCTGGCGGCGCATACGCATCTGGACGGGCTCGTTGTGTTGCGCTCGCCGGGCAAGTTTTTCGGGCTGGCGGGGGTGCGCGCGGGTTTCGTGCTGGGCGCGCCGGCCTTGCTCGCCGCGCTGCGCGACAGGTTGGGCGCGTGGACCGTCAGTGGTCCCGCGCGTCATGCAGTGAGCGCCGCGCTCGCCGATACCGAGTGGCAAACCCGGATGCGTGAGAGGCTCATCAGCGAGAGCGCGCGGCTTGCCGCGCTATTGCATGCGCACGGTTTCGCGACACGCGGCACGCCGCTGTTCGCGTGGACCGACGACGCGCGCGCTGCCGCGTTGCACGAAGCGCTCGCGCAGCGTGGCGTGTGGACCCGGCTTTTTCCGCCATCGCTCGATGTGCCGTCGGCCAGCGTGCGCTTCGGGCTGCCGGGTGATGAAGCCGAGTGGATCCGCTTCGAACAGCAGCTGCAACAGGCGGTTCGCGCGATCGACGCCGCGCGCACGCGCTAACGCACGGTTCTTCACATCCAATCCGCTCAACGCTTGCCGACCCGCCCTCGCCCGATGATCCGCTTTGCCACGCCCGCGCGCCGCTTCATCCTCTGGTTCGGCGCCGCATCGCTCGCTCTGCACTCGCTAAGCGGATTCGCCGCGATCACCGTCACCGATGACAGCGGCGCGAGCGTCACGCTCGCCGCGCCCGCGCAGCGCGTGATCAGCCTCGCGCCGCATGTCACCGAATTGCTGTACGCCGCGGGCGGCGGCCCGAAGATGGTCGGCGCGGTGTCGTACAGCGACTATCCGCCCGAAGCGAAGCAACTCCCGCGGGTCGGCGACAACAAGGCGCTCGACCTCGAACGCATCGTTGCGCTGAAACCCGATCTGATCGTGGTGTGGCGGCATGGCAATGCACAGCGCCAGCTCGATCGCTTGCGCGAGCTTCACGTGCCGCTCTTTTTCAGCGAGCCGCGCCGCCTCGACGACGTCGCCGTGTCGCTGACGAGACTCGGCCGGCTGCTCGGCACGTCGGCGAGCGCGGACGCGGCGGCGGCCGCCTATCGCGACGACATCACCCGTCTACGCGCGCAGTACGCGAGCCGTCCATCCGTCAGCGTGTTTTACCAGGTATGGGACCGGCCGCTGATGACGCTCAACGGCGAGCACATGATCAGCGACGCGATCGCGCTGTGCGGCGGCCGCAACGTGTTCGCGGGCTTGCAGCCGCTCGTGCCGACGGTCTCGACCGAAGCGGTGCTCGCCGCGAATCCGGAAGCGATCGTCACCGCCGCGCCCGGTGCGACGCGGCCCGACACGACGCTGCCGCAACTCGATACGTGGCGCGCGTGGCCGGGTCTCGCGGCAGTCGCCAACAACAACCTGTTTGCAATCGACGGCGATCTGATCAACCGCCCCGCGCCGCGCATCGCGCAAGGCGCGCGGCAACTGTGCGAAGACCTCGAACTCGCGCGTTCGCGCAGAAAGCAGCCCGCGCCGTAACATCCAGTGTCTCGCGCGCAAAGAAACGATCAGTTCTCCGTATGACCCGACTGATCACGCGTTCCATCGCACGAGTGACCACTGCAATGTTTCGTCGTTACGCCGCAACCAGACGATCCCCGTCATATCGAGCGACCACTGCAGGCAACGCGCGAGCGGCACCTCCAGCACCCATGACGCGATTGCGCGCATCACGCCCGCGTGCGTGACCACATATGCGGGCGACAGCTCGCGCGTCTGCGCGAATGCATCGAACCACGCTCGCACCCGCGCGACGAATTGCGCGACGCTCTCGCCGCCATGCGCGCGCGCATGTTCGAAATTGGCGGCCCAGTCGTCGAGCAACGCGCGATCGATCGCATCCCAGCGCTGCGCTTCCCAGGCACCGAAATCCATCTCCTTCAGACGCTCGTCGTGGCTGACCACGCAGCCGAAGTCGTTCGCGATCTCGGCCGCGAGCGCGGCGCAACGCGTGAGCGGACTCGTGATCAGCACACGCGGCGCCGGCACCTGCAAGTTCGCGAACTTCACCGCCAACGCATTCGACGATACCTCGGCGCTCTCCGCCAACGCGACATCACTATGGCCGTAACAGACACCCGCCTCGAGAGCGACAGCGGGATGTCGAATCAGGACGATATCCATGCAAGCCCCACCAGATAGATGCTCAATTCGAAGATCTGTTGCGCGAAGCCGAGGCAGTCACCGGTATAGCCGCCAATGCGTCTGACGAAATAACGGCCGATCGCGAAGCGCAGCGCGAACAGCACGACACACGTGAGCGCGGCGAAACGCCAGTCGGGCGCGCCGGGGCCGTTCGGCCACAGCAGCCACGGCAGCCCGAACAGCGCGGCGCACAGCAGCGCCTGCCCGCTCAGACGCTGCGCGACCGGCCGGGCCTTGCCTGCGGCGCGCACGTAATCGAGCGTGGCCAGGTAGCTGATCGCGCAGGCACGGCTCGCGCCATGCGCGGCAATCATCAGACTTGCGGCGCGCAGCGGCGGCAACGCCGCGAGCGTTTGCCACTTGATCGCCAGGGCGATCACGAGCGCGATGGCGCCGAAGGCACCGATGCGCGAGTCGTGCATGATGCGCAGCGCATCATCGCGGGTATATGCGCCACCGAACGCATCGATGCAATCGGCAAGACCGTCCTCGTGAAATGCGCCCGTCACGATGAGCGATGCGGCCATCGACAGCAACACCGCGACGCCTGGCGGCAACACGCGCAGCGCGGCCAGATAGACGAGCGCGCTGAAGCCGCCCACCAACACGCCGACGAGCGGAAAATAGCGCGCCGCCGCGTTCAGGTAATGCGGCTCGAAGCCGACCCAGCGCGGCACCGGCACGCGCGTGAAGTAACCGAGCGCGGTGAAGAAGTAGCGCAGTTCCGCGAGCGGGTTCATCGACGTGGCGGGTGCGCGTTCACAGCGATACGGGCCGGGGTTCGCATTCTCGCGAAGCGTGTGCTCATGTGCATCACGCTTCGCGATCCGCGACGCCCGCCGAATCGAAGCTCGCCATCTCGTTGACGAAAGCCACCGCCGCGCGCAGCAGCGGCACCGCGAGCGCGGCGCCCGTACCCTCGCCGAGCCGCATGTCGAGCGACAGCAGCGGCTGCGCACCGAAATGATCGAGCATGCGCCGATGCCCCGCCTCGTTCGACGCATGCGCGAACACACAGTACTCACGCACCTCGGGCGAGAACGCATCGGCGACCAGCAGCGCGGACGTCGCGATGAAGCCATCGACGAGGATCGTCATGCGCGCTTCGGCGGCCGCCAGATACGCGCCCGCCATCATCGCGATCTCGAAGCCGCCAAAGGTCGCGAGTACGTCGAGCGGCGCGCGTGCGTCGGCATGGCGTGCGAGCGCCGACGCGAGCACGTTGCGCTTCCTCGCGAGCCCGGCGTCGTCGAGACCGGTGCCGCGGCCGACGCAGTCGTCGATCGGCACGCCGCACAGGCGGCTCATCAGGCACGCGGCCGCCGACGTGTTCGCGATGCCCATCTCGCCGAAGCCGATCACGTTCGTGCCGAGCGCCGCGTGATGACGCACGCGCGCAGCGCCCGCCTGCATGGCGGCGAGCGCTTCGGCATGCGTCATTGCGGCTTCGTGCGCGAAGTTGCGCGTGCCGCCTCCGACCGGAATGTCGACGAGCCCGTCAGTCGACGGCAGGGGCGTCGCGATACCCGCGTTGACCACTTCGAGTTCGAGACCCGCGACGCGGCTCAGCGCGTTGATCGCCGCTCCGCCTGCGAGGAAGTTCGCGACCATCTGTGCGGTCACTGATTGCGGATATGGGCTCACGCCTTCGGCGGCGATGCCGTGATCGCCCGCGAAAACGATCATCGCGGGACGCTCGACGGTAGGACGCGTGGTGTGCTGGATCAAACCCATCTGCAGCGCGAGGGTTTCGAGCCGGCCGAGGCTGCCGGGCGGTTTAGTGCGCGTATCGATGATCCGTTGCAGTTCGGCTCGCAGAGTTTGATCGAGCGGAGCGACCGCGGGCAAACCGGCCGGGAGTGGGAAGCGAGTCATAGGTGTGATCGAAACAGGAAATAAGAGTCAATAATCAGCCTGACTATATGTCATGACCGGCAGGCGATTCGTGACGCGGGCGCGGCGCGGGAATCAGCGCCTCGTGCTCGCCATCGCGAATCAGGATCAGCGGATAGCCGAACGCGCGGCTCGTCAGCGCGGGCGTCAGCACCTCGCGCGCCGGACCCGCATACGCGCCGCCCGCGCCGTCGAGCAGCAATGCGTGCGTCGCGAAGCGGCGCGCGAGATTCAGATCGTGACATGAGAACAGCACACTACGGCGTGGTTCGCGCGTCCATGCCGTGAGTGCTTCGAGGCAGTCGATCTGATGATGCAGGTCGAGATGGGACAACGGTTCGTCGAGCAACAACAGCGGCGCGTCCTGGCACAGCACGGCCGCGAGCGCGACGCGCTGACGCTCGCCGCCCGATAGCGACAGCACGTCGCGCGCGGCGAAGTCCGCGAGACCGAGTCGTTCGAGCGCCGCTTGCGCGGCCGCGCGATCCTCGTCACGCTCCCAGCCCCAGCCGCCCAGATGCGGGAAGCGGTTCAGCAGCACGATGTCGAGCACACTCGCGCTGAACGCATCGGCCGCGCTTTGCGGCATCAGCGCGCGACGCCGTGCGAGCGGGAGCGGTTGCCAGTCGGCCACGCGCGCGCCATCGAGTTCGACATGGCCCGAGGCCGGCTGCAACAGGCCTGCCAGCGTCGACAGCAAGGTCGTCTTGCCCGCGCCGTTCGGCCCGGCGATACACCAGATTTCGCCCGCGTAGAACGTGTGCGTGAACGCGTCGAGCAAGGTGCGCGCACCGGCGCGCAACGTCAGGCGTTGCGCGCTCAGCACGGAAGAGGTGGCGCTGTCGTGGGCTCGCATCATCGGCGGCGCCTGAGCAGCATCCATAGAAAGACCGGCACGCCGACCAGCGACGTAATCACGCCGACCGGCAATTGCGCGGGCGCGATCGCGGTACGCGCGATCAGATCCGCGCCCATCACTGCGACACCGCCGCCGAGCGCGGCCGCCGGCAGCAGCATGCGCTGATCGTTGCCGAACGCGAGCCGTAGCACGTGCGGCACGACGAGACCGACGAAGCCGATCGTGCCCGCGGTCGTCACCGCCGCGGCCGCGGCGAGCGAGGCAACCAGATACACGCGCAAACGCAGCGGCATCACCGCGACGCCTAATGCCTGTGCGGCCGCGTCGCCACGCAGCAGCACGTTCAGACGTGGTGCGGCCGGCACGATCGCGAGCAACACGAGCGCGAGCGCGATCAGCGCGGTCCACGGTAGCGCCCCGCCGTTGAGGTCGCCGGTGAGCCAGAACAACATGCCGCGCAGACGGCTGTCGGGCGCGAGATTGAGCAGCAGCGTGATCAACGCGCCCCACCCCGCCGCGATCACCACGCCGGTCAACAGCAAACGCGGCGATGTGTCCTGCGGCTCGCCGCGCCATAGTTCGCGACGCGCAAGACCGAGCACCAGCAGGATCGACACGAGCGCACCCGCGAACGCGCTCGCATCGACGATCCACCATGCGCCGCCCGCGATCATCGCGACGAGCGCAAAGCTTGCCGCGCCGCCCGACACGCCGAGCACATACGGCTCGGCCAGCGGATTGCGCAGCAGCACCTGCAGCAGCGCGCCGGCGAGCGCGAGCAACGCGCCGCACGCGAAGCCCGCGAGCGCGCGCGGCAAGCGCAACGTACGTACGATTTCGCCGGCGAGATCGTCGGTGCCCGCGCCGCCAAACGTGTGCGCAGGCACGAGCGCCGCCAGCACGCGCGATGGCGCGAGCGGCACGCTGCCGAGCACGAGGGACGCGCCGAGCACCGCTACGGCGACGAGCGCGAGCCCGAGCCAGATCGCCGCTGCGCGTTTCGCGTTCATCGGGCGCGGCGTCTCTATCGCGACAGGGGACAGCATGGGACGACATTCCTTTGGATAGCGTGCGCGGCCTGCATTCTCGCAGGCCGACGCGTCACGAGGCGCCCCTTTGTTTAACGTTTTCGTGGGGGGACGTCCCTTATGTCTGGCCGGTATCCGGGCTACGACACGTCAATCCCGCCTTCCCACGCGTGACGCGCAGTGGCACACTCGCATGTTGAACTTCGAACCTGCGACCAGGACCGACCTGCATGAGCACAGCACATGCCCTCGCTTACCGTTGCGGAGCAGCACAGGTTCGCGCATCTGTTTTGGTACCGCGCGCCCTGCTTCCCGTTTAACTGCCCGCACCGACAAGCGCGCGGGCACCAGAGTGCGGGAAGTTTAGGAGCGGCCTCGCGGGGCGTCAAGAAAGGTCAGGCGGTACGCAATCCGTTCTGTTGAATGCAGATTATTGTCCGATAGATGTCCGGTTTTTTATCTTATGGTCGACAACATGAGACGGAGCGAACGCGTACGAAGCGATGCTGTTACGTCTCGAAACGAGACAATTGTCGGAACCTGTAATATTCCGCGCTAAAATGCGATGTCTTTAGAGGACGCAGCACATGCTCACCGAACTCGAATCACTCTCCCAGAATATCGGCAAGCTGATTGCGATCAGCCAGCGCCACCACGAAGCGCGGCTCGCGCTCGAAGAGCAACTCGCGCAAACGCGTGCCGAAGTAGAAGCAACGCACGCGGAGCTCGCGCAATTGCGCGAAGAGCGCAATGCACTGCAGGCGGAACGCGACGCTCTGTCCGCCAAGATCGACGACGCTCAGGTGCGCCTGAATGCGATTCTCGAGAAATTGCCGCGCGCACGCGCGAGCAGCGAACCGGATAACCAGCTCGATCTGCTCGAGTCCGCCCAGCCCGAACACGAGGAAGCGGAAAGCGACGTAAGCCGCCACGGAGAAAACGCATGACCACCAAGCAGATCGAAGTATCGATTCTCGACGTACCTTATCGTCTCGCCTGCTCGCCGGAAACGGAAGGCGCGCTGCTCGAAGCGGTCGCGCGCGTCGACGCCGAGATGAAGAAGATCCGCAGCGGCAGCAACATGCGCGGCACGGATCGCATTGCCGTGATGGCTGCACTGTCACTGGCATCGGAACTGCTTAAGCTGCAAAGCAGCGTGCGACACGGAGAAGCATTTCCCGCTGAAGAAATCCGGCGTACAATGCAGCAAATGAACGAACAGCTAGGTACTGTGATTCAACAGTACAGCTTGCAGTAAGCAGTAGCAGGCCGGTGTCGAACCGGTCGCGTGTTCAAAGGTTGGTGTGTTGTAGCTTTACTAGTTTGCTTCCCTGCCTGGTTCGCCAAGGTCATATATTCCTTGAACCAATGCCATGTGCACGGTTGCGGAAATTTGTAGCACGGGCGTGCGCGTCACTCTGTCTGATGTACCCGAAGTGTTGCTAACTGCGACCAATTCTGAACCCTCGGTTCAGGATGCCGGCCTAGCGGCTAAGGCGGGGACCTTATCTGGAACGGCACCGGACTTCGGTTCGGTGCCGTTTTTTCTTTGGCAGCCGTTTTTCGTTTGAGGGCCTTTTTCAAGGGCTTTTCTGCACGCGCCTGCCCCTCCCGTGCCTCGTTCAACCTCACACGCTCACTCTGATTCATGCGCTACTGGCTGATGAAGTCCGAACCGGACGAGGCAAGCATCGACGATCTCGCCAACGCACCGCATCGCACCTTGCCGTGGACCGGCGTGCGCAACTATCAGGCGCGCAACTTCATGCGCGACGTGATGCAGATCGGCGACGGCGTGCTCTTCTATCATTCGAGCTGTCCGGAGCCCGGCATTGCGGGCATCGCGGAAGTGTCGTCGACCGCTTATCCAGACCCGACCCAGTTCGATAAGAAGAGTCCGTACTACGACGCGAAGTCGTCGCCGGAAACGCCGCGCTGGTTACTCGTCGACGTCGTGTTCAAAAAGAAAATTCCGCTGATTTCGCTTGCTGCCTTGCGCGAGCATGCCGAGTTGGAGGATATGCGCGTGCTAGCCAAAGGCAACCGTCTGTCAATCACGCCCGTGACGGAAGCCGAATGGCGCTTCATCACTAAACAGCTGGTTTAACGGCGAACGCGCGGCGCGGCACATGTCGTGAGCGCGCTCAGGCCATCATTTCCGGTGCGGCGGCGATGCGCTAATTGGGGAACCAAGCCTCGGTCACGCGCGCCTAATCGGTTGCCGAAACGCGATCGCTCGGCCTAACTGCTCGACGGCATCCATACCCTTTCGCCAGCGCATCTGTCAAACATCGCGTCAGCGCGCGGCGCGCGCGTCGAACGTGCACCACCTGTTCAAACAAGGAGTCCAGCCATGACGAAAAAAACCGCACGGGCCCTCGCACTCGCGTTCGCCTTTGGCGCGCCTGTCGCACTTGCACTGAACCCGGTTCTCGCTCGCGCGCAAAGCATGATGCCGCAGCCTGCGGGCGTGCTGTCGCTGAATGCGCAGGCGAGCGCGGAAGTCCCGCAGGACGAAGTCGAAATCACGCTGTTTTACGAGCAGGAAGCGAGCGAGCCGTCGTCGCTGACGTCGACACTGAACGAACGCGCCGATGCGGCGTTGCAGAAAGCGCGCGGCGTCGCCGGCGTGACGGCACGCTCGGGCGCGTTCTCGATCTTCCCATCGACCGACCGCGACGGACGCATCTCGACGTGGCGCGGCCGTACGGAAGTCGTGCTCGAATCGCGCGACTTCGCGGCTGCATCGAAGCTTGCCGGACAAATGGCATCGATCATGCAAGTCGGCAACGTACGCTTCTCGCTGTCACCGGAAGCGCAGCGCGCCGCGGAACAAAGGCTCAGCGGCGAAGCGATCAAGTCGTTTCGCGAGCAGGCCGCGTCGTCCTCGCAGGCATTCGGCTTTAGCGGCTATTCGATCCGCGAGGTCAACGTGAGTCACAGCGGCGTGATGCCGCGTCCGATGATGATGATGAGCGCGCGCGCGATGGGTGCCGACGCCAAGGGCGCGCCGATGCCAATCGAAGGCGGCACGTCGACCGTGACGGTCAACGTGTCGGGGTCGGTGCAGATGAAGTGATGCGCAAGCGCAAATAGAAACGCCACGGCATCCCACGATGCCGTGGCGTTTTTTTATGCAGCGCTTGCTGCGCTACCCGAGCGTGCGTGGCTCAGTTCGCACCAACCGCCTGCGCCGGCTCGCGACGCCCCCGGCGATACGCCCACACCATCAGGCCGATGCCCGCGAGGATCATCGGCAGCGACAGCCACTGGCCCATTGACAGCCCCATCGCCAGCAGGCCCAGGAAATCGTCCGGCTCGCGCGCGAATTCGACCGTGAAGCGTGCGAGGCCGTAGCCGATCAGGAACATCGCGGAAATCGCGCCGAGCGGCTTCGGCTTGCGCGAGAAGAAGATCAGCACGAAGAACAGCGCCACGCCTTCGAGCGCGATTTCGTACAGTTCCGACGGATGCCGCGGCAGCATGTGATATTGCGCGAACACTTCGTTCAGATGCCATTGCGCGGCCAGTTGCGGATGCGCGGTGAGCCACGCGGCGTCGTCGGGTGCGGCGCCCGGGAACAGCATCGCCCACGGCGCGGACGGATCGGTCACGCGACCCCACAGCTCGCCGTTGATAAAGTTGCCGAGACGCCCGGCCGCGAGGCCCGTGGGCACCATCGGCGCGACGAAGTCGGTGACTTGCAGCCACGAGCGCTTGCGCTGATACGCGAACAGGATCATCGCGAGCGTCACGCCGAGAAAGCCGCCGTGAAACGACATGCCGCCCTCCCACACCTTGACGATGTCGAGCGGATGCGCGAAATAGAAGCTCGCCTTGTAGAACAGCACATAGCCGAGCCGTCCGCCGAGGATCGTGCCCAGCACGCCGTAGAACAGCATGTCGTCGATATCCTTCGCGGTCCAGCCTTGCGCGGCGACATACGGCAGACGCAGCCGCAGCCGTGCGACGACGATCGCCGCGACGAACGCCACGAGGTACATCAGGCCATACCAGCGCACGGCGAGCGGCCCTAGATGAATGGCGACCGGGTCGAAATTGGGGTGAATGAGCATCGTGTAATTATGGGCAGTTCAGGTTCGGAAGCAGTTTTTACAGGGAATCAGAAGCGCGATCTATACACGCGACGCGACGCTCGCCGCATGCGCGCGCACGATATCGATAAAGCCCGCCAGCACCGGACTGACTTCGTCGGTACGCCAGACGAGGCCGGTCTCGATCGCGGGCACCGACTCCGACAGGGGCCGGTAGACGACACCCGTGCGGCGCAGGTTACGCAACGATTGCGGCACCAGTGCGACGCCCATGCCGGCCGACACGAGACTGACGATGGTCTGCATCTGGATCGCCTCCTGGCCGATCCGCGGCGCGAGGCCCGCGACGCCGTAGCAATCCATAATGATGTCATAAAAGCCTGGCGCGAGACGTCTTGGGAAGATCACGAGCGGCGCATCGGCGAGATCGCGCAGGCTGACGGGGGTGTCGAGCCATTCGGCGGCGGGGCTGTCGCAGGTGTTCACGCCGCCCTGCACCCGCTGAGCCATTTCCGTCGACATCGCGATCACGAGCGGCTCGCGCGCGATCGGCAACCACGATAGTTGCGCCGCGTGCCGCGACGGCAGCGGCGCGATCACGAGACCCGCGTCGATACGCCCGGCCACCAGCTCCTCGACCTGCACGTCGCTGGTCGCCTCGGTCAACTCGAGCCGCACGCGCGGATGCCGCACGCCGAAATCGCGCAGCAGGAGCGGCAGCAGGCCGTAATCCGCGGTCGACACGAACGCCAGCGACAGCACGCCCGCCTCGCCGCGCGCGAGGCTCTGCGCAAGCGGCCTCAGCCCTTCGGCGGCCGCGAGCAGCCGCTGCACCTCGGGCAGCAGATCGGCGCCGACCGCCGTCAGCTCGACCGAGCGCTTGGTGCGCGCGAACAGCTCGACGCCAAGCGTCTCCTCCAACGCGCGGATGGCCTGCGACAGCGGCGGCTGCGTCATCGACAGACGCGCGGCCGCGCGCCCGAAGTGCTTCTCCTCGGCGACGGTGACAAAGTAGCGCAACTGGCGCAGGTCGGGGATCGTTGGCAGCATGATTAATACATTTTACGACCTGAACAGCGCGGAATAATACACGCGACACACTCCAGGCAAAACCGCCTGTTCGCGAGGCGCGACGGCACTACACTGAACGAATGCGCGCACAAGCCGCAGCGCGCATCCGTCAGAACCGACAGACCGGGAGATCCCCATGGCCTACAACCGTCGTTCGAAGAACATCACGCAAGGCATCGCGCGTTCACCGAATCGCTCGATGTACTACGCGCTCGGCTACCAGAAGGAGGATTTCGACAAACCCATGATCGGCGTCGCCAACGGCCACTCGACGATCACGCCGTGCAACGCCGGTCTGCAGCGTCTAGCCGACGCGGCCGTCACCGCGATCAAGCGCGCCGACGCGAACCCGCAGACCTTCGGCACGCCGACGATCTCGGACGGGATGTCGATGGGCACCGAGGGCATGAAGTACTCGCTCGTGTCGCGCGAAGTGATCGCCGACTGCATCGAGACCTGCGTGCAGGGTCAATGGATGGACGGGGTGGTCGTGATCGGCGGCTGCGACAAGAACATGCCGGGCGGCATGATCGGCCTCGCGCGCATGAACGTGCCGGGCATCTACGTGTACGGCGGCACGATCCGTCCGGGCAACTGGAAGGGCACCGATCTGACGATCGTGTCGTCGTTCGAAGCGGTCGGCGAATTCACGGCCGGCCGCATGTCGCAGGAGGACTTCGAGGGTATCGAGAAGAACGCGTGTCCGTCGACCGGTTCGTGCGGCGGCATGTACACGGCCAACACGATGAGCTCGTCGTTCGAGGCGCTCGGCATGTCGCTGCTGTATTCGTCGACGATGGCGAACCCCGATCAGGAGAAGGTCGACTCGGCCGCGGAGTCGGCGCGCGTGCTCGTCGAAGCGGTCAAGAAGGATCTGAAGCCGCGCGACATCATCACGAAGCGGTCGATCGAAAACGCGGTCGCCGTGATCATGGCGACCGGCGGCTCGACCAACGCGGTGCTCCACTATCTGGCGATCGCGCACGCGGCCGAGGTCGAATGGACGATCGAGGACTTCGAGCGCATGCGCAAGAAAGTGCCGGTGATCTGCAACCTGAAGCCGTCGGGCCAGTATGTCGCCACCGATCTGCACAAGGCGGGCGGCATCCCGCAGGTGCTGAAGATCCTGCTCGACGCCGGGCTTCTGCACGGCGATTGCATCACGATCACCGGCAGAACGATCGCCGAGGAACTGAAAGACGTGCCCGGCAAACCGCGCAGCGACCAGCAGGTGATCTTCCCGATCGACAAGGCGCTCTACGCGGAGGGCCATCTTGCGATTCTGAAGGGCAATCTCGCCGAACACGGTGCGGTCGCCAAGATCTCGGGGCTGAAGAACCCGGTCATCACGGGCCCGGCCCGCGTGTTCGACGACGAGCAGAGCGCGCTCGAAGCGATCCTCGCCGACAGGATCGTCGCCGGCGACGTCGTCGTGCTGCGCTACCTGGGCCCGAAGGGCGGCCCCGGCATGCCGGAGATGCTCGCGCCGACCTCGGCGATCATCGGCAAGGGACTCGGCGAATCGGTCGGGCTCATCACCGACGGCCGCTTCTCGGGCGGCACCTGGGGTATGGTGGTCGGACACGTCGCGCCGGAAGCGTTCGTCGGTGGCACGATCGCGCTCGTGCAGGAAGGCGATTCGATCACGATCGACGCGCACCGGCTGCTGCTGCAACTGAACATCGACGACGCCGAGCTGCAGCGCCGCCGCGCCGTGTGGCAGGCTCCGAAGCCGCGCTACACACGCGGCGTGATGGCGAAGTATTTCGCGCTCGCGCAGCCGGCGAATCGGGGGGCGGTGACGGGCTGATCACGGTCACAGTGGCAAACCCGCCGCCACGCTACGCAGAAACGCAAAGGGGCGCCCGGAAAACCGTGCGCCCCTTTGCTCTTATAATGCGTGCACCACGAGCCGGGCATCTGCACTGGCGGAGACCATAATGAAATCGATGTCGTACGCAGCCGTAGCAGCCATTGTTGCGCTCGCCGCCACATTGAGCGCAGCCAGTCCCGCCGCCCATGCCGAAGCAGCCGGCCTCGCGCTTGCACAGCAGAAGAACTGCATGAGCTGCCACTCGGTCACGCGCCCGTTCATGGGACCCTCGCTGCACGATGTCGCAGCCCGCTATGCAGGACGTGAGGACGCCGCGACCTACCTGAAGCACAAGATCCTCGATGGCAGCACCGGCGTATGGGGAACCGTGCCGATGCCGGCGAACACTCAGCTCACGCCGGATCAGGCGGCCACGCTGGCGGCCTGGGTGTTGACGCTCAAATAACGGACGTCTTGTGTCGCCGATGAAGGCCGCGCCTCGCGCCATCAACGTGAGCGCCGCGCGACCTCTTCTTCCACCGCTTCACGCACCCAGTCTGTCATCTCGGCTTCGAGCGTTTGCGCGACTTCGCGCGTGATCTGACTCACGAGCAGACTCGTGTGTTGCTGCACCGCATCGCGGCAGCGCGCCTCGATGATGCCGCGCCCCTCTCCCGTCAGAAAACGCTGGAAACGTCCGTGCAGACGTTGGGCGATCGCATCGGCATCGAGTGCGGGCTCGGCGGGAGCGGCTTCGTGCGTGCCTTCATGACCGAGATCCGGCGGCACCGTCGCGCCGGCTTCGAGCGGTATGAAGGGCTCGGTACGGTCGAACACACCGGGCGAGACTTCCATTTCTTCATGCCCGCCCTCATGCCCATGTCGCGGGTGAATGCCGTGATGCGGACGCGTGTACCTTCTCGCGTGCGTGTGATCGGCCACGTGCGCCCGATAAAGCCCGGTCTGCGCGACAGGCTCATACCCGGCCGCCTGCGCGGGCTCAGGCGTCAACGTCGGTTCGGTCTGATGCGCGGGCGGCGGCACGACCGCGGGCTCCGTATGGAAAGCGGGCTCGCGCGGCGCCGCGGGTGCGGGCTCGGCGCCTGGCTGGGGGGCGGGCGCGGCGGCATCGCCCGATGCCTCGCGCGCGCGGCCCGGCACGAGGATCTCGTTCAGGACCGGAATTGAATCATCTTGGGGGTCGGACACGTGCGCTCTCCGTGTTTGAGTCGAAGCCAGGGCAGGCAGTGTGCGCGTGGCGTTCCCCGATCGCCGTCGACCGTCGTCGGCCCCGACGCGCAGCGAAACGAAGCTAGCCGCCCTGCTTGTAGTTGGTCAAAGGATAGCCGCGATCGCGATAGAAGCGATAGCGCTCGCGGCCCGCAGCGAGTTCCTCGGGTGCGTTACCGACCACTTCGAGCAATCTTTCGAAGCGCGCGAACTGCGCCGGCACCGTCGCGCCGAGATTGAGCAGCACCTGATGATGCGGCACGTCGTCGAGATTCGTGGCCAGCACGACAGGCGTGTCGGCCGCAAGCGACGTGCCCGCCATGCAGTGCGGCACGAACTCGAGCGGCGCGAAGGTCCACAGCATTTCGTCGAAGGCGCGCAGGCGCGCGGGCTCGGCCAGCACCACGAGCGGCTGGCCCGCCAGATACGCCTTGCGCGCGAGGCGGCATGCATACGACAGCGAATCGCCGACGTTCGAGTGAAAGTCGATTTTCGTCATCGGCCGCTCCGCCACGCTTGCCGCGCGCGGTGCGCGCGCTTACTGCACTGCGTCATTGCCCGGCGCGATCGATCAGGAACTGCGTGAGCAGCGGCACCGGACGGCCGGTCGCGCCCTTCGCCGCGCCGCTCTTCCACGCGGTGCCCGCGATGTCGAGATGCGCCCACGGGTACGAATCCGTGAAGCGCGACAGGAAGCACGCGGCCGTCACGCTGCCCGCGGGACGTCCGCCGATGTTCGCGACGTCCGCGAAGTTAGACTTCAGCTGATCCTGGTACTCGTCGTCGAGCGGCAGGCGCCATGCCGGGTCGGCAGCTTCACGCGACGCGTCGAGCAGCTCGCCCGCGAGCGCGTCGTCCTTCGAGAACAGGCCGCTGTTGTGGTGGCCGAGCGCGATGATGCAGGCGCCCGTCAGCGTGGCGATGTCGATCACCGCCGCCGGCTTGAAGCGCTCGGCGTAGGTCAAAGCGTCGCACAGGATGAGGCGGCCCTCGGCGTCGGTGTTCAGCACCTCGATCGTGATGCCCTTCATGCTGGTGACGATGTCGCCCGGCTTGGTGGCCGTGCCCGACGGCATGTTCTCGACGGCCGGGATGATGCCGACCACGTTGATCTTCAGGCCCATCTCGGCGACCGCGCGCAGCGTGCCGAGCACCGAGCCCGCGCCGCACATGTCGTACTTCATTTCGTCCATGCTCTCGCCCGGCTTCAGCGAGATGCCGCCCGTGTCGAACGTGACGCCCTTGCCGACCAGCACGACCGGCGCGGCCTTCGCGGCGCCGCCCTGGTACTGCAGCACGATGAACTGCGCCGGTTCGACCGCGCCCGCCGTGACCGACAGGTACGAGCCCATCTTCAGCGCTTCGCACTGCTTCTCGCCGAGCACCTCGACCTTCAGCTTCCAGTCTTTCGCGAGCTTCTTCGCGGTGTTCGCGAGATAGGTCGGCGTGCAGACGTTGCTCGGCAGATTGCCGAGCTCGCGCGTCAGGTCCATGCCGTTCGCAAGCGCGGCACCCTGCTTCGCGGCCAGCCTGGCGACCTTCTCGTCGCCGCTGTTGACGCTGAACACGATGCGCTTGAGCGCGCGCGGCGTGTTGTCCGGCTTGCTCTTCATCTCCGTGAAGCGGTACGTCAGCTCGCGCAGCGCGAGGATCGCGGCGCGTACGCACCAGTCGGCCGTGCGCTCGAGCACCGGCAGTTGTGCGAGCGTGAACGTGACCTGCACGACCTTCGTGCCGAGCAGCGCGCGCCAGGCGGCGCGGACCGCCTCGCCGTAAGCTTTCTGGCTGAAAGCGTCCTGTTTGCCGAGCCCGACTAGCAGCACGCGCGACGCGCCGATGCCCTGGACTTCATGCAGGAACAGCGTGGTGCCGGCTTTGCCGTCCATGTCGCCCGCCTTGATGATGCGCGTGAGCAGGCCCTTGGTGGCCGTGTCGATCTCCAGTGCGGCGCCCGACAGCGTTTGCGACTCGAACACGCCGATCACGATGCAGTCGGATTTTCCGGTCAGGAAACCGTTCGTCGAGCCTTTGGTCCAATCACAGGCTTTTATGCTAAAGTCCATCGCGCTTGTCCTCGGATAAAATCTGGGCTTAGGATGAAAGCCGCAATTATCCGCTATTTTTCCCGCGGCGGCTGCACCGGAGGCGTGACGGGACCGAACCCCCGCGTCACCGTGAGCGCCCCCTCTCGTCATCAATAATGATCTTCGAACGCTCCCTCCAGCGCGAACTCGCGTACACGGCTGGCGCCGTGTTCATGGTTCTCCTCACGCTCGTGCTGACGACGATGATGATCCGCATCGTCGGCTTCGCGGCATCGGGTGAGATCGATCCGCGCGACGTGCTGGTCCTGATCGGCCTCACCGTGATCGGCTACCTGGCCATCATGCTCGTCGCGACCCTGTTCGTGTCGATCCTGTTCGTGCTCACGCGCTGGTACAAGGACTCCGAGATGGTCGTGTGGCTGTCCTCGGGCGTGAGCCTCACGCAATTCATCAAGCCGATCGGCATTTTCGCCACGCCGATCATCATCCTGATCATGTTCTTCGTGTTCGTCGGCTGGCCGTGGTCGAACCAGCAGAGCAAGCTGATCCGCGCGCGCTTCCAGCAGCGCGACGAAGTCTCGCTGCTCGCGCCGGGGCAGTTCCGCGAATCGCCGACCACCCATCGCGTGTTCTTCATCGAGAAGATGTCGCCCGACCAGGGGCATGTCGAGAACGTGTTCGTGACGAGCACCGAAGGCGGCAAGGTCAACGTCGTCGTGTCGAAGAACGGCCACATCGAGACCCACAAGAACGGCGACCGCTTCGTCGTGCTGGAAAATGGCCGCCGCTACGACGGCGAGCCGGGCCACCCCGATTTCCGCATCATGGAGTTCGAGCGCTACGGCGTGAAGATCCAGAGCCAGCCGGTCGTCAATACGCCGACCACCACCGGCCTGCCGACGCTCACGCTGCTGCGCAATCCGACCAACGAGAACCTCGCCGAATTCGCGTGGCGCGCCGGTCTTCCGCTGATCGCGATCAACCTGATGCTGCTCGCGATTCCGCTCGCGCACCAGAATCCGCGGCGCAGCCGCACGATCAACCTCGTGATGGCCGTGCTGATCTACCTCACCTATTCGAATCTGCTGAACGTCGTGCAGGCGTGGATCGAGCAGGGCAAGATGTCGTTCGGCGTCGGGCTCGTGATCCTGCACGTGATCGTGCTCGGGATCGTCGCGTTCATCTTCTGGTTGCGCGTGCGCAACCGGCCGCTATTTACGCGTGCCATGTTCAGCCGTTCGCAGGGAGCCTGACCGATGCGCATTTATGAAAGGTATTTCGCGCGTCAGATTTATCTCACGTTCGTTTTCATCCTGTTCGCGTTTTCAGGTCTGTTCTTCTTTTTCGACCTGATCAATGAACTGAACTCGGTCGGCCACGGCAACTACAAATTCCAGTACGCGGTGCTGCGCGTCGCGCTGCAAACGCCGTCGCGTTTCTACGAAATCATTCCGGTGGCGGCGCTGATCAGCGCGATCTACGTGTTCGCGCAGATGGCAGCGAACTCCGAGTACACGATCTTCCGCGTGTCAGGCCTCGCGACGAACCAGTCGCTGCGCTCGCTGCTGAAGATCGGCATCCCGCTCGTGATCGTCACGTATCTGATCGGCGAAGTGGTCGGCCCGTACACGGATCAGCTGTCCGAGCGCGTGCGGCTCGAGGCGCTCGGCTCATCGGTGTCGACCAACTTCCAGTCGGGCGTGTGGGTCAAGGACACGCTGACCTCGCGCGCCGACGGCGAGCAGGTCACGCGCTTCGTCAACGTCGGCGAACTGAGGCCCGACGCGACGATCAGCAACGTGCGCATCTACGAGTTCGATTCGAAGTTCCGCCTGTCGAACGTGCGCATCGCGCAGAGCGGCCGCTATCAGCCGCCGGGCCACTGGCTGCTGACCGGCGTGACCGACACGCAACTGCTCGACGTGACTCCCGCTCCCGGCACCCCGGCCGATGCGCTCAATCCCGTGTATCGCGCGAACCAGGTCACGCTGCCCGAGTATTCGCTGCGCTCCGAGCTGACGCCGCAGATTCTGTCGGTGCTGCTGGTGTCACCGGACCGGATGTCGATGTTCAATCTGTTCCGCTATATCCAGCATCTGACCGAGAATCATCAGGACACGCAGCGCTATGAAATCGCGCTGTGGCGCAAGGTGCTCTATCCGTTCGCGGTGTTCGTGATGCTGGTGCTGTCGCTGCCGTTCGCGTATCTGCATACGCGCGCGGGCGTGGTCGGCGTGAAGGTGTTCGGCGGCATCATGCTCGGCATGAGCTTCCAGCTGTTCAACACGCTGTTCTCGCATATCGGCACGCTCAATACGTGGCCCGCGCCGTTGACGGCGGCGACGCCGGGGCTCGTGTACCTGGTGCTCGGGCTCGTCGGGTTGAAGTGGGTCGACCGGCACTGACGCCAGTGCTTTGAGGGGCATCGTCAGGAGCTGACGCGATGGCTATGCACGGACTGATTCTATTTGGCCACGGCGCGCGCGATGCGCGCTGGCGGGAGCCGTTCGAGCGGCTCGCCGACAAGCTGCGCGCCGCACGCGCGGCGACGGGCGACGCTCAGGCGGTCTCACTCGCGTTTCTCGAACTGATGGAACCCAACCTGCCGACGGCCGTCGCGCAACTCGTCACGCAAGGTTGCGATGCGATTACCGTGGTGCCGGTGTTCTTCGGGCAAGGCGGACATATCCGCAAGGACTTGCCCGCGATCGTCGATCAATGCCGCGCCGCGCATCCCGGTGTCGAGATTCGCTGCGCGGTGGCAGTGGGTGAGGATGATTCAGTGCTGGATGCGCTCGCGCAGTATTGCTTGCGGCAAGTCTGATTTTTGTCGTTTCCTTGCCCGGGTTCGCCGCTCTCAGGCCGCGACCCGCATCCCGTTCGCCGAGTGTTCCGCCTCCTCGACTTGCCGCGCCGCGAACGCCTCCCCGATCATCAGTAAACTCGGCTGTGACGCATCGACCCAGCGCTGCGCTGCGCCCGCCGCAAGATCTTCCAGCGTCAGCGTCAGCATCCGTTCGCGCGGCGTGCTGCACGCCTCGACGATCGCAACGGGCATGCTCGCGGGCTTGCCGGCATCGATCATTTGCCGCGCGATCTCGACGCCGCTATCGCGGCCCATGTAGAACACGAGTGAATCGGCATTGACCTGTTCGCGGATCTCGTCGGAGCCCGGCGCGCGGCTGAACGTCGCAAGCGCGACGCTACGCGACACGCCGCGCAGCGTCAGCGAGCGCTTTAGCGTGGCCGCGCTCGCCAGCGCGGCGGTGATGCCCGGCACGACTTCATACTCGATGCCAGCGGCTTCCAGCGCGCGCATCTCTTCGTCGGCGCGGCCGAACAGCAT
This sequence comes from Paraburkholderia sp. HP33-1, assembly GCF_021390595.1. NCBI lineage: Bacteria > Pseudomonadati > Pseudomonadota > Betaproteobacteria > Burkholderiales > Burkholderiaceae > Paraburkholderia > Paraburkholderia sp. HP33-1. Next base: position 801,458 of record NZ_JAJEJR010000001.1, on the reverse strand, counting down.
CGGATCGCCGCCCTTCAAACGCACGACCACGTCGTGCTCCAAAGCCGCATCGACGATCTGCTTGTTGATGAACTGCTGGGCCGTCGACAACTGGCCGCAGCGCTTGCCGACCGCAATGCGCTTCGCGCGCGCGGGCGCGTAGTCGAGCATCGCCGGCTCGATCAGCGCGTCGTGCAGCACGACGTCGGCGGCGCCGAGCAGCCGCGCGCCGCGTACCGTAATCAGGTCCGCGGCACCCGGTCCCGCGCCGATCAGATAAACCTTGCCCATTTGCATCAACCTGTTGCTCTGCTCAGGCGGAAAACGCGCGGATCATGCCGGCCGCGACGGTGTGGTTCGTCGCCTCGTCGATCAGCACGAACGCGCCCGTGCCCTGATGCGAGTCGTACGCGTCGCACACGAGCGGCTTCTGCAACGTCAGCGCGACACGACCGATGTCGTTCATCGCCAGTTCCTTGCGATCGGTCGCCTGCGACAGCGTATGCACGTCGAGCACTTCCTTGATCGCGCCGATCTTCGCGAACACCGTGCTGGTGGTCTGCTTCAGCAGATACTTGCGCTGCGTCGACAGCGGCGTGTCGTCGAACCAGCACAGATCCGCTTCAAGCTTCTTCGCAGGTTCCGGCGCCGCTTCGCGCAGCACGAAGGTGTCGCCGCGCGACACGTCGACGTCTTCCGCGAGACGTATCGTCACCGTCTGACCGGCAAACGCGCGGTCCACCTGGGCGGTGCCGCCGACCACCGGCGCGATGATCTCGGCGACGGTCGCCTCGCGATGGGCCGGCAGCACGACGATCGTGTCGCCGAGCTTCACTTCGCCCGATTCCACACGGCCCATGTAGCCGCGGAAATCGTCGGCCTGGCTGCCGTCCTGGCGCGCGACCCACTGCACCGGGAAGCGCAGCGCCTCGCCGCTCGCGGTTTCGACCGGCAGCGCTTCGAGCACGTCGAGCAGCGGCTCGCCCGCGTACCACGGCATGCGCTCGCTGGCCGTGACGATGTTGTCGCCCTTCAGCGCCGACACCGGCACGAAGCGCACGTCCTGCAGACCGAGGTGACGCGCGAGCTCGACATACGCGTCGCGGATTTCGTTGAAGCGCGCTTCGCTGTAGTCGACGAGGTCCATCTTGTTGATCGCGACGATCACATGCTGCAGACCGAGCAGCTTGACGATCGCGCTATGACGCTTGGTTTGCGGCAGCAGTTGTGCAACGCCGTTCTCGAACGTCACGCGCGTCGCGTCAACGAGAATGATCGCCGCATGCGCGGTCGATGCACCCGTCACCATGTTGCGCGTGTACTGCTCGTGGCCCGGCGTATCGGCGATGATGAACTTGCGCTTGGCGGTCGCGAAGTAGCGGTACGCGACGTCGATCGTGATGCCCTGCTCGCGCTCGGCTTCGAGGCCGTCGGTCAGCAGCGACAGATCGATTTCGTCGCCGACGGTGCGCTTGTTCTTCGCGCGCGACAGCGCCGAGAGCTGGTCGGAAAGCACGGCCTTGCTGTCGTACAACAGACGGCCGATCAGCGTGCTCTTGCCGTCGTCGACGCTGCCCGCGGTGATGAAACGCAGCACGCCGAGGTCTTCGGGTTGGTGAATACTGCTCATGATTGCATGTCCCTTGTCTCGTGTGCCTGCTTAGAAATAACCTTGCTTCTTGCGCTGCTCCATCGCCGCCTCGGACACCTGATCGTCCATCCGCGTCGCACCGCGTTCCGTGATTTCGGTGACGGCCGTTTCGGCGATGATCTTCTCGACGTCGTCCGCGTCGCTTTCGACCGGGCACGTGCAGCTGATGTCGCCGACCGTGCGGAAACGCACGAGCGCCTGTTCGCTCGTCTCGCCTTCGCGCATCGGCGTGAGCGGCGTAACCGGCACGAGCAGGCCATTGCGGCGCACGATCTCGCGCTGGTGCGCATAGTAGATCGACGGCAGTTCGAGCTGTTCACGCGCGATGTACTGCCACACGTCGAGTTCGGTCCAGTTCGAGATCGGGAACACGCGCATGTGCTCGCCGTTGTGCAGACGCGCGTTGTAGATGCTCCACAGTTCCGGGCGCTGCGCCTTCGGGTCCCATTGGCCGAACTCGTCGCGGAACGAGAAGATGCGCTCTTTCGCGCGGGCCTTTTCTTCGTCGCGACGCGCGCCGCCGATCATCGCGGTGTAGCCGTATTGCTCGATCGTCTCCAGCAGCGTGACCGCTTGCGCGGCATTGCGCGAATCCGTTTCGCGGCGCAGACGCACGGTGCCGCGCTTGATCGAATCCTCGACATGCCCGACCACCAGTTGCGCGCCGATCTCTTGCGCGCGACGATCGCGGAAGTCGATCACTTCGTCGTAGTTATGGCCGGTGTCGATATGCACGAGCGGGAACGGCAGCTGCGTCTTGCGGTTTGCGCCGAGGCCGAACGCCTTCAGTGCGAGCGCGAGCACCACGACGGAATCCTTGCCGCCCGAAAACAGCAGTGCTGGCTTGCTGCACTCGGCGACCAGTTCGCGCAGGATGTGAATCGACTCGGCTTCGAGCCAATCGAGGTGATCCATCCGGCTGACCGTGTTGGCAAGCGGAGCGTTGACAGCGGAATCGAGCGTGGTGCTCATATCGGGTCCTTCGTTGATTCGCCCGGCAAGTGCGGGTGCACGGGCGGAAGTATTCAGATCGTTATCGGCGGCGGTCGACCGCGGCCTCGGTGCGCGGCGCTCAGGCCGACGCATTTTCGCTGCGCTCGACCGCTATCGGGGTGATCGCCGTGATATGCAAGCCGCATTCTTTCGTATCGCGCGACTCCCACCACCAGCGCCCCGCCCGGCTGTCCTCGCCGGGGCGGATCGCACGCGTACACGGCTCGCAGCCGATGCTCGGATAACCGCGCGCATGCAGCGGATTGACCGGCACGTCGAACGCCTTAAGATAATCCCAGACTTCGGCTTCGGTCCAGTCCGCGAGCGGGTTGAACTTGGCGATGCCGCGCGCGCCGTCGTGCTCTTCCTCGTGCAGTTCGGCACGCGTCACCGACTGCTCGCGACGCTGCCCGGTCACCCAGGCGCTGACATCCGCGAGCGCGCGATTGAGCGGCTCGACCTTGCGGATCTCGCAGCAGCGCTTACGCAGCTCGACGCTTTCATAGAATGCGTTCAGGCCGTGCTCACTCACATACTGTTCGACCGCGGCTGCCTGCGGATGAAACTGCTCGATGTCGTAGCCGTAGCGCTCCTTCACGCGGTCGAGCATGCCGAGCGTTTCAGCATGCAGACGGCCCGTGTTCAGCGAGAAGATGCCGATCTTCACGCTGCGCGACAGGATCGCGTGCGTGAGCAGCATGTCTTCGGCCGCGAGGCTGCTCGCGAGCTTCACATTCGCGTGGCGCGTGGCGATCGAATCGAGCAGCGCATCAAGACGCTCGACCTTCGCCGCAAGCTCCGGGCTCAACGATTGCGCGGTGCTCATGCCGGAACCTTGTCGGCGCCAGCCTGCGCCGCGCGGCGGCGAAACAGCGGCGATGGGTTATCGACGGCGCCCTGGTATTGCACGCTGAACTCGTCGAACGCCTTCAGCGCGTCGTTGATGTCCTTGTCGGCGCGCAGTGCGTAGGCGTCGAACCCGCAGCGGAACATGAAGTTGATCTGGTCGCGCAGCACGTCGCCGATCGCGCGCAGCTCGCCCTTGTAGCCATAGCGCTCACGCAGCAGACGGCCGATGCTGAAGCCGCGGCCGTCGCGGAACACCGGGAAGTCCACGGCGATCAGCGCAAGCTTGTCGAAGTCACCGACGATATCCGCCGGTTCGCTATCCGGCGCGAGCCACACGCCAATCTCTGCCGCGCCGCGCGCGGCGACGAGCGCGTCGCGCTCGGCTTGCCACAGCGCCAGCGGCACGATCACCTTGCCGGCCGGCAGTTCGCTCACCGCCGGCAAAGCGCCGTCTTCCGCGGGGCGCACGACGCTCCAGTCGTCGTTGACGATCTCGCGGTTCTTGATGATAGAAGCCATCTGTTCAGTATCCTTTTCGCGGTTACGCGTGAGCCGGTTGACGCGCGGCGTACACGCGCTCCTTGAACGGCGTGATGCCGATGCGGTTGTACGTATCGATGAAACGCTCGCCTTCCTGGCGGTTTTCCACGAACGTATCGATCACCTTCGACATCACATCCGGCATTTCCTCGGCCGAGAACGACGGGCCGATCACGCGGCCAAGGTGAGCGCCGGTCGCGCCCGTGCCCTGCTCGCCGCCGAGCGTCACCTGGTACCACTCCGAGCCGTCCTTGTCGACGCCCAGAATGCCGATGTTGCCGACGTGATGATGACCGCACGCGTTGATGCAGCCCGAGATGTTCAGCGACACGTCGCCGAGGTCGTACACGTAGTCGAGATCGTTGAAGCGTTCCTGGATCGCGAGCGCGATCGGAATCGACTTCGCGTTCGCGAGCGAGCAGAAGTCGCCGCCCGGGCACGAGATGATGTCGGTCAACAAGCCGATGTTCGGCGTCGCGAAGCCTTGCGCCTTGGCCTTTTCCCACAGCGCGAACAGGTCGCGCTTCTTCACGTCGGCGAGAATCAGGTTCTGTTCGTGCGACACGCGGACCTTGCCGAACGAATACTCGTCGGCCCAGTCGGCGACGGCGTCCATCTGCACGTCGGTCGCGTCGCCCGGCGCGACCGTGGTCGGCTTCAGCGACAGCGTGACCGACGCGTAGCCCGCGACCTTGTGCGGACGCACGTTACGCTCGACCCAGCGTGCGAATGCGCGATTTTCCAGCAGATGCTTTTCGAACGACGTATCGGTGTCCGGCAGCTTGTCGTAAGCGGGCGGCGCGAAGTACTGCGCCACGCGATCCACTTCGGCCTGCGTGAGAGTCGACGGGCCATCCTTCAGGTGCTGCCACTCTTCTTCAACCTGCGCGGAGAACTTCTCCGGCGACAGCGCCTTCACCAGAATCTTGATACGCGCCTTGTACATGTTGTCGCGGCGGCCGTAGCGGTTGTACACACGCAGCACGGCTTCGCAGTAGGTCAGCAGATGCTGCCACGGCAGATCGCGGCGGATGATCGCGCCGACGATCGGCGTACGTCCCAGACCGCCGCCCGCCAGAATGTCGACCACCAGTTCGCCCTGCGCGTTCTTCTTCAGATACACGCCCATGTCGTGGATCTGCACGGCCGCGCGATCTTCCTTCGAGCCCGACACGGCGATCTTGAACTTGCGCGGCAGCCACGCGAATTCCGGGTGGAACGTCGACCATTGACGCAGGATTTCGGCCCATGCGCGCGGATCGACCACTTCGTCGGGCGCGACGCCGGCGAATTGATCCGCCGTGATGTTGCGGATGCAGTTGCCCGAGGTCTGAATGCCGTGCATCTGCACGGCGGCGAGCTTGCGCAGGATTTCCGGCGTTTCTTCGAGCTTGATCCAGTTGTACTGGATGTTCGAGCGCGTCGAGAAATGGCCGTAGCCGCGGTCGTGTTCGCGCGCGATCTGCGCGAGCACGCGCATCTGGTCGCTGCGCAGGTTGCCGTACGGAATCGCGATGCGGTGCATGTACGCGTGGCGCTGGTAGTACAGGCCGTTCTGCAGACGCAGCGGACGGAACTCCTCTTCGCTCAATTCGCCCGACAAGCGGCGGCGAACCTGATCGGCGTACTGCGCGACCCGTTCATCGACGATGGTCTGGTCGTACTGATCGTATTGGTACATTCGGGGACCCCAATTTTTTTCGAAACTTGCGTGTCACGCGGCGGTCCGGCGTCCCGGTTTCCGCCGCGGCTCGAATATCCGCGTTTGTCGGCTATCGCAAGCGAGCGGTTAGACCCACCGCTCATTTGCTTATAACAAATACAGATATCCATATTGAAAAAGATGGACAGATCGTAATAAACTCGCCTTATATTTCAAACGACTAAAAAATTCTTTTTATATGCGGGGAGGTTATATATGAACCTGCACCAATTCCGCTTCGTTCGCGAGGCTGTGCGCCAGAATTTCAACCTCACCGAAGCCGCCAAGGCACTGTTTACAAGCCAGCCGGGCGTCTCGAAGGCGATCATCGAGCTGGAGGACGAGCTCGGCGTCGAAATCTTCACCCGCCACGGCAAGCGCGTGCGCTCGCTGACCGAGCCGGGCCGCATCATATTGCAATCGATCGAAAAAATCCTGCAGGAAGTGGAAAGCCTGAAGCGGGTCGGCAAGGACTACGCGGCGCAGGATCAGGGCAACCTGACGATCGCCGCGACCCACACGCAGGCGCGCTACTCGCTGCCCGCGGCGATCGCCGAGTTCAAGAAGCGCTTCCCGAAGGTCCACCTTTCGATTCTGCAAGGCAGCCCGACCCAGGTCGCCGAAATGGTGCTGCACGACCAGGCCGACCTCGCGATCGCGACCGAAGCGATCTCTAACTACAAGGACCTGGTGTCGCTGCCCTGCTTCCAGTGGCACCACGTCGCGGTGATGCAGCCGGATCATCCGCTGCTCGAGCGCAAGCTGCTGTCGCTCGACGATCTGACCCAGTACCCGCTGATCACCTACGACAACGCGTTCGCCGGCCGCACCAAAATCAACGAGGCGTTCCGCCTGCGCGGAGTGCATCCGGACATCGTGCTCGAGGCGATCGACGCCGACGTGATCAAAACCTACGTCGAACTGGGCCTCGGCGTCGGCATCATGGCCGACATCGCGTTCAACGCCGAGCGCGACCGCCATTTGCGCGCGATGCCGGTCGGCCATCTGTTCGGCAGCAACGTGACACGGGTCGCGCTGAAACAGGGCGCATATCTGCGCAGCTACGTGTACACGCTCGTCGAGCTGCTGTCGCCGAGCCTGAACCGCAAGCTGATCGAGCAGGCGCTGAAGGGTGAACACGAAACCTACGAACTTTGAACGGCACCTGAACCGCTTCTCGCCACGGAGACCTTCCGATGAAGTCGCATAACAATAAGCTACGAAACACGCGGCGCGCCCTCACGACCGCGATCGGCGCGCTCTTCGTCGCCAGCGCCGCGCACGCCGACCTGAAGGTCGGCATCGATCTGTCGAACACCGGTCCTGCCGCCGTGATCGGCATCACGAGCAAGAATGCGATGCTGATGTGGCCGCAGGCGATCGCCGGCCAGAAAGCCGACTACCTCTTCCTCGACGACGCGTCCGACCCCGGCAACGCCGTGCGCAACATCCGCAAGTTGATCAACGAGGACCACGTCGACGTGATCGTCGGCCCAAACATCACGCCGGCTGCGATGGCCGCGCTCGATCCGGTCGCCGAAAGCCAGACGCCGATGATTACGCTGATCGGCTCGGCAAGCGTCGTCGAGCCGCAGGAAGGCAAGAAGATCTGGGCCTACAAGATGGCGCAGACCGATAGCGCGATGGCCGACGTGATGACGCGCTACATGTCCAACCATAACGTGAAGACGGTCGGCTTCATCGGTTTCGCGGATGGCTACGGCGAAAGCTGGCTCAACGAGTTCAGCAGGTTCGCGGCGCTGCGCCATATCCAGCTCGTCGCGACCGAGCGCTACAACCGCACCGACGCGAGCGTGACCGGCCAGATCCTGAAGCTGATGGCCGCGAAGCCCGACGCGATCCTGATCGCGGGCGCGGGCACGCCGACGGTGCTGCCGCAGCGCACGCTGATCGAGCGCGGTTACAAGGGGCCGATCTATCAGACGCACGGCATCGCGACGCCGGAGTTCATCAAGCTCGGCGGCAAGGACGTGGAAGGCACGCTGTTCCCGACCCAACCAGTCGTCGTCGCGCGCACGCTGCCGGCCGATCATCCGTCGAAGAAGGCGGCGCTCGCGTTCGTCGACGCGTACGAGGCGAAGTACGGCCCGGGCAGCGTGACGCAGTTCGCGGGCGATGCGGCCGGCGTGTCTCCGCGCCTGCAGGATGCCGTTGCACGCGCGTTGAAGACCGCGCAGCCGGGCACGCCGGCGTTTCGCGTCGCGTTGCGCGACGAGCTCGAGCACGCGCATGAGCTGGTGGTGCCGAACGGGGTCGTCAATACGAGCCCGAAGGATCACGTCGGCCTCGATCAGCGGGCAAGCGTGATGGGCACCATCAAGGATGGCAAGTTCGTTTATCTGAGCCAGTAATTCTGGCATCGGCACCTCATCCGCGCCAGCGAACGCCTACACTGCAGTGGTCCGCTTCACCGTGGAGGCATGATGACCACCGCTTCGATTTCAGGGAACGCCCGCACCGGCATCGTCACCGTTGCCAGCGCTCATTCGGGCGACGCGACCGCCGGGCGTCTTCAAACATTACTTCTGGAGCGAGGGCTGACGCTTTTCGCGTGCATCGATTTCAGCGGCGACGCCGAGCGCGCGGGACTTGTGATGCCGTTCAGCCGACTCGTGATCTTCGGCAATCCCAAAGCCGGTACACCGTTGATGCAACTCGCGCCGACGGCCGCGCTCGATCTGCCTCTCAAGGTGCTCGTCTGGGAGGACGCGAACGGCCGCGCGTGGCTATCGTTCAACTCGACCGACTATCTTCGTCAGCGGCATGGTCTGCCGGACGATCTGATGAAGCCGGTGAGCGGTGTGGCCGCCCTCGTGGAGGCGGCCGCGCGGTAACACGCTGCCCCGCGCCTGAACACCGTCGAAATCTTTGCCGTCCCCCGACTCAGGTATGCTGGGCCCTTTGCAATCGCTTCCGTTCAAGGGGAGACCATGCGGCGCGTTGTATTCAATCAGAAAGGTGGCGTGGGCAAATCGACCATTGTCTGCAACCTGGCGGCCATCAGCGCGAGCGAAGGGCTGCGCACGCTGGTGATCGACCTCGATGCCCAGGCGAATTCGACCCAGTACCTGCTCGGCCCGCAGGCACGCGAGGTCAACCCCACCGCCGCCGGCTTCTTCGAAACTGCGCTCGACTTCAGCTTCAAACCCGTCGAAGCCACCTCGTTCATCCATCCGACACGCTTCGAGAATCTCGACCTGATGCCCGCGCATCCCGACCTCGACACGCTGCACGGCAAACTCGAATCGCGCTACAAGATCTACAAGCTGCGCGACGCCCTGAACGAACTCGACATGTATGACGCGATCTACATCGACACCCCGCCCGCGCTGAACTTCTACACGCGCTCCGCGCTGATCGCCGTCGAGCGTTGCCTGATTCCGTTCGACTGCGACGACTTTTCGCGCCGCGCGCTTTACACGCTGCTCGAAAACGTGAAGGAGATCCAGCAGGATCACAACGATGCGCTGGAGGTGGAAGGCATCGTCATCAACCAGTTCCAGCCTCGCGCGAGCCTGCCGCAGAAGCTCGTCGACGAACTGATCGCCGAAGGGTTGCCGGTGCTCGGGTCGCGGTTGTCGTCGTCCGTGAAGATCCGCGAGTCGCATCAGCTAGCGACACCCGTCATTCATCTCGATCCGGGACACAAGCTTGCGCAGGAGTATCGGGCGTTGCATCGGGAGCTGAGCGACGAGGCGTGAGCAGCGTCGGTCCCCCACCGCGCAACGCCACCAAAATTGTTAAAGTAGTGCTCTCATCAACCCGCAGCCGGCAGTTCCCATCATGCGCACCACCCGAGCCATCCACGCCGTCGAGCGCCTGAAAACGCGCACCGGCAACCCGCGCTTTGCCGCGATCAGTCTGTCCGGTGGCCTGTTCTATCTGGTCGACAAATCGAGCGGGGTCGACAAGAAGGTGTCCGACCCGCTGACGCTCGACGACTTCGTCAAATTCGTCGACGCCTACGGCCCGCAGAAACCGCGCAAGGCCAGCAAGCTGGATATCGCGTTCGAAGCGCAGATCAAGAAAAGCAAGGGCGGCTGACGCTTCGGCAGCTTCGCCGACTTTGCGCTTGATTTCAACGCTTCACGCCCCTTCGATCTCGACCCACCGCCCATCCGCCGCACTGCTTTTCAGCACCGCTTCGATAAACCGCAAACCGTCGACGCCATCGTCCACGGTCGTCAACAACAGACTCTCCGCCGGCGGCGCGCGACCATCGTTTAACGCATCGATCTGCAACGCCGCGTCCTTGTACAACTGCGCGAACGCTTCCAGATAGCCTTCAGGATGCCCGGCCGGCACGCGCGTCGCATGCGCGGCAATCGGACTTGCCACACGCCCGCGCGTCAAGCGCTCCGCAGCACCGCCCAACGGCGTGAACCACAAGACGTTCGGCTCTTCCTGATCGAACGCGAGCCCCGCCTTCGTGCCATACACGCGCAAGCGCAGCGCGTTCTCCGCGCCGCTCGCCACCTGACTCGCCCACAACATGCCGCGCGCGCCGTTCGCATAACGCAGCATCGCCTGCACGTGATCGTCGATGCGGCGCCCCGGCACGAACGTGTGCAACTCCGCCGACAGCGCCCGCGGCATCATCCCCGTCACGAAAGCGGCCAGCTGATACGCATGCGTGCCGATATCGCCGAGGCACCCGGCCGGCCCCGCCAACGCCGGATCGGTACGCCATCCCGCCTGCTTGTTCGCGCCGCCTGTTTCGACCGGCTCCGCAAGCCAGTCCTGCGCGTACTCGACCTGCACGACGCGTAGCTCGCCCAACTCGCCCCGTTCGACCAGCTCGCGCGCGTGCCTTACAAGCGGGTAGCCAGAATACGTATGCGTCAACGCAAAGAGCCGCTTCTTCGACCGCGCGAGCCGGGCGAGCGCTTCCCCTTCCGTGAGCGAAACCGCGAGCGGCTTGTCGCAGATCACGTGAATGCCCGCTTCGAGAAACGCCGTCGCGACCGGCGCATGGAGATGATTCGGCGTGACGATCGCGACCGCATCGATGCCGTCGCCGCACGCGGCCTCGGCACGCGCCATCTCGCGCCAGTCCGCGTAGCTGCGCGCGATGCCCGCTTCGACGGCGCTCGCCCGCGCGCGCTCGGGATCGGACGACAACGCGCCCGCCACCAGTTCGAAACGATCGTCGAGCCGCGCGGCGATCCGGTGTACCGCGCCGATGAACGCGCCCTGCCCGCCGCCGACCATGCCCAGTCTGAGCCGTCTTCGCTGCATCGATTGCGCTCCCATGAGTTGCGCCGTCTATCGCTGTACGTCGTTCAGATACCCAGCACGCTCTTCAGTTGCGCGGCATCGACTCCACTGCCCGCGAAGTCATCGAACGCATGCTCGGCCACGCAAATGATGTGACGCCGGATGAACTCGGCGCCTTCGCGCGCGCCGTCGTGCGGATGCTTCAGCGCACATTCCCATTCGAGCACGGCCCAGCCCGGAAAATCGAACTGCGCCATCTTCGAGAAGATCGCGCCGAAGTCGATCTGCCCATCGCCGAGCGAGCGAAAGCGCCCCGCGCGTTCAACCCAGCCGCTATAGCCGCCGTACACGCCCTGCTTGCCGGTCGGCCGAAACTCCGCGTCCTTCACATGAAACGCCTTGATGCGGTCGTGATAGATATCAATGAACGCGAGATAGTCGAGCTGCTGCAGCACGAAATGGCTCGGGTCGTACAGGATGTTCGCACGCGGATGCTGTTTGACCGCCGCGAGAAAGCGCTCGAACGTCACGCCGTCGTGCAGGTCTTCGCCCGGATGCAGTTCGTAGCAGATGTCGACGCCGGCCGCGTCGAACGCATCGAGAATCGGCGTCCAGCGGCGCGCGAGTTCGTCGAACGCGGCTTCGACGAGACCGGCCGGCCGCTGCGGCCACGGGTACAGATACGGCCACGCGAGCGCCCCCGAAAACGACACGTGCGTGCCCAGGCCCAGACGACGCGACGCCTGCGCCGCGAGCTTCATCTGCTCGATGGCCCAGCCGGTGCGCGCCGCCGGATTGCCGCGCACGTGCGGCGCGGCGAAGCCGTCGAATAGCGTGTCGTAAGCCGGATGCACGGCGACCAGTTGCCCCTGCAGATGCGTCGATAGTTCGGTGATCGCGACGCCCGCGTTGTCGGCGGTCTCGCGCAGTTCGTCGCAATACGCGTCGCTCGCGGCCGCTTTCTCGAGATCGATCAGGCGCGGGTCGCACGGTACCTGGATGCCCTTGAAACCGAGACCCGCGGCCCAGCCCGCGAGATGCGCGAGGTTGTCGAACGGCACGTCGTCGCCCATGAACTGCGCGAGAAAAATCGCCGGCCCTTTGATGGTTTTCATCGTACGTTCCTCGAACTGTGCGCGCGGGCCGCGCCCGCGCGCTAGACGATGCACACGGCGCCGCTCAGAACGGCGAGTCCGGGAAATAGAACTGCTGCGCGTTCTCCTTCGTGATCAGCACCGACGGAATGATCGTCGTGGGCGGCAGCTTGTCGCCTTTGAGCCGCGCTTCGGCCGTCAGCTTGATCGCGTCATAGATGAATTTCGGCGAGTACGACACGTCGGCCCTGATCATCGGCGCGCCGTCCATCACGTTCTTCACCATGCCCTTCGAGCCCGCGCCGCCGAACACGATCTTGATGTCATTGCGCTTGGCCTGATCGATCGCCTTCAGCACGCCGACCGCCATGTCGTCGTCGGCCGCCCAGACGGCGTCGATGTGCTTGAAGCGCGTCAGATAGTCCTGCATCACCTTGAACGCGTCGTCACGATTCCAGTTCGCATACTTCGCGTCGAGAATCTTGATGTCCGGATAGTTTTTCATCACGCCGGTGAAGGCGGTCCAGCGCTCGTTGTCGAGCGTGGTCGGAATGCCGCGCAGCGCGACGACGTTGCCCTTGCCGTCGAGCGCCTTCGCCAGATACTCGGCGGGAATCTTGCCGAACGCGGTGTTGTCGCCCGCTACATAGGCATCCTGTGCGCTCGTGTTCGTCAGACCCCGGTCGACCACCGTCACATACACGCCCTTTCGCTTCACCTGCTCGACCGGCTGCGTCAGCGTCGCCGATTCGTACGGGAAGATCACGAGCGCGTTGATCTTGTTGACCGTCACGAGATCCTGCAACTGGTTGGCCTGCTCGGGCGCGTTGGCCGCGGTCTTCACGATCACTTTCAGATCGGGATGCGCCTTCTCCATATCTTCCTTCGCCTTGTTCGCCCACCAGACGATGCCGCCGGTGAAGCCGTGATCGGCCGTCGGAATCGCGACGCCCAGCGTCACCTTGTCGTCGGCGCGCGCCGCGCCGATCGTGCCCAGTATCCCCAACGCCAGCATGCCGGCGCCGATCGCTCGAATGACTTGCTTCATGGTGTGTGTCTCCAATCATGAGGCGTTCGCTCGCCCCGATTTTCCGGACCTGCCGTTGGTTTACCGCGCCTGCATTGCTACGCTTGCATTGCTACGTTTTCTTCACTGCGCTCGCGCCGCCCGGCAGTGCGCCGCTAACGCCGCCCACGCTGCACGAACGCGACGAAAATAATCACGACGCCCTGCACCGCCGCGTTCAGATACACGCTGATGATGCTGGTCAGGTTCAGGATGTTCGCGATCACCGACAGCAGGATCGCGCCGATGACTGTGCCGATCACGCGTCCTTCGCCGCCCTTGAGCGCCGTGCCGCCCACGACCACCGACGCGATCGCTTCGAGCTCCCACAAGAGGCCCGTGGTCGGCGTCGCGGACCCGAGGCGCGGCACGTAGAGCACCGTGGCCACGCCCACGCAAATCCCGAGCAGCACATAGGTGACGATCTTCACCGTATCGACGCGAATCGCCGCATAACGCGCGACCTGTTCGTTCGAGCCGATCGCCTGCACGTGCCGGCCGAACGCGGTGCGATTGAGGATCAGCGCGCCGCCCGCCGCGACCACGAGAAACACCCAGATCGGCACCGGTACGCCGAACAGGCTCGCGTAATAGACGGGACCATAGAGATCGGATAACGAATCATTGAGCGTCAGCGCACCGCCATCGGCAAGCCATGTGAGCACCGCCCGAAAAATGCCGAGCGTGCCGAGCGTGACGATGAACGGCTCGATGCGCCCTTTGGTGATCAGCAGGCCATGCGCGCAGCCGAACAACGCGCCGAGCACGAACGCCGCCACGATCCCGATCGTCACGATCACGAGCGGCGCAAACGCATGACCGCCCGCGCCCGCGGCGAGCCTGTTCATCAGCCAGATCATGATGCCCGCGATCAGCGCGGCCATCGAGCCGACCGACAGATCGATGCCGCCCGAGATGATCACGAAGGTCATGCCGACCGCGATGATGCCGATGAACGACGTTCGCGTGAGCACGTTCATGAGGTTGTCGAGGGTCGCGAAGTCGCGGTTGAGCAGCGTGCCGACGATGCACAGCAGAATCAGCCCGGCGAGCGGCCCGAGTGTGTAGAGCCGCTGCGCGACGCGCAGCGCGCGGCGTGATTGCACGGCTTCAGTGGGTGCCGGTCGCATGAGCGATCAACTCCTCTTCGGTCAGATGTTCGAGCGTCAGCGTCGCTTGCAGGCGTCCCGCGCGCATCACGGCAACGCGATGGCACAAGCCGATCAGCTCGACCAGTTCGGATGAAATGACGATCACCGCGCGGCCCTGCGCGGCGAGACGATGAATCAGGAAGTAGATGTCGCGCTTCGCGCCGACGTCGACGCCGCGCGTCGGCTCGTCGAGCACGATCACGTTCGGGTCCGGCTGCAGGAACTTCGCGAGCGCGAGCTTCTGCTGGTTGCCACCCGACAGCATGCGCGCACGGCTCGACAGGTCGCCGCTACGGATGCCGAACTCGCCGACGGCCTTCTGCAAGGCGGCGCGTCCCGCTTTCATGTCGAGCAGCGGATGCGCGTAGCGTTCGAGAGTCATCAGCGTGACGTTGTCCTGCAGGCTCAGGTCGACGTGCAGGCCCTTGCCCTTACGGTCCTCGCTCAGATACGTGAGACCGTGGCGCATCGCGTCGCGCGGACTCTTCAGATCGACGGGCCGGCCCGCGATTTCAATGCTGCCGCCGGTGCGTTTGCGCAAGCCGATGATCGCCTCGAACGCCTCGGTGCGGCCCGCGCCGACGAGGCCCGCGAAGCCGAGCACCTCGCCCGCGCGCACCTCGAAGCTCAGATCCTCGACCCAGTCGGGCACCGTCAGCCCGCTGACACGCAGTGCAAGCGGGGCGTCGGCGGAAACCGTGAGCTTGTCGGGAAACATATCGGACACGTCGCGCCCGACCATCAGGTTCGCCATCTGCTGACGCGCGAGCCCCGCGGTCTCGCCACGCGCGACGAAGCGGCCGTCGCGCATCACGATCACTTCATCGGTGATGCGCTCCACTTCGTCGAGCTTGTGCGAGATGTAGACGATCGTCACGCCGTCGGCCTTGAGCTTCAGCATCAGGGCGAAGAGGCGTTCGGTCTCGGCGGGCGTCAGCGTCGCGGTCGGTTCGTCCATGATCAACAGACGCGCGCGGCGCGACAGCGCCTTCGCGATCTCGACCATCTGCTTTTCCGCCACGATCAGCTCGCTCACCTTCGTGTCCGGCGCGCGCTCGAGCCCGACCTGCGCGAGATAGCGTGCGGCCTCGCTGCGCATCGAGGCATCGTCGACGAACCAGCCGCGCCGCTTCTCGTGGCCGAGGTACATGTTCTGCGCGATCGTCAGAGGCTCGGCGAGGTTGAACTCCTGGTGGATCAGCACGATGCCCTGCGCCTCGGCCTCGCGCGAACCGGTGAAGCGCTGCGCGTGACCGTCGACCAGGACGTTGCCCGACGTTGCCGTTTCGTAACCCGCGAGGATTTTCATCAGCGTCGACTTGCCCGCGCCGTTCTCGCCGAGCAGACCGTAGATGCGGCCAGGCGCCAGCTCGAAGCTCACGCCGTGCAGCACGCGCACGGGCCCGAAGTCTTTGCGGATGTCGTCGAAGCGGATCGCGAGGCTCATGGCTCAAGCACTCCCACGAATCACGAGACGATGCGGCAGCAACACGCCCGGCACGTTGGCCTGGGGATTTGCGAGGCGCTGCAGCAACAGACGCGCGGCGGTTTCCCCGAGTTCGCGCATCGGCTGCGCGATGGTCGTGAGCGGAGGATCGATCTGCGCGGCGAGCGAGATGTCGTCGAAGCCGGCCACGGCGACGTCGTCGGGCACGCGCTTGCCGACGCTGCGCAAGCCGTGGATCACGCCGATCGCTAGCGTGTCCGACACCGCGAAGATCGCGCTCGGCGCATCCGGCCGCTGCATC
Source organism: Paraburkholderia sp. HP33-1 (assembly GCF_021390595.1). Taxonomy (NCBI): domain Bacteria; kingdom Pseudomonadati; phylum Pseudomonadota; class Betaproteobacteria; order Burkholderiales; family Burkholderiaceae; genus Paraburkholderia; species Paraburkholderia sp. HP33-1. The sequence continues at coordinate 785,447 of NZ_JAJEJR010000001.1, read as the reverse complement.
AACCGGGCCGCGGCCGATGCGCCCGCTTCGTAATCGAGGCTGTTCAGATTCATGCGCCAGTGCGGATCGGGCGCGATGCCCGCGTCGCTCATGGCGTCGAGGTAGCCCTGCTGACGCTGGCGCGCATACAGATAGCCGACATCGGAATTGATGAGCCCAATGCGCCGGTGGCCACGCGCGAGCAGATGACGCACCGCGTCGCCCGCCGCGCGGTAGTTGTCGATGCCGACGTACGGCACGCCCATTTGCGGATCGAACTCGCAGCACGCGACCCAAGGCAGCGCCTGCGACGCTTCCCCTAGCGCCTGCTGGATCGTCGCCGGGTCGAGGCAGATCGCGCCGTCCGCGCGGCGACGGCGCAGCATGTCGAAATAGCTGCGCTCGCGCCCCGGGTCCGCGCCGGTGTCGCACAGCAGCATGAAATACCCGTGCTGACGCGCGACGCTGTCGATGCCGCGCACGATCTCCGCGTAAAACGGATTGCCGAAGTCCGGCACCATCGTCAGCAGCAGGCGGCTTTCGGCAGTGCGCAGATTGCGCGCGAGCTCGTTCACGCGATAGCCGCTCGCGTCGATCGCGGCCAGCACCTTGTCGCGCGTGGCGGGCCGCACGTTCTCGTGGCCGTTCAGCACGCGCGACACCGTCGCGACCGACACGCCCGCCTGCTCGGCCACGCCGGCAATCGAGGGCCCGTCGGCCGCGCGCGGCGACCGCTTCTGCGACTGAGGTTGAGGTTGATTGCCTGCGCCGGACAGCGCGGCCGGCGACGATCGGGACGGCGTTCGGGACACGCGACCTCGCAGCGAAAATGTAATCGATTACATTTTTTGGCGATGGAGAGGCGAATCGCAAGGACGGATCGCTAGGGATTAACACGGGGGCGGCCCGGCCTGGCGCTTGCCCGCGAGCGTCCGGAGCGAGTCGGCCATTTGGTACAATCCCGCCGTTCCCCTGACGCGGCTTGCAATGCGAACGCCTTGCCCGAAGCCGCGGCCGCCGACGTTCCGCCGGGGCCGGGTCAGGGCAAAAGTCAGCGGCAGCCGCCGCCCGCTCGCCAAACCAAAACCGCCGAATCCACCATGAACATCGAGCAAGCGCGTTTCAACATGATCGAACAGCAGATCCGCCCCTGGGAAGTGCTCGACCAGGACGTGCTGAATCTGCTGTCGATCGTCAAACGTGAGAATTTCGTCCCCGCCGCTTACCGCGATCTCGCGTTCGTCGACTTCGAAGTGCCGCTGCCGGCCGGCCAGCACATGCTGGCGCCGCGCGTCGAGGCACGCGTGCTGCAGGAACTGGCGGTGAAGAAGCACGAAAGCGTGCTCGAAATCGGCGCTGGCTCGGGTTACATGGCGGCGCTGCTCGCGCATCGCGCGCAACACGTGCTGACGGTCGACATCGAACCGGAGCTGGCCGAGTTCGCGAAGAGCAACCTGATCGCCAACGGCGTGCTGAACGCCGAAGTCGCAACCGGCGACGCCGCGCGCGGCTGGAGCGGCGCGGCGCCGTACGACGTGATCTGCGTGTCGGGCGGTCTGCCGGTGCTGCCGCAGGACATCCTCGAACAGCTGAAGGTCGGCGGCCGTCTCGCGGCGTTCGTCGGCACCGCGCCGGTGATGAAGGCGCAAATCATCACGCGCATCGACGAGAAGCAATACCGTATCGCCGACGTGTTTGAAACCTATGTCGAGCCGCTGACTAATGCGGTACAGCCGGCGCGGTTCAAGTTCTAAGCCGCCTCCCGAAACGCGTTATCGATCCGGACGGCGCACTTGCCGCCGTCCACCGAACTGGATGTCCCGCTGATGCAAAACCTGACCGCTCCCGCACTCGCCGAATGGCTCGCCGATACCTCGCGCCCCGCACCCGTGCTGCTCGACGTGCGCGAGCCTTGGGAACTGCAAACGGCGTCGATGGCCGGCATCGTGTCGATTCCGATGCGCGAGATTCCGGCGCGCAGCGAAGAGCTCGACGACGACGCGCAGATCGTCTGCATCTGCCATCATGGCGCGCGCAGCGCGCAAGTCGCGATGTTCCTCGAATCGCGCGGACACACCAACGTGTTCAATCTGCAAGGCGGAATCGACGCCTGGTCGCGTCAGGTCGATCCTTCGGTTCCGACTTACTGAGATTCACCGCGAAGGTAGCGCATTGAAGCGGCGCAAGGGCTGACGGTCCTTGCGCCGTTTGTCGTTGTGCCGCGCCAGAATCGGTGGCAAAGACCCCGCAAGATCTTTGGCTTGTGGGGTCTTTGTTTTCCTGACCCATCATTCAGCCAAATATTTTCAGAGTATGCCCACATGGACGATGGAGTTTCGCGCATAGACTTTGAAGCCTCATAGTTACAGGGCATTTGATATGAGTCGCATATTGGCCAACGCTACGACCTACAGCGGCAAACGCTTTCCCAATGCGAAAGGTCATACAGAGTGCGTTGAGTTCATCCGGCAAACCTTAACCGCACCTCATACAGCGGTGTGGCGCGAGGGCATGAAAATCGTAAGGGTGGCGCCAGGTCAAACAGACCCGGTCCCTACGGGAACCGCCATTGCCACGTTTGTGGGCGGCCGGTATCCGCAACACGGAAGTACTCGCAAACACGCTGCTATCTATCTCGGACAGGACGCCAGTGGTATTCAGGTCATGGATCAGTGGAACAGCCAGAATCAGGTACGCCGGCGAACAATTTATTGGCACCCGCGTTCCGGGGGCTTGAGCAACGATGGGAATGCTTTCCCGGTGATCGAATGGTGAAATCGAATCTCTTGGTGGCGGCGGTGATCGCGTCACTTGGTCTCGTCCTCACGAATCAGGCTTGCGCAACAGAATTGACGTGCTTGCCATCAATTTCAGTCAATGAGTCATTGAGTCAACCGATATCCCAAGAATGGCCCCCCCAGATGGATACGTCACCTCGCTTTTTGCAGGGGGTAACTTTCTTCGATGATGATCCTAAAAAGAACGCAAGCATTGTCCCGACAAGCGACACAGCATTGTCGGGTCACGAGCGACTAGCCCGGTGGCGCTTTCGATCAAGCGGTGTCCCGATCTGGCTCGGGTGTCGATATGAAGGCACCAGCATTGTGCTTGCAAGGCAACTACCCGCTTCCTACAAAGAGTGCCGGCTTGTTTATGGCCCTGGTGGAGTCGTCAAGAAGATTAGCTGCGACTAATCGGTTAGTCCGGCTCCAGTCCTGCGTGATCTGTTCTGCCGACAGGCCGAACGCCGCGGCGATCACGACGCGCCGCATCTCGTGCGCGAAGGCCTCGGAGCCGCCATGCGGATGCGCGGCGGCCACCGTATAAAGCCGCCTGATGCTGGGTCAACGACTTTCTGATACAGAACATCATTTACTCAATGAAGGTACTGACCGATTTCAATTCGAACGAGCACCGGAAGGCGCTAGCGTTGCTTGAAGTAAGCTACTCACGGGGGAAAGGGAAGCCGTTGAAAAACATCGCGGTTGTTCAGGCGACACTAGGCGCTGAATTGTTTATAGAGTTTGATTCCCTTGAAGTAGAACCAAAACCATCTGTTTAGGACGCTGGGAGAACGGAAAGCCGACCCTCGCGAGTCGGCTTTTTTGTGCCTGCTTTTCCCGGCTCTCTGTTCGTGCAGCGACGTGCCAATCGTTGAGGAGTGCAACGCCCGCACACAATGGCCGCCACGCTGCTCGCCCCCTACGCCGTCTCCCACAACACCTCCGCCACGGTCCTCAAAAATCTCCTCGATCTGCGCTTCATCGACAATCAACGGCGGCGAGAACGCGAGAATATCGCTCGTATAGGGCGTCGGCACGCCCTTCTCGAAACAGCGCATGAACAAGTCGTACGCGAGAGTGAGATTCGCCGCGTGGTAGCGCATTGAAGCGAAGCAAGGACTGACGGTCCTTGCTCCGTTCGTCTTTTCGGCTCCCACATCAGCGGGAACGGTTGCGAAAACTCCACAAAATCAAGGCTCGCAAAAGTCGCCGCGATTTTGGGCCGTCGCCCATATGCGGACAACCTCGAGCACGGTATCTATCTGGATGCTGCCATTCCGGGCAGCAACTTCAAATAGATCGTTGAAATACCTATGTCCCGGTCCTTATTCGAGATGCACTCCGTGGAGCTTTTCTGTCAGAGGCCGCTGGGTGCCTGTTACGTAATCTGCGACGAACGGCACTACAAGGCGTGCCTCGGAAAGGCCGCAGACCTGCAGAAGGCCAGGGCGGAGACCCTGGAATTTCTGGGTATTGCCGAACTGAATCAAAGGAAGTGGAAGGAGGACCTGACGCTGGTCAGGCGTCTCATTGATCGTAAGTTGCTTGCGTTTCATGGTGTGCGAAACTGGAACCCGAACACCGATGGCTGGTGGATCATCAATGCACTTCTCAACGATGTGCGCAAGGGCGCCCGGCTTGCCATCAAAGGCCCTCGCGCTGACCTGTTTCCACCTCCCCACTGCACGCCGGTGAGGAATCTCCCGGCGAGGGAAGTCGATCTCCCGAACGGAGAATCCTTGCTGGCCAGCCGGTATGTTCCGATCACCTGGCAAACCCCGTTAATCGCCGCGCGCGCAGTCACCGATGGTAACGACCTCGCCGACGATCGGAACACATCAACGCTGCTCGGCCATGCGCAGCCGTTCGACTATCAGCATGATTTGCCGAACGGCGACGCGATGGAATTGGCTGGTAGCGAAGGAAGGCCGCGCAACAATTTCGCGCAGAACAAACAGACCAATGACGTTGCCAGAATTCTGCGCCTGACTCCCGATCAGGCCCAGCAGCTTCATCACGAGCTTCGCAATCAGCCTCCAATGGGATTTCACGAAATCATGGAACGGGCCAAAGACATGTTCAATCTGTGGTGACACCAGACAGTTTGAGGAGAACTTTTAATGATTAACGATCAAAGAGAAATCGAGCGTCGCTTGTCGGTACTTCAAGGCGTGGAATGGAGCGGCGTCAGTCGTGCAGCGGATATGCTTACCTTGGGTTTTGGTCCGAAGCACGAGGAGAAGGACTTTTATGGTGTACCCAGGCAGGTCAGCGCGTGGGCTCTGCATATTCAGTGCGTCTGGACGCTCAGTGAGGCGGGCAAAGTCATCGCAACTGAAGAATCTCTCGAGGGTTCCGACGAGGAGGCCAACGCATTCGCACTGCGTCTGCGGCAATTGCTAGCGCGAAACGTACCCATCATCGTCGAGAGCATATCGGTCAACTCCGACTGCGGCCTGATCGTTTCCTTGTCGCAAACGTTCCGTTTGATCGTAGCGCCGGACGTAACATCGGATCGCGAGGACTGGCGGTTCTTCGAGTCCAAACGCGACGCGAAACATCTGGTGATTGAGGGCGGAACTGTCGCTCCTGAATCGTTCGATTGAAGCGCAAAATCCGACCCTCGAGAGTCGGCTCTTTTGTGCGCGTCTTTCCCAGCTGTTTGTTCGTAAGGCCTGACCGCGCCACAAAGCACCCGATAGCCATGCCCCATCCACTACACGACCTGCTCGACAAACTCGACGATGCCAAAATTCACTATTCGCTAAGCCGCCAACGACGAGGCAGCGTGCTTGTTTCCGTCACCGTCGTTGGCCAGCGCATCGAAATCGACGTGTTCGGCGATGGGCACATGGAAGTGTCCCGTTTTGTTGGGCACGAAGATATCGAAGGCGGCGCGGAATTGATCGACTCGATCATTGCCCTTGGCTAAGCTCGCGCGCCCTTCGCGAGCCGCCCCTACGCCGTCTCCCTCAACACCTCCGCCACCGTCCCAAAGATCTCCTCGATCTGCGCTTCATCGACAATCAACGGCGGCGAGAACGCGAGAATATCGCCGGTATAGCGCGTGAGCACGCCCTTCTCGTAGCAGCGCACGAACACGTCATAAGCACGCGCCCCGGGTGCGCCATCGCGCGACGCCAATTCGACACCGCCCACGAGCCCCAGATTGCGCACGTCAATCACATACGGCTCGCCGCGCAGCTTGTGAATCGCGCGTTCAAACACCGGCGCCATCCGCGCGGCGCGTTCGAACAGCTGCTCGCGTTCGTACAGATCGATAGTCGCGCAAGCGGCAGCCGCCGCGATCGGATGCCCCGAATACGTATACCCGTGAAACAGCTCGATGCCGCCCGGCGCGCCATCCACGATCGTGTCGTGAATCTTCGCGCTCGCCGCGACCGCACCCATCGGCGCCGCGGCGTTGTTGGTGCCCTTGGCCATCGTCAGCAGATCGGGCGTAACGCCGAAGTACTGCGCAGCGAACGGCGCACCGAGCCGTCCCCAGCCGGTGATCACTTCGTCGAAGATCAGCAGGATGCCGTATTTGTCGCAGATCTCGCGCAGACGCTGCAGATAGCCCTGCGGTGGGATCAAAACACCTGTCGAGCCCGCCACCGGCTCGACGATCACCGCGGCAATCGTCGACCCATCGTGCAGCGCGACGAGCCGCTCGAGTTCGTCGGCCAGATGCGCGCCCCACACGGGCTGCCCCTTCGAAAACGCCGCCTCCTTCAGATTGAGCGTATGCGGCAAATGATCGACCGCCGGCAGCAACCCACCTGAAAACGCCTTGCGATTCGGCGCGATACCACCGACCGAAATCCCGCCGAAGCCGACGCCGTGATAGCCGCGCTCGCGTCCGATCAGCCGGGTCCGCTGCCCTTCGCCTTTCGCGCGGTAATAGGCAAGCGCGATCTTCAGCGCGGTATCGACCGCTTCGGAACCCGAGTTCGCAAAAAAGATGTGCTTCAGATCGCCAGGCGTATGACGCGCGATTTTAGTCGCGGCCTCGAAGGCCTTCGGATGCCCCATCTGGAAGGTGGGCGCGAAATCCATTTCCGCGGCCTGCGCCTGCACCGCCGCGACGATCTCGTCGCGGCAATGGCCCGCGTTCACGCACCACAAGCCCGCCGTGCCGTCCAGAACGCGGCGGCCATCGTGGGTCGTGTAGTACATCCCCTTCGCGCTCGCGAGCAGCCGGGGTGCGCTCTTGAACTGACGGTTCGCGGTAAAGGGCATCCAGAAAGCCGACATATCGGGTGGGCTGACGGTGGCGGTTTCGCTCATGTCGGGTCTCCTCGTTCTGCATCCGTGGTCTTTCAGTGTAGGCAGAGCACACGCCATGCACAAAGACGCGGCGCACTTATGCCGTTCATGCACCGCTGAAGCACCGGGTGCGCCCACGGCGATTCGCTGGCGGCGAAGTACGCTTCGTGGCGGCGCGACGCGCACCCGAACGAGGCGCGGCGCGCGCGACTGCACCAGTTTCGCGCCGCGGCATCGATGGAGCGGCGCGCTCGGCCCCTCGCCGATAACCGCGCCGCAGCAGGCATCAAGTGCCAGGCGCGTCGAATGCGTCACATGGCATGTGCCTTGCAGTAGACGAGCGGCAAGTCGTGCGAGCTCAGCCTGGCTGGCTGAAATTGACGCTCATAAACAGTGACCACCAATGGCAAGGGGAAAACACATGAAACGTCGCAGTCTGTTGAAGTTCGGCTCCATGTCGGGCGCGCTCGCGCTCGCGGGCCGCGTCCCGTTCGCGCACGCGCAATCCGATAGCGGTCCGATCAAGGTGGGGATCCTGCATTCGCTGTCCGGCACGATGGCAATCTCCGAGACGTCGCTGAAGGACACCGCGTTGATGACGATCGCCGACATCAACAAGAACGGCGGTGTGATGGGCCGCAAGCTCGAGCCGGTGATCGTCGACCCCGCGTCGAACTGGCCGCTGTTCGCCGAGAAGGCGCGCCAGCTTCTGACGCAGGACAAGTGCGCGGTCGTGTTCGGCTGCTGGACCTCGGTGTCGCGCAAATCGGTGCTGCCGGTGTTCGAGGAGCTGAACGGTCTGCTGTTCTATCCAGTGCAGTACGAAGGCGAGGAGATGTCGCGCAACGTGTTCTACACCGGCGCCGCACCGAACCAGCAGGCGATTCCCGCGACCGAATACCTGATGAGCGCCGAAGGCGGCGGCGCGAAGCGCTTCTTCCTGCTCGGCACCGACTATGTGTATCCGCGCACGACCAACAAGATCCTGCGCGCCTTCCTCAAATCGAAGGGCGTACAGGAAGCCGATATTCAGGAGGTCTACACACCGTTCGGCCACAGCGACTATCAGACCATCGTCGCGAACATCAAGACCTTCTCGCAAGGCGGCAAGACCGCGGTGATCTCGACTGTGAATGGCGATTCGAACGTGCCGTTCTACAAGGAGCTCGGCAACCAGGGGCTGAAGGCGTCGGACGTGCCGGTCGTCGCGTTCTCGGTCGGCGAGGAGGAGCTGCGCGGTATCGATACGAAGCCGCTCGTCGGCAATCTCGCGGCCTGGAACTACTTCATGTCGGTGCGCAACCCGACCAACGAGAAGTTCAAGAAGCAATGGGCCACGTGGGTCAAGGACAACAACCTGCCGGGCGGCTCGAAGCGCGTGACCAACGATCCGATGGAAGCGACCTTCGTCGGCATTCACATGTGGAAACAGGCGGTCGAGAAAGCGAAGAGCACCGAAGTCGACAAGGTGCGCGTCGCGATGGTCGGGCAGACTTTCGCGGCGCCGTCGGGCTTCACGCTGGAGATGGACGGCAACCACCATCTGCACAAGCCGGTGATGATCGGCGAGGTGCGCGCGGATGGCCAGTTCAACGTCGTGTGGCGCACCAAGGGACCGATTCGCGCGCAGCCGTGGAGCCCGTTCATCGCCGGCAATGCGGGCAAACCGGATGTGGTCAGCTCGATTCCCGCGTTCCTGCGGCGCACGCGAGTCGCTTGACGGGTCGGCTTGAGCATCGGGGCGGCTCGCGACGGCAGTGTGGCGCGCGGTTCGCCGCGCCCGCCAATGCGCGGCCACGTCACGCTGAAGGTCCGGCGACGTCTCACGCGGCACCGTCGCCCACCTGATCGGCTCATCGATTCAACCCTGCGCAAAAGGCCATCATGGCGTTTTCATTTCCGACTTCCGTACGGCGACGCGGCGCGGCGCTGCTGCTGCTGCCGCTCGCGATACTTCTCGCCGCCGCGCCGTCCGCCGCGTTCGCGCTGACTCAGGCCGACGTTGCGCCGCTCGCCGGCGACGACTTCGAGGCGAAGTCCGCCGCGATCGACAAACTGATCGCCACGCACGACTCCGCGTCGCTGGCCGTGCTCAAGGCACTCGCCGACGACAGCGCGCTCGCCACCGACGCGGGCGCGGTTCTGCTGCAGGACGGCGACGCCACACGCGATGCCGTCACCGGCCAGCCGGTCACCGCGAGCGACGCCCAGCCGGTCACGCTGAACAACCTGCTGCGCTCGAAAGTAGCGGGCGCGCTGTCGGGCCTGCGACTCGCCTCGCCCGACGAGGCGACGCGCGCAGCCGCCGTCGATGCGCTGCTGCAAAACCCCGATCCGTCCATCAAGCCGCTCGTCGACGCCGCGCGCGCGAAGGAGACCGATCCCGCACTGAAGAAACGTCTCGACACGCTGTGGGCGATGAGCGCCTTGCACGACCCGGATCCGGCGAAGCGCCTCGAAGCGGTGCAACTGGTCGCCGCGCGTCACGACCTGGAGATGAACGAGCTCCTGCGCCCGCTAGTCGCGAAGAAAGCCGACGGCACATTTGCCGAAAGCGACGAGCGCGTGCGCGCAGCCGCGCAAAGCGGCATCGATGAACTCGATGCGATCCAGCGCCGCAGCCAGATCGCGGGCACGCTGTTCGCGGGGCTGTCGCTCGGCAGCGTGCTGTTGCTCGCCGCGCTCGGCCTCGCGATCACGTACGGGCTGATCGGCGTGATCAACATGGCGCATGGCGAATTCCTGATGATCGGCGCGTATGCGACCTATGTCGTGCAGAACCTGTTTCAGCGCTTCGCGCCTAACCTGTTCGACTGGTATCCGCTTCTCGCGATACCGGCCGCGTTCGTCGCGGCGGCGCTGGTCGGCATCGTGCTCGAACGGCTGGTGCTGAAGCACCTGTACGGCCGCCCGCTCGAAACGCTGCTGACCACCTTCGGCGTGAGCCTGATCCTGATTCAGGCGACCCGCATGCTGTTCGGCGCACAGAACGTCCAGGTCGTCAATCCCGCGTGGATGAGCGGCGGCGTGACCGTGCTGCCTAACCTGATCCTGCCGTACAACCGGCTCGCGATTCTCGCGTTCTCGCTGATCGTCGTCGCGATCGCGTGGGCCGTGCTCACGCGCACGCGGCTGGGTCTCTTTGTTCGCGCGGTCACGCAGAACCGCCGCATGGCCGCCTGCGTCGGCGTGAAAACCGCGCGAGTAGATTCGTATGCGTTCGCGTTCGGCGCGGGCATCGCCGGGCTTGGGGGCTGCGCGCTGTCGCAGATCGGCAATGTCGGGCCCGATCTCGGCCAGAGCTACATCATCGATTCGTTCATGGCGGTCGTGCTTGGGGGCGTCGGCCAGCTTGCGGGCACCGTGCTCGGCGGCTTCGGTCTCGGGCTCGTCAGCAAGGCGATCGAACCGTTCTGGGGCGCGGTGCTCGCGAAGATCGCGGTGCTCGTGCTGATCGTGCTGTTCATCCAGAAGCGTCCGCAGGGCATGTTCGCCTTGAAGGGCCGTAGCGCGGAGGCTTGAGATGGCATCGGCTACTTCATCGGCAAGCCCCACTTCCGCTTCGTCGGCTGGCGTCGGTGCCGCTGGCGCCGGCGGCGCGCGCGAGTCCAACACCGGCTTCGCGCTCGGCCTGCCGCCGCGTCCCGCGTTGCTGTCGCGTCGCGCGTGGCTCGCGCTGATCGCGCTGATCATCGTGTTCGGCCTCGGCGTGCCGTTCGCGGCTCTCGTGATTCCCGAGACAAGCGCATTTCATCTGTCCGCGTACGCGATGACGCTGACCGGCAAGTTCATGTGTTACGCGATCGCGGCGCTCGCACTCGATCTCGTGTGGGGCTACTGCGGCATCCTGAGTCTGGGTCATGCCTTGTTCTTCGCGCTCGGCGGCTACGCGATCGGCATGTACCTGATGCGCGCGATCGGTCACGACGGCAAGTACGGCAGCGATCTGCCCGACTTCATGGTGTTTCTCGACTGGCACCAGTTGCCGTGGTACTGGCACGGCACGCAAAATCTCGGCTACGCGCTGCTGCTCGTCGTGCTGGTGCCGGCCGTGGTCGCGTGGGTGTTCGGCTTCTTCACGTTCCGCTCGCGCGTGAAGGGCGTCTATCTGTCGATCATCACGCAGGCGATGACCTTCGCCGCGATGCTGCTGTTCTATCGCAACGAAACCGGCTTCGGCGGCAATAACGGTTTCACCGACTTCAAGCGCATCGCCGGCTTTCCGATCACGCATCAGGGCACGCGCGCCGCGTTGCTGCTGATCACTTTCGCGGTGCTGATCGCCGCGTTCATCGGCGCGCGCGCGATCGTCACGTCGAAGCTCGGCCGCGTCGTGACCGCGGTGCGCGACGGCGAAACGCGGCTGATGTTCCTCGGCTACAGTCCGCTCGCGTACAAGCTGTTCGTGTGGACGGTGTCGGCGGTGCTGTGCGGCATCGCGGGCGCGCTCTATGTGCCGCAGGTCGGCATCATCAATCCAGGCGAGATGTCGCCGGGCAACTCGATCGAAATGGCGATCTGGGTGGCGGTCGGCGGACGCGGCACGCTGATCGGGCCGATCATCGGCGCGTTCGCGGTGAACGGCGCGAAGAGCTTTTTCACGGCGAACTTCCCGGAATACTGGCTGTTCTTTCTCGGCCTGATCTTCGTGCTGGTACCGCTGTTGCTGCCCAACGGCATCATGGGTCTGGCCGATCTGCTCACGCGCAAGAGGAACCGCTGATGAACGAAAACCCGATGGTTCCCGATCTGGACCTGCCCGAAGCGCCGGGGCAACGGTCGTTGAGCGGCGTCGCGAGCATGGGGCACGCGGTCGTCCCCGGCGAGATCGACGTCTCGCATGGCACGATTCTCTACCTCGAAGACGTGACGGTCAGCTTCGACGGCTTTCGCGCCTTGAACGCGCTGACGCTCGCGATCGACGTGGGCGAATTGCGCTGCATCATCGGCCCGAACGGGGCGGGCAAGACGACGATGATGGACGTGATCACCGGCAAGACCGAGCCCGATCACGGCAAGGTGTTTCTCGGCCAGTCGATCGATCTCACGCGGATGAACGAACCCGCGATCGCGCGCGCCGGGATCGGCCGCAAGTTTCAGAAGCCGACCGTATTCGAGCAGCATCCCGTGTGGGAAAACCTCGAACTCGCGATGAAGACCGACAAGGGCTGGTGGGCGTCGCTGCGCGCGCGGCTCGATCGCGACGCGCAGGCGCGCATCGAGGAAACGCTGGCGCTGATCGGGCTGGAGAGCGAAGCGCGACGGCTCGCCGGCGAGCTGTCGCACGGCCAGAAGCAACGCCTCGAAATCGGCATGCTGCTGATGCAGCAACCGGCGCTGCTGCTGCTCGACGAACCCGCGGCCGGCATGACCGACGACGAAACGATGCAGCTCGCGCAATTGCTCAATCACCTGCGCGGCACCTGCTCGATGATGGTCGTCGAGCACGACATGGAGTTCGTCGCGGCGCTCGCGGGCGACACGGGCAAGGTGACGGTGATGGCCGAAGGACGCGTGCTCGCGCACGGCACGCTCGACGACGTGAAGCGCGATGAGACGGTGATCGAGTCTTATCTGGGCCGCTGAGCGCGGCAGCGCGTCGTCAACCCGACAGGATGACTGAACAATGCTCGAAGTAGACCGACTGAACCAATACTACGGCGGCAGCCATATTCTGCGCGACGTGAAGCTGACCGTGCCCGACGGCAAGCTGACGGTGCTGCTCGGGCGCAACGGCGTCGGCAAGACCACGCTATTGCGCTGCCTGATGGGCGTCGTGCCCGCGAAAAGCGGAGCGATCGCATGGCGTGGCGCACCGCTGACGAAGCTGCCGACCTATGCGCGCGTCGCGCAGGGGCTCGCCTACGTGCCGCAGGGCCGCGATATTTTTCCGCGGCTGACTGTCGAGGAAAATCTGCTGGTGGGCGCGGCGAGCCGAAAGGCGCCGAAAAAAATCCCCGAGCGCATCTACGAACTGTTTCCGGTGCTGAAGGACATGCGCAGCCGGCGCGGCGGCGATCTGTCCGGCGGTCAGCAGCAACAGCTCGCGATCGGCCGGGCGCTGATGAGCGAGCCGCAACTGCTGATCCTCGACGAGCCGACCGAAGGCATCCAGCCGTCGATCATTCAGGACATCGGCCGCACGCTGCGGCAGCTCGTCGAGGAAATGGGCATGACCGTGCTGCTCGTCGAGCAGTACTACGACTTCGCGAAAGCGATCGCCGATCACTACTGGGTGATGAGCCGCGGCGAAATCGTCGCCGGTGGCGAGGGAGCGAACATGGATGCGGACGGCGTAAGGGGGTTGATAGCCGTGTAAGCTCGCTCAAGTTATCCGCCGCGCAACCGTTACACAGGCTAGGCAGCGCCGCAACGGTTCGATCAGGTGGACATCATGGACGACAAAAAGCAGGTCAGACGCGAGTTCTACAGAAACCCAGCCTCGTATTGCAGGGTGATGAACGTCGTGTCGGCGGTCACCTTCGGCTTATTCCACGTAGAGAGCGGCGGTACGGTCGGCATGCTGTCGGTGCGCTGGGAAAAGCTCGGCAACGAACTCGCGCCCCAATTGCACGCGTACTACGACAGCTGGCACGTGCTCGCGTCGTTTCCCGACGTGCTCGCGAGAATGGCCGAGACGACCGGTCCGTCATGCTCACCGGAAGCCTTCTGTCAGCTATTGCTCGACTGCGGCTTCATCAATCGCGCGGAGCGCGGCGTGGACGATCACGCCGAGCCGACACTCGTACGTTAGCCGCAACCCGACCGGGATTGTCGGCACAACATCAATTCAGTAAGGAGAAAAGCATGTCCGTGATGGTTCACGTCGAATATCAGTACTCCCAACATGGCAAGAGAGCGGTCCTGACAGGCAGCGAGTCGCTGACCGTCGAGGAAAACACCCCGCGCGCGATCCTTTCGTTGCTGCGGCTATTGCATCCGCAGTGGGAGGGCATCAAGGTGCTGTCGGTGAACGAGGCCTCGCCTGAAGGGACCGCGTCGTAGCCGACATCGCGCAGGTTGCGCGCGTCGACACGCGTGCTATCCTCGCTCGACCACGCCGATCCCCCATCCATCCGCATGTCGCTCCACGAAAACCACGCCACGCTCGCCACCGCGCACACGCCGTGGCGCGCGCGTCTCGAACTCGGTTTCGTCGGCGGTGACGGGCGCACGACGCTCGCGCACCGGCTTCACGATGGCCCGCTGCGCGTGCAACGGCCGCTCTATCCGGAAGGCCCGGCGATCTGCCATGCGGTGATCGTCCATCCGCCCGGCGGCGTCGCGGGTGGCGATCAACTCGACATCGACATCACGCTCGCCGCGCACACGCATGCGGTGCTCACGACGCCGGGCGCAACCAAGTGGTACAAGTCGAATGGCCGCGCGGCACGGCAGCGCATCGCGCTGCAGGTCGGCGAGCGTGCGAAGCTCGACTGGCTGCCGCAGAACAACATCGTGTTCGATCACGCGAATGCGCAACTCGATTTTTCGCTGACGCTCGCCGCCGGCGCGAGCGCGATCGGCTGGGACGCAACGCAGCTCGGACGGCAGGCGGCAGGCGAACGCTGGTCGGCGGGTAGCTTGCGCATGGTGTCGCGCATCGTCGGCGCAAATGGCGAGCTGCTGTGGTTTGAACGCGCGAGCCTGACCGCCGACGATCCGCTGCGCGACGCGCCGCAGGGGCTCGCCGGCTTTCCGGCCTACGGCACGCTGTGGGCCGTCGGCGCCGCGTGCGACGACGCGCTCGCCGAATCGCTGAGCGCGCAGTTGCCGTTCGACGAAACGTTGCGCGCGGCTGCGTCGTGTGTGACGCGCGGCGTGCTGCTCGTGCGCGCGGTGTCGCGGTCGATGGAAACGCTGCAGCACGCGCTCACGCGCTACTGGCTGCAATTGCGGCCGGTCGTGCATGGCGTCGCGGCGGTGCCGTTGCGGATCTGGTCGACCTGAGCGCGCCATTCCCCCTCTCGTCTTGATCACACACTTCGCGCACCACTTCGGCGCACGCGCAGGCCCCAACGATGGGCGCGAGTCAGCGTTGCGTGCCGACAAGTCACACCACGTCGCGATGGCACATAGCTTGCATCGGATTCGCCACTTCGCGGCCGGCCACGAGGAAGCCGGCGACAACCCGACATCAACGACACCACCACCACCGCTCACGCCCCATGAACCGCACTCTTTCCCGCCCCGCGCGCCGCGCCTTGCTGGCCGCATTGCTCGCCCTGCCCATCATCGCCGACCTCGCGTTTCATGCGGGTGCCGCGCACGCCGACACGCTCGACAACATTACGAAGGCCGGTGTGCTGAAGGTCGCCGTGCCCGAGGACTATCCGCCGTTCGGCTCGGTCGGCCCCGACATGAAGCCGCAAGGCTACGACATCGACACGGCCACGCTGCTTGCAAAAGCCATGAACGTGAAGCTCGAACTCGTGCCGGTCAACAGCGCGAACCGCATTCCGTATCTGCAGACCGGCAAGGTCGATCTGGTGATCTCGTCGCTCGGCAAAACGCCCGAGCGCGAGAAGGTGATCGACTTCTCGACCGCCTACGCGCCGTACTACCAGGGCGTGTTCGGTCCCGCCGACATCAAGGTGAGCGGTCCGGCCGATCTCACCGGCAAGACCGTCGGTGCGACGCGCGGGGCGCTCGAGGAAATCGGCCTCACGCAGATGGCGCCGAACGCGACGATCAAACGCTTCGAAGACAACAACGCGACGATCGCCGCTTTCCTGTCCGGACAGGTGCAACTGATCGCGGCCGGCAACATCGTCGCGGCCGCGATCCTCGCGAAGAATCCGCCGCGCCGTCCGGAGCCGAAGTTCGTGATCAAGAACTCGCCGTGCTTCGTCGGCATGAACAAGAACGAACCGCGCCTGCAACAGAAGGTCGATGCCGCGATCGCGCAGGCCAGACAGGACGGCACTCTCGGTGCGATGTCGAAGAAGTGGTTCGGTGCGCCGCTGCCCGCCGATCTGTAATCCTGCCAGCGCGGTTGTAAGCGCGCCGTTAGCCGGACTTGATACCGTGACCTGCTGATGGCGCGACGCGAGGACCCCGTCACCACGACGCGACGCAACGCAACGATCACGCCACCACGACACAACAACGCCGAGACTCACACCCGATGAAGCTGACACCTCGCGAGAAGGACAAGCTGCTGATCTTCACCGCCGCCCTGCTCGCCGAACGGCGCCGCGCGCGCGGCCTCAAGCTCAACTATCCGGAGGCGGTCGCCTTCATCACCGCCGCGCTGATGGAAGCCGCGCGCGACGGCAAGAGCGTCGCCGAGGTCATGCACTACGGCACCACGCTGCTCACGCGCGCCGACGTGATGGAGGGCGTGCCCGAGATGATCCCCGACATCCAGGTCGAAGCGACATTCCCCGATGGAACGAAGCTCGTGACCGTCCATCATCCGATTCCCTGAACTCCTCAGCGTCAAGGCAGGCTCCATGATTCCCGGCGAACTCCTCATCGACGACGGTGAGCACGAACTGAACGCGGGTCGCGCGACGGTCACGGTGATCGTGTCGAATACCGGCGACCGTCCCGTGCAGATCGGCTCGCATTACCATTTCTACGAAGTGAACGACGCGCTGTCGTTCGATCGCGAAGCGGCGCGCGGCTTTCGCCTGAACATTGCGGCGGGCACCGCGGTGCGTTTCGAGCCCGGCCAGGAGCGCACGGTCGAACTCGTCGCGCTCTCTGGTGACCGCATCGTCTATGGTTTCAACGGCAAGGTGATGGGCAAGCTGTAATGCGACGCCCACGCCCTGGCGTTTCGAGCGCTCCGCTCCGCCTTGTTCATTCCGGACCCACACCATGACACTACGCATTGGCCGCCGCGCATACGCGGAGATGTTCGGCCCCACCACCGGCGATCGCGTGCGCCTCGCCGACACCGAGCTTCTGATCGAGATCGAACGCGACTTCACGACCTACGGCGAAGAGGTCAAGTTCGGCGGCGGCAAGGTGATTCGCGACGGCATGGGCCAGTCGCAGCGCGTGCGTGCCGATGTCGTCGATACCGTCGTGACGAACGCGGTGATCCTCGACCATTGGGGCATCGTGAAAGCCGACATCGGCATCAAGGACGGCCGCATCGCCGCGATCGGCAAAGCCGGCAATCCCGACATCCAGCCGAACGTGACGATCGCGATTGGCGCCGCCACCGAAGTCATCGCGGGCGAAGGACTGATCGTGACCGCGGGCGGCATCGATACGCACATCCACTTCATCAGCCCGCAGCAGATCGAGGAAGCGCTCGCGAGCGGCGTGACGACGATGCTCGGCGGCGGCACCGGCCCCGCGACCGGCACGAATGCGACGACCTGCACGCCGGGGCCGTGGCATCTCGAACGCATGCTGCAAGCGGCCGACGGTTATCCGATGAACCTAGGCTTTCTCGGCAAGGGCAACGTGAGCCAGCCGGCCCCGCTCACCGAACAGATCGCCGCGGGCGCGATCGGTTTGAAGCTGCACGAAGACTGGGGCACGACGCCCGCGGCGATCGACAACTGTCTGTCCGTCGCCGACGATACCGACACGCAGGTCGCGATCCATACGGATACGCTGAACGAAGCGGGCTTCGTCGAAACGACGGTGGCCGCGTTCAAGGGCCGCACGATCCACACGTATCACACCGAAGGCGCGGGCGGCGGCCACGCACCCGACATCATCAAGGTGTGCGGCGAAGCGAACGTGCTGCCGTCGTCGACGAATCCGACGCGGCCATACACCGTGAACACGCTCGAAGAGCATCTCGACATGCTGATGGTGTGCCATCACCTCGATCCGTCGATTGCCGAAGACATCGCGTTCGCCGAATCGAGGATTCGTCGCGAGACTATCGCGGCCGAGGACATCCTGCACGATCTCGGCGCGCTGTCGATGCTTTCTTCGGATTCTCAGGCGATGGGCCGCGTCGGCGAAGTGATCATTCGCACGTGGCAGACCGCGCACAAGATGAAAGTGCAACGCGGCGCGCTGCCCGAGGACAACGCGCGCCACGACAATTTCCGCGCGAAGCGCTATGTGGCGAAGTACACGATCAATCCGGCGATCACGCATGGCATCGCGCATGAAGTCGGTTCGATCGAACCGGGCAAGTGGGCCGACCTCGTATTCTGGGAACCGGCGTTTTTCGGCATCAAGCCGTCGCTGATCCTGAAGGGCGGCATGATCGCGATGGCGCAGATGGGCGATCCGAATGCGTCGATTCCGACGCCGCAGCCCGTGCACTATCGCGAGATGTTCGCGACGCGCGGCGGCGCGTTGGGCCGCACATCGCTGACCTTCGTGTCGCAGCTCGCCGCCGATGCGGGCGTCGCCGAGCGCTATGGTTTGAGCAAGCGCGTCGTCGCGGTGAAGAACTGCCGCAACGTAACGAAGGCCGACATGATTCACAACGCGTGGCGTCCGAGCATCAGCGTCGATCCGGAAACCTACCAGGTGATCGCCGACGGCCAGTTGCTGACCTGTGATCCAGCCACCGTGCTGCCGATGGCGCAACGCTATTTCCTGTTCTGACCATGCGTACCCTGAACAAACTTCTCGCACCGCATCTGAAGATTGCGCCCGTACTCGTCAAGCGCGCGCCGACGTTGACGCTCGCATTCGATGAACGTCGCAAGAGCCGTCTGGCCGCGACGCTCGATAACGGCGAGGAAGTCGCATTGCTGTTGCCGCGCGGCACCGTGCTGCGCGATGGCGACGTGCTCGTCGCTGATGACGGCGCTCTCGTGCGTGTCGTTGCTGCTCATGAAGCCGTGCTTTACGTGCGCGCTGCGGATGCGTTGACACTGACGCGGGCTGCGTATCACCTCGGCAATCGTCATACGCCGGTCGAAGTGGGCGCCGATTATCTGAAGCTCGAATACGATCCGGTGCTCGCCGACATGCTTACGCGCATCGGCGCTACGGTCGAACAGGTGTCGCTGCCTTTCCAGCCCGAAGCCGGTGCGTACGGCGGCGGGCACAAGCATGGGCACGACGAGACGTTCGCCGAGGACTATGCGCTCGCGCAGCAGGTGTTTGACGAGCATCATGGGCATGAGCATGAACACGCGCATGGCCATGAAGGCTCTTCGCACTCGCACGATCACGGCCATGATCACGTGCACGACGAATCGTGCGGACATGGGCACCATTCTCATCATCATGCGCATCGCTGAACTTACCGCGCTGCTGCATCTCGCGTCGCCGGCGCTGCCGATCGGCGCGTTCAGCTATTCGCAGGGTCTCGAAGCGGCGATCGAAGCGCAGCTCATCACCGACGCCGACTCCGCGCGCAGATGGATCGAACGCGGCCTGACCGACGTGCTCGCGCGCGGCGAGTTGCCGTTCCTCGCGCAGCAGATCGAACGCTGGCGCGCACATGACGCCGTCGAACTCGCCGACGCCAACGCCGAATTTCTCGCGAGTCGCGAGTCCGCCGAACTGCGCCGCGAAACGGAGCAGATGGGCTGGTCGCTGCGGCAGCTATGCGTGTCGCTCGAATGGGGAGACGCGGCCAGACGCGCGACGCTCGCGTCTCTCACGCCGCTTGCGCAACCGACCGCGTTCGCGTTCGCCGCCTATGCGCACGATGCTCCCGTCGATGCCGCGCTCGCCGCCTATGCGTTCAGCTGGGTCGAGAACCAGGCCGCCGCCGCATTGAAGGCGGTACCGCTCGGCCAGCTCGCGGGGCAGCGCATCATCGTCGCGCTGCGCGAGCCGATCGACGCAGCCGTCGCGCGTGCGCTCGCGACTTCGCCTGACGACCTCAACACGTTCGCGCCGCAGCTCGGCATTCTGTCGGCGCGCCACGAGTCGCAGTATTCGCGGCTCTTCCGCTCGTAATACGATCACACGATCCATCATGAACGCATCTCATCATCCTGCTTCCCCTGCCCAGACCCGCACGAAGAAGCTGCCCCCGCTGCGCGTGGGCGTCGGCGGCCCAGTCGGCTCGGGCAAGACCACGCTGCTCGAAATGCTCTGCAAGGCGATGCGCGACCAGTACGACCTCGTCGCGATCACGAACGACATCTACACGAAAGAGGACCAGCGTCTGCTGACGGTGGCGGGCGCGCTGCCGGCCGAGCGGATCATGGGCGTCGAGACGGGCGGCTGCCCGCACACGGCGATCCGCGAGGACGCGTCCATCAACCTCGAAGCGGTCGACCGTATGCTCACGCGTTTTCCGGACGCGGACATCGTGTTCATCGAATCGGGCGGCGACAACCTCGCGGCGACCTTCAGCCCGGAGCTGTCGGATCTGACGATTTATGTGATCGATGTTGCGGGCGGTGAGAAGATTCCGCGTAAGGGTGGGCCCGGAATCACGAAGTCGGATCTGCTCGTGATCAACAAGACGGATCTCGCGCCGCTGGTGGGCGCGAACCTCGATGTGATGGCATCGGATGCGAAGAAAATGCGAGGTGAGCGGCCGTTTGTGATGTGTAATTTGAAGGCGCTCGAGGGGCTCGACGAGGTGGTGAAGTTTATTGAAAAGAAGGGGTTGTTGAAGGTGTGAGGGGTGGTTTTTTCGAACGCCTGTGGTCGCGAAAATGGTGTGCGTCGGATCGTGGTCTTCATCGTGACATTCGAAATCGATCCGGCTTTGCAGAAACTCGTGGGTCACGAGCCTTCACCAATAATTTGCTGATCTATTGGCTTGAATTTGCGTTTGGCGCTTCCACTCGGACATCGTTAAACACCTGAATCCGCCCGCCATCAATCTCCTTATACTGCCCAATTTTTACCTCGAACCCCTGCACCGCAGATGCTTCTCCGACCGCCTTCAGATACGCTTCGTCAGCGGCGACTGGATTTAATGCAAACACTTGCGCACCGAGCGGCGTCACTCGGTAGTTCTGGAGCGTCAGCTTTTTGGCTGCATCCTGTCCGGTCACCACAATAGCCCGCTCCTTCGTAAGCAAAGGCCTGACGAAACCGTCCGGAACCAAACTCGGTATAGATGCAGAGAGACCCATGCCGCCCGCCATGTTGATGAGCCCGAGTTCTTCAAGGAACATCAGATATTCGAATCTGATGCTCCCCTGCATGTCGCCTAGAACGCCGTATTTGAAGATAAAACCCTCTTGGAATATGAAGGGGCAAATTTGCTCGATTGCATGTGCCTCTTCTTGCGACAGATTTTTTACGAAGTCGAGAGTGGGCAGAGAACACGAGCCTGGTGCCTTGACCTCACCGGCGAGAATCTTTCCCCACAGTGACTGAAGCTCATCCGACGACACCCGAGCGGCACCATCACGCCAATTCCTCAGCCAGTCTGCATCTACGGGCTTGTCTATTACCGGCGTATCATCGTTACGCAGCAAGGCCTCTGCGTGTAGAACCGACTTCGCAACGTTGACCTCATCCAATACGGCCTGAGCGCCCCTCGCCTGAGAGGCCGCAGCAATCAGCTGAGTCATGTTCAACTGCGGCTCAGCCCGTCCGTCCACGACCTCTGTGTTCTGCTCAAGCAGCAGAACCCGCTGCCCCTCTCGATGGACTTTTTTTGTGCCTGCGCGAATCTCTGCGGCGTCATGCTCTGCTTGCGCAAGCAGAAGTATTTCCTCCGTTCGATTGGACAAGTCCGCGCGCGCGGCGCGACGGGCCTGCCACGGCTTGACGAATGAACCGATACCCTTGTCGACCAAAGAATCCCACATTTTGATGACAAGGTTCTCACCCGGAAAATCCATGGTCTGCGCTCTCTCAGATCAAATATGGCACTTATATTAGTCGAACCCTTTGCCGACGTAGGAGCCGTGTTGGTTGATGTGGCAACTTCCGTGGTAACTCCTTAAAACCACCACGGCAACACGTCCGCGGCATAAGGCATCGCGGCACTCGGTTCGATTCCCAGATTCCAGCCCTAGGCGCCACATACTCCCAACCGATTGCAGCCGTTCACCACGAAGCCCCGCCAGATAAAGCTGAGCGGGGCTTTTGTCTGGTATGGCCTCAAAGAGTTCGTCACCGGTAACAACCCCCGTCAGGCGGTTCTTTCCGGGGGGCGTAATCATTCCGACGCCATGCGGGCAGAAAACACCCCCCGCAGCCGATGTCATTTCGACTACAACTGGACGATAGGGAATGGGCCCCAAGTGGAACAGCGCCGCCAGATGATGGAAGCGTGAGCGGCGCATGTCGTGAGCCATTGATACGCCGCCGACTCAACCCCACACAGCTAAATTTCTATGAAATTTAATTAGCACCCATTTCATCCGAAATCATTTCAAGCTCGCTTGCCCTATCGAACACGGAACGCAGCATAAAATCGAGGCTTGTTGCCCTAGTCGTGCCGAACGCACCTGATACGTGTTCCGCGAGGAATTTGTAGTTATCATCCCTCCACGTAATCCATTCATGCTGAATTTTGTCTAAATATGCCTTATCTTCGGGTGCAAGTTTTTTAACAGCATTCGAATAAGCAACATTTAATCGTTTTTTTTGAAATGCAATTTCGGCAGTGACGCAATCTGACTGACCACCGGCACTGGATACCGTCTTACTACATTGCACGAATTGCTGTGAATAATTCCGCTCTTCCGCGTTGGCGGTGGATGATAAAAAAATTACCAGAATAATTCCAATTTTCAAGTATCTCATATATCAGATGCACCCTATGATGATGGGAAATGATTAATGGAACGCAATTAATTCCATCAATAGCACGCTGGAAACGTCGGCGGATGCACGCAATCAATCTCCGCCTTTGTGTATCGAGCGCAATATATCCCGGAGGCTGTTCGTTGACGGCATGAATGCGCGATTGGCAGATGATTCATAATGCGATAGTGTTCCATCTGATACTCTTCCGGCGGCTTGAGCACGCCCACATCCGATGCACACACCGGGATGGCATGAGCTAACGTGGAGTGCTCTTTGAAACACTCTTGCCTTTCTAATAAAGAGCACTCCAACTGGTTTACTTTGTGCTCGGCGCGTACTTTTGACCGTCAAAAAAGTACCGCTTACGAACACTCTCCTCAGCAGTTCCAGAAACGATGGCAATGCCAACAAAACCACCGCGTGACTTCCCGGCAATCGCCACACTATAGCCACCAGTTGAAAGCATGAGTGACGGATTGCCTGTTGACGGCTTTTCCACTAGCCATATGGGACCTAGCGCCGCGCCCCATCCACAAGCCTTACTAGTCGTGACAAACCATGTAGAGACCGAACTATTCGATGACAGCGGAATTTTTTTTCCTTGCACCTTGCAATTTAGCGACCCATAAGGTCTAAAGGAGATGTCCGATTCGATGGTTGAGCGAATTACTCGTGGGACTGGCCCAAGGTCTTGACTCTCCACAGATGCGAGAGGTTCGGAAGCGTATACAAAACCGGTTGCGCAGACTGCCGCTAGAATTAATAATATTGCTTTCATGCCTGTTCTCAGTCCGCCACATTAGAACAAATGCTATTCAAGATAAGATCAAATACTGGCATAACTTTAGATTCCGATATTTCTTTTCCACCGTATGCCAGACTTGGGCCATCATGGTGATACGCGTATGTCATCACAAAGACATTCCTGCCAGTGGCCCCGCCAGCGGTTGCAAGTCGCTTATTTTCCAAATAGTGCCTCACCATCGCATCAGCACCTTGTTCTGCATCGAAACGCTGACTATTTGTATTGATTCCGTACGAGCCTGCTGTTTGGTCGACAAATTGACCCAACCCTGAAGCGGAAGTCGTGCCTGCGGCAGCATCAGGATTAAAGCCGGACTCGTGACGAGTCATTGCCATGACCATCGCAATATCTTCCCTGCTCAGGTGATACTGACGGCCTTTTTGAACTATATAATTTATAACTTTAATTTGGGCGTCTTTTGACGCATCGCCACCCCTTCGGCTGTTACCGGCTATTCGACCCGGCGAAGTGTCAATTGGTAGTCGATAATGACTCCAACTCACAATTTGACTGTCTTTATATGCCGGCGCCGGGTGAGACACCCAAATTGCCTCATAGTTGATGCAATCGCATGATTGTGTATTGATAAAATTCCCAGCGAGCGCAATGGGATTGATGTGATACACATCGGAACCCGGGAAGCCGGAGACGCCAGCGGCAACCTCGTCCCACCACACAAGCTTCGCGATACGCTTTTTCTCCTCTTCATGCTCCGGCTTCGGCCCGGTGCGGTGCTCGATTGCGCTGACCAGTTTCTGCCACTTTGCCGGGTTGGCCCATTCGCTCTCGTGCTTTGGAATCAGACGAGATGCCCTGAACGCGGCCCACGGAAATCCGGAACCTTGGGGGCTTAGTCCCGCACTGCAAAGCTCGTCCGCCGCATGAGCACCGTCACCGCTCGGATAAAGGACGCCGTAGATTGAACTCATGAGCGGACTCAGCCTGGCAATGGACCCCGCACCGGGCACATCGCTGCCGAGCGCATAGTCCACATAGTCGCCAGCGGTCGCGAAAATGGTATGCGTCGGATCGTGGTCCTCGTCGTGACACTCGAAATCGATCCAGCTTTGCGAATACTCACGGGTGACGCGCCCCCCGGCAAAGCTCTGCTCACGCACCCACCCTGAGATCGGATTGCGTTGCACATCTGCGGCGTCCACTTTCCACCAGCGCCACTTGTACCCGTCGTCGCCGGCGTCTTTTTCGATGAACAGGTAACCGGGATCGTGCGGCAGTGTGGCAAACGCGCAAACCTGGGTCACATCGGTCTGTTCCGGATCCCGTGCGGGTTGCCCATGATCACGGTACAGGGTCGTTCCACGTTCCAGGCGCAGAATCGTCGGGTCTGCGGACAGGCCAAGCTGACTCCATTGGGTCGCGTTCACGCCGTTGCTGTTGACCCAGGTGCGGCCGGCCTTGATGAACTGCTTGATGTTCTCATCACAGAACACCTCGACGTGCGCCATCCTCGTTCCAGCCGTGCACTGGTCCAGCGAGTCATAGCGCCCAAGGTGGCCGATCAGGTCGCCCGCCTTGACGGGAATTCCCCCGCCTGTTCCCTGCGGATCACCCGGGCTGCACGTCCGGTCCGTTGTGACGACTACCCGGTCGAAGATCGAATCCGGGATGATCTCCTTCGCGACCGGTCCGCCGTTCTGCGCGCCCAGATAAATCCAGCCGGTAATGGCCACAGGGGGCGTGACATAGCCACCCGCCTCAGGCGGATACAGCGTTGCTCCATTCAGGTCCGTCAACTGGCCCCACGTACCCCCTGGCTCCTTCTTCCTGTTGCCGATGGTTACGCTCGCGCCCTGAGGCACGATGCCAATGATCTGGCCGTTGGGCGCCTGTCGCACACGCAGGCCAATCTGTCCATCGGCAGTCTGTCCGGCACGCGGTGAGGGCCGGTCCTGCGCGTAGTCCGTGATCGTCCACTGCCGCGGCCAGTACGCCGGTTTCTGCCGCTTCGGGAAATTGCTGTCATAGTCCGCGTTGGACATCAGATGCATGTACAGGCTGTAGAACCTCAGCTTCGTGCCACGCGGAAACTCCATCTCGTGGCGCACGAGGGCGAAGCCCGTACTGTAGGGCGCCTGAAACGGCCTGTTACCGCCGTCCACTGCCAGTTCGCTGAGCGGGTAGTCCCGGTTCGCGCGCCAGGCAATCAGCACGCCGTCCGCGATGCAGCGCAAGCCGGCTTCAAGGTCCAGTGATTGCCCGGCACCTGCTTCCGTAACGTGAATTCCGCCGTGCCACATGCCCTTGCGGCTGACGAGATACGAACCGGACGGCTCGCTTGCCGCGAGCAGCCGGTAGATGTCGTGCTCATCGGTGAATGGGGCTGACGCCCCGGGATTGCCTTGCGCCTTGTGCAGAAAGGGAAACGCAAATGCCAGTTGCGTGAGGCGTGTCGCGGGCGCTTGCGGTGTCTGGGGTGTATTCGGTGCGGGATTGCTTGTCATTGATCCGGTGCGCTCCTGGATGAATAGGGCCGCACTACTATGACGGACAGACTAGCAGCGTCAATTAGCCAAACTCTGAATTTATGCAAACGATTGTCGAGCGTTTTTGCAGGCAAGCTGCAGCATACTCGGTCGTGCTTTACACGTATTCAGGCGCGCCGATGTTCGCTCGTGAAATGCAGACGCGCAAGCAGGACCCGTAATTCGGGTATCCCTGCCGTGTACTCGCGCTTCAGAACGATCGACTCACCATGGACCCAGTGGCTCACCGCGACTGGTTCACGGAAGAAGCGCGACGCCCCCCACCCAGCCCTACTCCGGCAACAACGCCGCCAACACATCCACCGTCCTCGCCGTCGCCCCGCGATGTCTTGCCGCGAACGCGGCAGCCGCACCCCCCATCGCAAGCCGCCGTGCCTTGTCGCCAAACAGCTCGCGCAGCGCGCGCGCCAGATCGGCCGGGTCCTGCACCTGCACGGCGGCACCCGCCGCGACCGCATCGGCGGTGGCTTGTGTGAAGTTGAACACGTGCGGTCCGATCAGCACTGGCACCCCGACCGCACACGCTTCAATCAGATTCTGTCCGCCGAGCGGCAACAGACTGCCGCCGATAAACGCAAGATCCGACGCCGCATAGTAAGCGCCCAACTCGCCCATCGAATCGCCGAGCAACACGTTCACGTCGTGCGGTAACGGCGACACGCTGCCTGCGCCACTCGCCGCCGACGCGACCTTCGCATCAGGCGCCCAGTTCGATCGACGTTCGAGCCGCAACCCCGCCTTCTCGACGAGCATCGCAACTTCATTGAAGCGTTGCGGATGACGCGGCACCAGAATCAGCAGCGCATCGTCGACGCCAAGCGCCGCGAACGCTTCGAGGACGAGCGCCTCTTCGCCCTCGCGCGTGCTCGCCGCCACCCACACGGGCCGCGCGCCGATCGCCGCACGCCACGCATGGCCGCGCGCCGCCAGTTCGGGCGGCGTACTCATGTCGAACTTCAGATTGCCAAGCACCGCGACGTTGCGCGCGCCGAGCGCGGTCAACCTCTCGGCATCGGACGGACTCTGCGCGAGCACGCGCGCGAAGCCGCCGAACACATCCTTCGTTGCGCCACCGAACTTTGCCGCCCGCTTATACGAACGCGCCGACATCCGCGCGTTGGTCAGCACGAGCGGCACATCGGCGCGCCGGCACTCGTCGATCAGAGTCGGCCACACTTCGGTTTCCATCACGAGACCGAGCGACGGCCGCCACGCGCGCAAAAAGCGCCGCACCGCGTGCGGCATGTCATACGGTAGATAACTGCGCAGCACACGCTCGCCGAAAATCTCGATACCGGTCGCGCGGCCGCTCGGCGTCATGTGCGTGAGCAGAATCCGCGCGTCGGGGCGCGCCTTCATCAACGCATCGATCAGCGGCTGCGCGGCGCGCGTCTCGCCGACCGACACCGCATGCACCCACATCAACGGCGCGCCGTCTTCGGGCAAGCGACCGCGCGAGTAACCGAAGCGCTCGCCGATATGCTCGCGATAGCCGCGCTCCTTGCGCGAACGAATCAAAAGACGCAGCACGGCAAGCGGCGCGATGAGCCACCAGAGCGCGCGATAGATCGCTCTTAGCATCGGCGCTCCGCGTGGTTCGCCTGCCTCGGCAAGCTGAGGGCACGCATGCGCGCGATGCTGGCCGGCACTGGCCCGGCGTTCGGATCAACCGCCGCGCTCAAACCAGCGCCCTGCCCTTCAGGCGCTCGAGAATACCGAGCGGCGCGCATTCCGGTTGCGCCATCGCCTTGACCGGCAGGAAGAAAGTCTGCTCCAGCATGAACTGACCGGACATCACCGCGTGCGAGGTCTGGTCGGAGAAGCACACCCACACGCTGCCCGGCGGAAACGGCATGGTCTCCTGCGGGCTCGTCTTCTGATAGTCGAGGTCGGCCTTCATGCCGTCGTGCAGACTGAGCATCAGGTGGTCGTACTCGCTGCGCAGCGACTTCGTCACATGCAGCAGATTCAGCAGCCACGCGGTGCCCGGCATCTGTGGCTTGATGCGCGGCAGGAACCGTTGCGCCATGTCCTCGAACGGCTCGCCGACGCGCCACACGCGCGGTACGCCATTCGGGTTCACGTTGGTGAACACGCGCAGGATGCGCTCGCCGTAGTTCGGCCGCGACGGAAACGCGTCGACATGCAGACGGCTATCGTCCTTGCGCCACGAGGTTTCGCGGGTCTCGACCTGATGCAGCCGCAGGCTCGTCGGCGCGACACGCAGCTTGCCGTGGTATTCGGGAAAGAGCCCGTCGACGAGCGTGCGCGCATTCGCCTGATAACGCGCGATCAACGCGCGCACCGCCGACTGCGTGACCGCATCGCCGGCCACGCCATGCAACGCGCCGCCATTCGGCTCGAGGCTGATGTTCTTGCGGTTCGGATCGGCGAGCGCGGGGTCGAGCAGCGCCTGCTCGCCGCCGTCGATCGCGAAGCGCAGGTTCGGGAAGTACAGCACCTTGCCGCGCTCGACGCCGGCGAGCAGCGTCTCGCGCGGCACGGACAGGTTGGAGCCGTGCCAGTCGGCGTTCGCTACTTCGATGATCTGGGTTTCGTTCATGGTCGCCCTTGGGAACGGAGGGTGCGCAAGGCGAAGCGCACCGGCGGGTTACAGCAGGTGCTGAGACTGCCGGCCCCGGTTACAGCAGGCCGAATGCGGCCAGCGCCGACTTGACCTGCTGCAAAGTGGGCGGCTGCCCGGCCGCGCCGAGATTGACGACGTTCGGCGACCAGTAGCCGCCGGTGCGCCACGCGGTGGAGAAATTGTACAACTCGACCGTGGGCCGCTTCAGTGCCGCGGCGATGTGAACCAGACCTGTATCAACCCCGACCGTCGCGGCCGCGCCGTCGATCAGCCCGACCACGGCCGGCAGCGACAGCTTCGGCGGCACGATCGCGGCCGCGCCGAACTCCTTCGCGAGCCGCTCGCTGGTCGCGCGCTCGGCGTCGCTGCCCCATGGCAGGACGATCGACGCGCCACGCCGCACGAGCGATTGCCCGAGTTCGATCCACGCGGCATCGGGCCACTGCTTGTCGGCGCGCGAAGTCGCGTGCACGAACACCACGTAGGGCACCGGCAGGTTCAGATTCGACTGCGACAGCGCCAGCGCGGCGCGCCCCGTGTCGAGACCGAAGTCGATGTCGTCGGTGGGTTGCGGCGGCGGATCATTCAGCGCAGCGGCCACCAGTTGCCGCGTGCGTTCGACCACATGCGTGCGCGGCGCGATCGGCACGCGCCGCCCGTAGAAAAAGCGCACCGGCCATTCGTAGCCGGCACCGTCGGTGCGGTTGCCGAGGCCGACGAGCGGACCGCGCGCCATGCTCGCGACCCACGCCGTCTTGATGAGCCCCTGACAGTCGATCACCAGATCGTAGTGCTCGGCGGCGAGCGCGCGACGAAACGCGCCGATCTCGCGCCAGTTGTCGACGGACAGGATGCGCTTGCGCCAGCGCCGCAGCGACACGGGAATCGCGCGCCGCACGCCGGTCACGAGTTCCACGAGCCCGACGAAGCTTTCCTCGACGAGCCAGTCGATCTGCGCATCGGGATGGCGGCGCCGGATGTCGGCGATTGCGGGCATGTTGTGAACGACGTCGCCCAGCGACGACACCCTCACGATCAGTATCTTTTGCGCGCTCAAGAGTGGGGAAACCGGCTATCCGGCTCGAAGATGCGTTAAGAGGACCGCAATTCTAGCGCGTCATCTGTGAAACGCATGAAAAACGCGGCGCGGTAAGGCAACCCGCGCCGCGTTCGACGGTGGTGACGCTTCGACCCGTCTGAACGAGGTTCGAAGCGCGCCGCCGCATCAGCCGTCAGAACGGCAGTTTCGCATCGGCCTTCTCGGCGAGAATCACGCGGCGGAAGTCTTCCTGGATGCGCTTGAGCGCCGCGTCGTCGTCGGCTTCGAAACGCATCACGACGACGGGCGTCGTGTTCGACGAACGCGCGAGGCCAAAGCCGTCCGGATACTCGACGCGCAGGCCGTCGATCTTGACGACGTTATCCGCGCCGGTGAACTTCGCGTTCTGCTGCAAACGCGCGATCAGCTCGAAGTTCTCGCCTTCTTCGAGCTTCAGTTGCAGCTCGGGCGTGGAGTGCGAGTTCGGCAGCGAGTTCAGCAGCTTGCTCGGGTCTGCGACACGCGTGAGGATTTCAAGCAGACGCGCGCCGGTGTACAGGCCGTCGTCGAAACCGTACCAGCGGTCCTTGAAGAACACGTGGCCGCTCATTTCGCCGGCGAGCGGGGCACCGGTTTCGCGCAGCTTCGCCTTCACGAGCGAGTGGCCGGTCTTCCACATCAGCGGCTCGCCGCCCTTGTCCTTGACCCACTTCGCGAGATTGCGCGTGCACTTCACGTCGTAAATGATCTGCGCGCCCTTGTTGCGCGACAGCACTTCTTCGGCGAACAGCATCAGCTGACGGTCCGGGTAGATGATCTGGCCATCTTTGGTGACGACGCCGAGGCGGTCGCCGTCGCCGTCGAACGCGAAGCCGATTTCCGCATCCGTTTCCTTCAGCGCGCGAATCACGTCCTGGAGGTTCTCCGGGTGCGCCGGATCCGGGTGGTGATTCGGGAAGTTGCCGTCGACTTCGGTGAACAGTTCGACGAGTTCGCAGCCGAGCTTCCTGAACAGCTTCGGCGCGAGCGCACCGGCCACGCCGTTGCCGGTATCGACTACGATCTTGATCGGGCGCGCGAGCTTCACGTCGCTCGTGATGCGCTCCAGATACGCGTCGGCGATGTCGTACTCCGTGTACGAGCCGCTGCCCTGCGTGAAGTTTTCGTCGACGATGCGCTGATGCAGCGCGAGAATCTGCTCGCCGTAAATGGCCGCGCCGCGCAGCACCATCTTGAAGCCGTTGTAGTCCGGCGGATTGTGGCTACCGGTCACGACGATGCAGGAATCGACGCGGCGCTCGCCGCCCGCGAGTTTCAACGGCACGCTCGCCGCGAAGTATCCAACCGGCGTGGGCACCATGCCCACGTTGACCACATCGACGCCGGCCGCACGCAGACCCTCGGACAGCGCCTCGATCAGCTCGGGACCCGACAGGCGCCCGTCGCGCGCGACCACGACCGCGTCGCCGCCCTGCGCGCGCACTTCGCTGCCGAACGCGCGACCGATGGAACGCGCGGCGTCGGCGTCAAGCGTCTTGCCAATGACGCCACGAATGTCATACGCCTTGAAAATGGATTTGGAGATCATGTTGGCTCACTTGCGTGCAATGGAAAATTTTGACCTGGGCATCGACGATAACCGGTAAAAATCGCGTAAAAAATCGCACAAAAAAACCGCGGTAATGCTCGCGTTAAAAATGCGTGGTATACGCCTCGATGCGCCCTTGCCGGAAGCGGTCCGGTTCCAACTTATAATTGCGTTCTTCTGACCAGCCTGAGTACCGCCATTCTAATGCTTAGACGCCCTCCTTTAGCAAAGTTGCCGAGGCCGCCGGCCGGGCGGGCAAACGCGCATGGCACCGCATACCTGGCCGCGCGAGGCGGCCTGTGCGACGCGCAGCGGCGAACGGCCAACGGATGCTGACGCTCAAGCGCTTCGCCAATCCGGACGTCTCGCGCGCGTTGACGAACATCGTCTGGCTGGGGCTCGAGCGGCTCACGCAGATCGCCGTCGCGATCGTGATCAGCGGCATGCTCGCGCGCTACTTCGGGCCCGATACATTCGGCAAATGGCAGTACGCAAACACGCTGCTGCTGGTGCTCTCGCCCATCACGTGGGTCTGCGGCGCGGAAATCCTCGTACCGACCATCGTCAACCGGCTGCCCGAACAACTCGGCACCGTGCTCGGCAGCGCCTTTGCGCTGCGCTTTTCCGTATCGGCCGTGGCGCTGCTGCTCACGTGGCTCGGGATTGCACTGCATCTGTTCGAGCCGCTCGTCGGCGCGATGCTCGCGGGCCTCGCGGTGACGATGCTGTTTCGCGAGCCGTTCGTCGGTGTGATCAACGCGTGGCTACAGAGCATGACCTACAGCAAGCCGCAATTGCTCACGAGCATGAGCACCGCGGTGATCAAGGCCGGCCTCGTCTATCTGCTGGTGCGCGCGATGGCCACGCCCGCGCGCTTCGGCTGGCTGTGGGCGCTCGAATCGGCGGCGATCGGCGCGGTGCTGTTGCTCTACTTCATGCGTCACCATGGCGGCAAGCTCGGCTGGCATCTCGACCGAACGCTCTTCAGGCATTTCGCGAGTGCGGGCACCGTGTTCTGGCTCGGACTCATCTGTATGTACCTGTTCCTGAAACTGGACCGGCTGATGCTCGAACGCGCAATTTCGTTCGCCGACCTCGGACGCTATTCGGCCGCCCAGCAGTTGAACGAGAACTGGATCACGCTTGCGCTGATGCTCGCGCAAACCATCGCGCCGGCCTTCGTCTATCGTGTCCAGGGCATCGCGCAACTGCGCCGTAACATGTGGCGGCTCACCGCGCTGACCGCCGTGCTGATGTTGGGCGGCGCGCTGGTGCTCGATCTGCTTGCGGGCTTCATCATCCGCCACGTGTTCGGGCCGGATTTCGAAGGCGCGATCGACATCTTCCGCTGGGCCGTGTGGCTCTCCGTGCCGGCCGGTATCGAGGCGATCGGCAATCTGGTCGTCCTCAAGTATCAGGCCAAATTCGTGTTGCTCGCGAAGTGGCTGCTCGCGCTCGCCGTCGCGTTCGCGGTCAATCTGCTCGCGATCCCGCGACTCGGCGCATATGGCGCGCTCGTGGGTCTCGCGGCCGGTTATCTGGCGGCCGCGTCGGTCAATCTTTATTACATCCGTTTCAAATTGCGCCCATGACGAATCTATCCGCCACCGCGCAAACCACGCTCGACGACGTCGCGGTGCTGATGCCTGCCTACAACGGCCAGGCCGACGTCGATTCTACGCTCGCGTCGTTCGAGGAAAGTGCGCTGGTGCACGTACTGATCGTCGATGACGGCAGCACGCCGCCGATCGTCGCGCCCACGCTGCCGAACCTGAAGATCGAAGTGCTGCGCATGGCGCAGAACAGCGGCATCGAGCGCGCACTGCAAACCGGCATCGACGCGCTCGCGCAGCGCGGCTTTCGCTATGCGGCGCGGATCGACGCGGGAGATCGCGCGGTGCCGCGGCGGCTCGCGAAGCAGCGCGCATTCTTGCAAGCGCATCCTCATGTGGCGGGCCTCGGCATGTGGACCCAGGTCGTCACCCGTGCGGGCGAACCGCTTTTCATGCTGAGCCCGCCGGCCGAGCCGAACGCGATCCGGCGCCAGCGCTTTTTCCGCTCATGCCTCGCGCATCCGTCGATGATGCTGCGTATCGATGCCGTGCGCACGGTGGGCAACTATCGCGCCGAGTATCGTTCGGCGGAAGACCTCGATCTGTTCGTACGTCTGATGGAACGCTACGACTGCGCGAATCTGCCGGAACTCGGCCTGTATTACGAGCTGAACGAAGGCGGTATCAGCGCGACGAAGCGACGCCAGCAGATCGGCTCGACGCTGCGTTTGCAGTTGCGCTACTTCAACGTGGCCAATCCCTACGACTGGTTGGGCCTCGCGAAGAATCTGCTACATCTGATCCTGCCTTATCGCGCCTTGCAGCGGGTCAAGCGCGCGCTGCTCACGCCGCGCGCGAGCCGCTGAGTTGCGCTGCGTGTGTGCGCTGTCGCTGCATTCATATCTCGTCCACACTTCATTCAACGTCCTGCCCTTCTTCGCATGAAGCCCTCTTTCAAGTCGACGCCCGCGCTGCGCGTTACACTCGTCTGCAACACAGCCTGGGCAATCTATACGTATCGGCAAGGGCTGATCCGCATGCTGGTCGGTCGCGGCGTCGACGTGACGGTGCTCGCGCCGCGCGATCGCACGTTCGAGCTGCTCGCCGCGATGGGCTGCCGCTGCATCGAGCTGCCGGTCGCGTCGAAGGGCACGAGTCCGGGCGAGGATCTGCGCACGCTCGTCGCGCTCTACCGGCAGTACAGAACCATCCGTCCGCACGTCGTGTTTCACTACACGATCAAGCCGAACATCTACGGCTCGATCGCGGCGAAGCTGGCTGGCGTGCAGTCGGTTGCCGTTACGACGGGACTCGGCTACGTGTTCATCCAGCACAGCCGCGCCGCGCAGATCGCCAAAAGGCTGTATCGTTTCGCGTTCCGCTTTCCGCGCGAAGTGTGGTTCCTGAATCGCGACGATCAGACCGCGTTCATCGACGGCAAGCTGCTCGCGCATCCCGAGCGCGCGCGGCTGTTGCACGGCGAGGGCGTCGATCTCGAGCAGTTCGGGTTCACGCCGCTGCGCGAGCGCGCGGAGTTTCGTTTCGTGCTGATCGGGCGGTTGCTGTGGGACAAAGGCGTCGGCGAATATGTCGAGGCCGCGCGGCAGTTGCGCGCGCGCTTTCCGCAGGCACGCTTCCAGCTGCTCGGGCCGGTCGGCGTCGACAATCCGAGCGCGATCACGCGCGACGAAGTCGCCGCGTGGGAACAGGAAGGCGTGATCGAGTATCTGGGCGAAGCGCACGACGTGCGGCCGTTCATCGCCGATGCCGATTGCGTGGTGCTGCCGTCGTATCGCGAAGGCGTGCCGCGCACGCTGATGGAAGCGTCGGCGATGGGCCGGCCGATCGTCGCGACCGACGTGCCCGGCTGCCGCGAAGTGGTGGCCGACGGCGTCAATGGTTTGTTGTGTGAAGCGCGCAATGCGGCGAGCCTCGCCGCGAGCCTCGCGCGCATGCTCGACATGAGCATC
Organism: Paraburkholderia sp. HP33-1; assembly: GCF_021390595.1. Lineage (NCBI taxonomy): Bacteria > Pseudomonadati > Pseudomonadota > Betaproteobacteria > Burkholderiales > Burkholderiaceae > Paraburkholderia > Paraburkholderia sp. HP33-1. Next base: position 750,761 of record NZ_JAJEJR010000001.1, on the reverse strand, counting down.
GCAGAGCGGCGCGCGATGGCGGAACGCGGCCGACAGAAAGTCGCGACCGAATTCGACGAACGCATGGTCGTCGAAACCTATAAAGACCTGGTGCAAAAAATCACGGGAGTTTTACTTTAACGGAGCAACAGCATGACCACGAAGGGCACGATTCTGGTTACGGGCGGCGCGGGTTTCATCGGCTCGCACACCTGCGTCGAACTGCTGAACGGCGGCTACGACGTCGTGGTGATCGACAACCTCGTGAACAGCAAGCGCGAATCGCTGCGGCGGGTCGAGAAAATCACCGGCCGTGCACTCACCTTCTACGACAACGATGCGCGCGACGCCGCGGCACTGCAGCGGATTTTCGACGCGCATCCGATCACCGGTGCGATCCACTTCGCGGCGCTGAAGGCGGTGGGCGAATCGGTCGCGAAGCCGATCGAGTACTACGCCAACAACGTCGGCAGCCTGCTGACGCTGCTCGGCGTGATGCGCGACCGCAATGTCAGGCAGTTCGTGTTCAGCTCATCGGCAACGGTGTACGGCGTGCCGAAAAGCTCGCCGATCGACGAATCGTTCCCGCTCTCGGCGACCAATCCGTATGGCCAGTCGAAGCTGATCGCCGAGCAGGTCCTGCGCGATCTCGAAGTGTCGGACCCGTCGTGGCGCATCGCGACACTGCGCTACTTCAATCCGGTCGGCGCGCATGAGAGCGGTCTGATCGGCGAAGATCCGGCCGGCATTCCGAACAATCTGATGCCGTACGTCGCGCAGGTCGCGGTCGGCAAGCTCGCCAGGCTGCGCGTGTTCGGCGGCGACTATGAGACGCCCGACGGCACCGGCGTGCGCGACTACATCCACGTGGTCGATCTCGCGCGCGGGCATCTCGCCGCGCTCGACGCGCTCGTCAGGCGCGATGCGAGCTTCGTCGTCAATCTCGGCACGGGTCAAGGCTATAGCGTGCTCGACGTGGTGCGCTCGTTCGAGCAGGCATCGGGCAGGCCGGTGCCATATGAGATCGTCGCGCGCCGCCCTGGCGACATCGCGCAGTGTTTCGCGGATCCGGGCGCGGCCGAGAAAATCATCGGTTGGCGCGCGCAGTTCGGCATCGAACGGATGTGTGCGGACCATTGGCGCTGGCAGTCGATGAATCCGCAGGGGTTTGCTTAAGGTAGCAGCGAAGCTGCGACCGGCCCGACGCATCCGTGAGATGCGTCGGGCCGGCCATCCATGACCCAGCCGTTGCCGACAGCATCACTTCACGGATTCGCGCGGATAAAAATACAGGCCGGCAACGTTCACCGCGCCGGTCATACCATCCTTCGGCACCGCCGACACCAGAAAACGCCTGTGGGCGCTTTGGACCACATCCGCAGCGCAACGCGCCGATCGAGCGAACACAAGCTGCCAGTTCTGCGCGATGCAAAACGGCAAGCTGCCCTGGCGCTTCGCATAGGCCTCCACGCCGACCAGCGTAGACCAAAGCTGCTCCCAATTCGCGGAGCCGTCGAGATCGAGGACGACGGGAGTGCCGCTGGCGCCTAGCTTGCCGATCGCAACGTAAGCTGCGGGAATCTGCGGATCGTTATATTGGGAAATGTTTTCAGGAGGTTGATGAATCCTGATCGCAGTGAAAGCAGCGACAGCCACGCATACGATGACTGCGGCCGGCACGGTCGCGACCACCATGTTGTCGAGCAAGCGCTTCACCAGCAGCGTCAGCGCAAGAGCCGGTACTGCGTAGTAGAAGATACCGACGTAGGTCAACGACAAGTCGTCGACTCCGAAAACGGAATAAAAGAGGAAGGCGAGCGTCGCACTGGCCAGCGCCAATGCCAAGGCCCGCTCCGGCGCGACACGGCCTTCGCCGTCCCGCGCGGGATTGTTGGTCGCGAGGATCGCGCATGCTGCGGCACCGAAGAGAATCCCAAAGATTCCGTTACTCCAGAAAAGACCGACAAAGCGCACGGCATCCCCTGGACGATTCGGCTTATGAGCGTGCCCAAAGGCAGCATAGTCAGCAAGCGGTCCGGGAAAATGAAGGGCTGTCTGAATGGCGAGGGGGAGCAGAAAGAGCGCCACGATCGCCAACGCGACAGCGATCGTGCGAATATTCTCCGCGAGATAGTCGCGACCTAACAGCCAGGTGCCTTTGACTTTCGACCTACCGTGGACCCCGGTATTGGCGACGAGCGCGCACACCAGCATGATCGCGGTCATGCCGAGAAAGGACGCGTGGCCATTCAGAAGGAATCCAAGGCTTACGGCAAGCAGCAGCAGTCCGTCGCTACGCCCCATGATCAATGCGGCGATGGACACCGTGAATGCCGCGAAGGCGAAGTAATAAAGATGCGGAAACCACGGACCCGCAAATGCCTGGTAGTTGATGTACGCGGTGACGCCGACAAATAGCGCCGTCGTCGTCACGGCACCCGCGAGCGAGCCAAGCATCCTGCGCAAAAGCGCCCCGATCGCCACGATCCAGAAAGCGGAAAGCAGCACGACAGCATAGATCTGGCCAGAAAACGGCGATGCGACCCAGTGCGTCAGATCGAAAAACGCGACCTCTCCCGCGGCGAGCACGTAGAGAAACGCAGGGCCAGGATGATTGAAGCCGACGCGCGAATAATGGCCGACGAGCAGCTTTAGATGCCTGGCATCGGCTATCAGCACGGAGTTCGCCGCAAAATCTCCGACTTCATGCAACGGCACGGACCCAAAGGTCTGTCCAAACATGATGATGAAAAGCGCGACGCAAATCGTCGCGATGAAGAACGCCGCCGACCCTTTCAGCATGAAGTACCCGTTTTCGTTTCTTATCCAACGCGTTGCCGCGATTGGACGCTGTCCTCAGTCCGGAAAACAGGATTCTAAGTGAGCCGTCGGTGCGGCATGCACCGGCTCCGGCACATTTTTCGGCGCTCAAGCCAACGCAGGCGACGTCCCTTCGAGACGAAACACTGAAATCGCATCCTTCAGGATGATGGCCTGCTCCTCCAGCGACTTCGCGGCTGCCGCCGCCTGCTCGACGAGCGCTGCGTTGTGCTGCGTGACCTCGTCGATCTGCGACACCGCCTTGTTGACCTGCTCGATGCCGTCGCTCTGCTCGAGCGCCGACGCCTCGATCTCGCTCATCACGCCGGTCACGCGCTCGACCGCTTTCATCGCTTCCTGAATCGTCTTCTGCGCATCCGACACCAGCGACGCGCCCTCCTCGACCTTCGCGGCCGATTCGCCGATCAGCTCCTTGATCTCCTTGGCCGCCGCGCCCGAGCGCTGCGCGAGGCTGCGCACTTCCGAGGCGACCACCGCGAAGCCGCGCCCCTGCTCGCCCGCGCGCGCCGCCTCGACGGCCGCGTTCAGCGCGAGGATGTTGGTCTGGAACGCGATCCCTTCGATCATGCCGATGATCTCGGTCACCTTGCGCGACGAATCGCTGATGCCGTCCATCGTCTCCGTCACGCGCGACACTACCTTGCCGCCTCGCGTGACCGTATCGAGCGCGCCGTGCGCGAGGCGATTCGCCTGCTTCGCGTTGTCGGCGTTCTGCTTCACGGTCGCCGACAACTGCTCCATGCTCGCCGCGGTCTGCTGCAGCGCGGCCGCCTGCTGCTCGGTGCGCGCCGACAGATCGGCATTGCCCGACGCGATCTCGTTCGCGCCCTGGGTAATCGCGGTCGTGCTGCCGCGCACCTTGCCGACCGTTTCGACAAGGCCGTCGCGCATCCGCGTCAGCGCGCCGAGCAGCTGGCCCATCTCGTTGCGTGATTTCACCTTGATCGCGCCGCTCAGGTCGCCGGCGGCGATGCGCTCGAAGTGCTTGACCGTCGCGTTGACCGGCTTGATCAACGCCGACGACAACGCGACGCGCGCCCCCACGGCGATCACGAGCGCGATCACCGCGATCGCGCCGAACAGCGCCGTCGCAAGCTGGAAGCGTTGCGCGCCGGTCGCGGTCTGCTGATGCTGATTGTCCATCTGCGCTTTTTCGAGCGCGTCGATCGCTTTCGAGTAGGACGCGTAGAGGCTGTTCGCGGTATCGCCCTGGATATTGCGGAACGTGTTGAAGTCGTAATCGGTCAATGCCTTGAATTCCGGCTCGATCGCCTTGTCGACGAGCGCCGTGCGCGCGTCGCCGACGCTCTGCGCGAGCTTGCGCTCGGCCTCACTCTCGAACGGGCCGGCCATGTAGTTGCGGAAGTCGTTGTTCGAATCGACCAGCACCTTGTGCGCGCCCGGCAGCAGATCGTCGGTCTGCTTGCCGATGCTGAACAGCGTCTGATAGGTGCCCAATGCAAGCTGCACCTGCAGAAGTTTCTCGGAACTCGCCTTCAGATGCGACAGCGCTGCGGCACTGCGCTGCGTGTCGTCGAGGCTGCCGTTGGCGAGCTTCAGCGCGCCGTAACCGACAGCGATCACCGTCAGAAGGAAAGCGACAAATACGCTGATCACGAGCGTCAGTCCGCCGCGAATTGTGATGTTATTTAGCATTGGGTCTCCGGAACCTCTTTGTCACGCGCGACTTACACTTCGTCGCATCCTGGTTTACGGTCGCGACGGGCGCGCGCCGCATAGGGGGAATCCATGAGAAGCGAGCGCCCACGGGCCTTTGCGGGCGGCTTCGGTCTCGCTATCTGGGATTTGCGCTCTCGCGCATGAAAGCCTGGGACCTCTGGCGCGCACCGGACGCCGCGCGTTTCGTTTGTATAATTCCGCGTCTTCGCTCAGGCCCACTTTCATGCTCAGTTTTGCGCTCGGCTTTCTCGTCTCCCTGCTGATCACGCTGTTGATCGTGCGCTATGCGCATCTGCATGAAAAATTCTCGACCGATAGCGATCTGGCCGGCGTGCAGAAATTCCATGTGCGTCCGGTGCCGCGCATCGGCGGGACCGGGATTCTGGTCGGGCTGATCGTCTCCGCGGTGCAATTGCATCGCGCGTATCCGGCTGTGTCGGGCGGCATTCTCGGGCTGATCGCGTGCGGCATGCCCGCGTTCGGCTCCGGGCTCGTCGAAGATCTCACCAAGCGGGTGTCGCCGCTCGCGCGCCTCGTGTGCACGATGGCGGCCGCAGCGCTCGCCTGGTTCTTTCTCGACATCGCGGTCACGCGCATCAGCGTGCCGCCGCTCGACTTTCTGCTGTCGTATGCGCCGATCTCGTTCGTGGTCACGGTGCTCGCGGTCGCGGCGCTCGCCAACGCGATCAATATCATCGACGGCTTCAACGGCCTCGCGTCGATGGTCGCGTTCATGATGTTCGCGTCGCTCGCGTATGTCGCGTTCCAGGTGCACGACCCGGTCGTGCTGTCCGCGTCGTTCATGATGATGGGCGCGGTGCTCGGCTTCTTCATCTGGAACTTCCCGGCCGGGCTGATTTTTCTCGGCGACGGCGGCGCGTACTTCATCGGCTTCATGCTCGCCGAGCTGTCGATCCTGCTCGTGATGCGCAATCGCGACGTGTCCGCGTGGTATCCGGTGCTGCTCTTCATGTACCCGATCTTCGAGACCTGCTTCTCGATCTACCGCAAGAAGTTCATTCGCGGCATGTCGCCGGGCATTCCCGATGGCGTGCATCTGCATATGCTGGTCTACAAGCGGCTGATGCGCTGGGCGGTCGGCGCGCGCACCGCGCGCGAACTGACGCGCCGCAACTCGTTGACCTCACCGTATCTGTGGCTGCTGTGCCTGATCGCGGTCGTGCCGGCGACGCTGTTCTGGCGGCACACGCTGCATCTGTTCTGCTTCGTTGTCGTGTTCGCGGCGACTTATGTGTGGCTTTACGTGAGCATCGTGCGGTTCAAGTCGCCGAGATGGATGGTGGTGAGGAAGACGAAGCGGTGAAGTGCGAGCGGAGACGAGAAAAGGCGCCCAAGGGCAAGCCGATCGCTCGACCTCGAAAAACAGTCCGAACGAGCGACCCGCCTCGAAATAGCCTTAGCGGCTTCGAGATCGGCTCATTTTTTGAAGAGAATTGACCAAAAACTCGAAATCCCGCTAATTCGCGCCGCCGTCGCTTATCCTGAGATCTTCTACATCGGCGCCAGCCTGATTGAAAGTCTCGCGGACGACTTGTTCGACACGGTCGAGAATCCGCTTTGGCACATGGCTATACTGCTTGCGCCTGTTCTCCGACAGGACCCCCTTGTTCGAATAAATCATCCGGATGAGCGCTGACAAATCCTTGTTTGGGAGGTCGAGTTCGGCGTCCAACTGCTGGTATGCCCTGTCGTATCCGCTCAGCCAGGCGAGCTCTACCGGTATCTCATCCTCGACCGCCAATCGAATCATCCGATGCAGAAACGCGACCTCCGCCGTCGCATCAATGAACCGATACGCACGGCCACCGGGCGAGTGAACCACGACGGGCGCCACCTCTCCTCGTTGGTACCGCCACAGCTGCGTGACCGGTCGAGAGAAGCCACTCAATACGCCCACATACTCTGGAATGTTTTTCAGAATGACAGCCGAGACGGGTACTAACGCGCCGCCGGTCAGAGGTGAAGAAGGCGCCAGCACGTGCTGGATGAGAAAGCGGTGCAACCGACCATTCCCGTCGAGGAACGGATGTAAGTACACGAAGCCAAATGCAGCGCAAGCGGTCTTTACGAGCGCATCCCGGCATCGAGTGGCGTCGTTCACGAACGCTTCCCACCCACTCATTGCGCGGCGCAGGTCCTTCGGTGACGGCGGAAAAAAGGTGACGCGGCCAGCGCCATCCTCGAGCCAGCTTTGCGAGGTTCTGTAAGAGGCCTCCTGGCTATAAACATCCCGCACGATTGCGTTTTGCAGACCGACAAGCCACTCTTCGCTAACGGGTGCTGTCTCTCCGACCCGACGAAGTAACTGCACGAACCGTTCCTGTTTGTCGGAGCTCGGTGTCTCGCGCTCAATAGCGTAACTACTTCGGGTTTCCGAAAGATAGAGGTAATTGACCGCCCGCTCGTAGAGAACCGGGTCTGTCAGCGTCTCAAGTGTTCGCTTCGCCTGCTCCATCAGTTCCGCGAGACTGGGCGACTCGGGTACGCCGGCACGCCGAACGACCGGGCAAAAGTCTGCGTTACCTAGTGCGTTATTGCGAACGCGAAACTTCTGGTTGTTTGTCGGCTTCGCCGCCGTGACGTAGACATCCGGGGGAAACAGGTCGACGTAGCCCGCGTTCAGCGTCGCAGTAAATGAAAGCGTTTGTCCGGTGAGCCATTCCCAGAGGAAGCAGGCGCGGCGGATAGTGGCTCGATTGGGCGCGGATTGCAAAGCTTCGACGAGTTCATCGGCCGAAATGTGCTCGAACACCGCGTCGATAACTTCAAGGTTCACCCCTTCGTGCCGCAGGGCAAACTCGAGATGCCCAACCGGAGAGTCCTCGATGGCAACGTTTCTCGGAAATAGCACCTGATTGGGCGCATCGACACGCCGATTCACGGACGCGCTAATGATGGCTGGCATCTGAAGAGGGCGAACGTCCAGCGAAAAGTGCCTAATGAGATGTTCGTATCCAATGGCCGACATTGTGCTGACTCGAAATCCGTTAACTCCGATCGAAATATAACAACAAATCCGCAATCAAAGGCGACTGTTATCGAAATCCGTCAAAGTTTGAGTTCCTCCTTGAATCGATCGTTTATGCCCGTCTGGCAAACCGCCTTCGGCGCAGGGGCACCTTCACGTCCGCGCTATGGGCGACATCTTGCCGTCCGTGGATAAAACGGCCACAAAAAAGCCCCTGCAAGTCATTGACCGGCAGGAGCCGTTTTTGTTGTAAATCAGAGGGACGGTTTCACACGGTTAAACGGCGAGGTTGGTCCCCGTGTGCTCTTTCGTGCTTCGGGATGGTTCCAATCACTCCCGGCGGACCTACGACACCCGCGTCGCCGGCGCAACACTCCGCAGCGTCGTCGCCGTCGCCGGCTCATACTCCGGCACCCAGCGCCGCAGATCGCGCCGCACTTCATCGTCGGTCGGCACGCGATGCTGCATCAGCCACGGCAGCAGATTGTCGATCAGACTATCCGGCACCTCGCGCGCCTGCGCGATGCGCAGCTTCGGGTGCGGTGTGCGGGTGGTCGTTTCGTCGTCCGCGAGCAGTTCCTCGTAGAGCTTCTCGCCGGGCCGCAGGCCCGTGAACACGACGCGAATCTGCTCTTCGGTGAAGCCGTACAGACGGATCAGATCGTGCGCGAGATCTGCGATACGTACCGGCTTGCCCATATCGAGAATGAAGATCTCGCCGCCGCGCCCCATGCTCGACGCCTGCAACACGAGCTGCGACGCCTCGGGAATCGTCATGAAGAAACGCGTGATCTCCGGATGCGTCACGGTCACCGGCCCGCCGCGCGCGATCTGCTCCTGGAACTTCGGAATCACGCTGCCCGCGCTGCCGAGCACGTTGCCGAAGCGCACAGTTTCGAACTGCGTGCGCCGCGCGCCCTGCTGCTGCAACGCCGAGCACGCCATCTCCGCGAGCCGCTTGCTCGCGCCCATCACGTTGGTCGGGTTGACGGCCTTGTCGGTCGAAATCAGCACGAAATGCGCGACGTCGTGGCGGATCGCCGCGCGCGCCACGCGGTACGTGCCGAGCACGTTGTTGCGCACCGCCTGCCACGTGTTGACCTCTTCCATCAACGGCACGTGCTTGTAGGCCGCCGCATGAAAGACGATGTGCGGACAGTAGCGCGCCATCACCTGATCGAGCAGCAGCGAGTCCTTCACGTCGCCGATGATCGGCACCACCGATACTTCGGGATACTTGTCGCGCAGCTCTTCGTTCAGCCGATAGATCGAGAACTCGGAGATGTCGAACGCGACCAGTTGCACCGGACCAAAACGCAGGATCTGCCGGCACAGCTCCGAGCCGATCGAGCCGCCCGCGCCCGTCACCATCACGACGCGGTTTTTCAGCAGCGCGGCGACGTGCTCGGTGTCGATCGTCACCGGGTCGCGGCCGAGCAGGTCTTCGAGATCGATCTGCCGCACGCGGGACAGGAACGCCTGGCCTTGCGTGAGCGGCGTGAGCGCGGGCAGCGTCATCGCTCGGACTCCGGCACGCACACACAGCGTGGCGATGCGCCGATGCGCTTCCACCGATGCCGACGGCACCGCGATGATCACATGCTCGACCTTCAGCTCGGCGCTGATCTGGTGCAGATCGCTGATCGCGCCAAGCACGCGATAGCCGTAGATTTCACGGCCCTGCTTGATCGGATCGTCGTCGAGCAGACCCACGAGACGCCATTGGCCCGAGCGCTTCAGCTCGCGCACGAGGTTCGCGCCGGCGTTGCCCGCGCCGAGCACGAGTACCGGCTTGCCCTGGCCCACGAGACCGCCGTAGCGATAGAACTCCTTGGCCGCGCGATACAGTGCGCGCGAGCCGCCCATCGCCAGGAACAGCAGCATCGGCGAGACGATCAGCACCGAACGCGGCACGACCGGTGCCGGCTGCAACAGCGCCGAGCCGATCACGACGAAGAGCGCGCCGACGCCGATCGCCTTTGCGATCCGCACGAGGTCGGGCAGGCTCGCGAACACCCACATGCCGCGATAGAGACCGTAGCTGCGAAACATCACTGCGTAGATCAGCAGCACCCAGACGAGTGCGTGCAGTCCGCTCGACCAGAACGGCGCGGGCACCGGCCCATTGAACCGGATCACATAGGCCAGCATCCAGGCCATCGCTACCGCGCACAGGTCGAACGCAAACGCGCTGAACGAAAGCCATCTGGCTTTGAAGCTTTTCATTGCGCAGAACCTCAGATTGGCCCGGAACCGGACACATGGCGCCGCCAACGGCGATCAATACACAGCCCCGCGACGACCAGCACGGCAGCCCATGCGACGACAACCAGCCATTGATACAGGAGAGCGAAATGAAGCGCCCAGATCGCAAGCATTATGCCCGCCGCCATGAACAAATACCAAATCCAGGCGGTCGACGCGTGCCCCAAACCCGACTGCACCAGTCTTTGATAGTAGTGTTCACGATGCGCCTGCCAAAATTTTTCGCCGCGCAGCAGGCGCTTAAGAAGCGTGACCGACGCATCGCCGATGAACGGCGCGAAGCACAGCGCCGGAAACCACACCGGCCACGCGCCTTCTCGCCAGCCCCAGTAGCCGAGCGCACCGGCCAGAAAACCGAGCGGGATCGAGCCGGCGTCACCGAGAAAGATGCGCGCCGGGTGAAAGTTGAACAGCAAAAAGCCTGCCGCCGCGCCCGTGACGATCAGGCTCGCCGTCGCGAGCGCCGGGTCCGCATGCGACGACAACGAGGCGGCCACCGCATAGCCGCCGAAGCCGAACAGCGCCATGCCGCCCGCAAGGCCGTCCGAGCCGTCCATGAAGTTGTAAAGATTGACGAGCCACACGAGTAAAACCGCCATACACGCGAGCGCCCACCATGGCACCTCGGCCGGATAGACCGCGATGAGCGCCGCCACCGCCGCCGCATGGCCGCCGAAGCGCACCCGCGCGGGCAGCCCGCGTCGATCGTCGATCTGCGATAGCGCGGCAAGCAGCGCGGCGGCGAGCGCGGGCAGCCACAGCGACGGCGCCGCCAGCGCGATCAGCACGACCGCGACCGGCACGATGCCCCAGCCGCCGACGCGCGGCGTCGGGCGCGTGTGCAGTGAGCGGTCGTTGGGGATGTCGGTGGCGAGCCGCCATGCGAGGCCGGTCCGCAGCAGCGTCCACAGGATCGCCGCGCATGCGGCGAGCGCGGCGACGCCCCACGGCAGTAGAGAGGCAATGGAAGAGGCGGAGTGTGAAGCGAGCGACATCGATGGGCTTAGCGGTTCAGGTCGGAGTCAAGGCAGGTTCAATCAGCGGTCAGTGCGTGGCGCGATACCAGGCCGTGGTCTCGAGCAGCCCATGCTCGACCGTATGGGGCGGATACCAGTTCAGATGTTCGCGGATATGCGAACTGTCGATCCGCAGCTCGCCGATCAGCCGGTCGATCTGCGCCGAGCGGCCGGTCAGGCGGCCGGCGAGGCGCAACACGCCGAGCGGCACCGGCACGAGCCGCGCGGGCACATGCAGCTGCGTGGCGAGCAGACGCGCAAGCTCCGGCACGCTGAGATCGCGGCCGTCGGTCACGTGAAAGGTTTCGCCGGCCGCGCGCGGGTCGGTCGCGCAATGCACGAGCGCGTCTGCGAGGTTGTCGACGAATACGAGGCTACGGCGCGCACTGACCGCCCCGAGCGGCAACGGGATGCCCGTCGCGACCGCGTTCATCAGCTGCAGGAAGTTCGCGCGCACACCCGGCCCGTAGACCAAAGGCGGCCGCACCACGACGACTTCGAGACCCGCCGCGCGGCCATAGTCGAACAGCGCGCGCTCGGCTTCCAGCTTCGAGATGCCATAGGCATCGCTCGGCGCGGGCTCATCCGTTTCAGCGATCGGCCGGCCAGCGCTCGCCTCGCCCATCGCCTTGATGCTGCTGACGAACACGAAGCGCCTTGCACCCGCGCGCCGCGCCGCCGCCGCGACGCGCAAGCTGCCCTCGACGTTGGTCGCGCGATACGCGGCGAGCGGGTCGGTCAGGGTCTCGTGCATCACGTGCACGCGCGCGGCCAGATGGATCACCGCATCGCAATTGAGTCCGACGGGCCAGCGCTGGTCGATGCCCGCGAAGTCCTCGGTATCGAGCAGCCATTCGCGCGCGCCCTCGGCGGCCGTCTGCGGCCGGCGCACCGCGCCAGTCACGCGATCGCCCCGCCGCAGCAACGCGCGGGACACGGCCTGGCCAACGAAGCCGTTGGCGCCGGTAATGAGGATCTGCAAACTCATTGCGCTGCTCCCCGGCGCATGATTTCGCCCATGCCATGCCGTGCGATCCATGCAGACAGACGATCGCCGTCGGGACTCGACGCGACCGCAAACGGCGGGAAAGGCGGATCAGACACGATACAATCGGGCATCGGCGGTGCTTTCTCAGGAAGTCTTGCTGGGAACGTATTGTATTCGGGCGACACCGCGCGCTCTATCACGCAGCACATGTGTCGGGCCGTGATAATAAAACGGACCGGTGCCTGCTGGTGCGCTGTTCGTACACTTCGTAACAACTCAAACATATTCGCGCATGTGGAATTCGTGGTATCGATCCAACGTGCTCGACAACAGCACATTCAGGCCCGCTCGCCGGCCGCGCGAACGGGCTCCGGCTCGCGCACCGGCAAGCCGCCTGAAAGCCGCGCAAGCGCGCGGCGCGTACCCATATGAATGCCCCGAGACCTGCTGGTCTCATCGCCGAGCCCACGCGCTGCGCGCAGTGGCTCTGCCTCGACGTGCTGGTCTGACGAAAAAACTGTTTGAGTGACTAGATGACTAGAGTTCCATCTATGAAAGTGTTGTTCGCCACCTACCCGATGGCTTTCCATACTCCCGGCGGCGGAGAAATCCAGTTGCTTGCGTATCACAAGCATCTGCCCGCGCATGGCGTCGACGTCACGCTGTTCGATCCGTGGAAGCCGCGTTTTCTTGAACACGACGTGGTGCATTTCTTCTCGTGCGTCGGTGGCTCGGTGCACTTCTGCAACTTCGTCAAGCAGTTGGGCTTGCCGCTCGTCGTGTCGTCGAGCCTGTGGGTGACGGAGGAAACGAAGCATTTCTATCCGATCGGCGAGATCCATCATCAGTTTTCTCTCGCGGACCGCGTGGTCGCGAACTCGGAGATCGAATGCGACACGCTCGCGCGCATCTTCGATCTGCCGCGCGAGAAGTTCGTGAGCGTGCTCAACGGGGTCGAGCAGAGCTTTTACGAGCCGGTGCCCGCCGATCTGTTCCGCCATGAATCCGGCATCGCGCAACGCTTTATCCTGAACGTCGGCAACATCGAGCCGCGCAAGAATCAGCTCGCGCTGATCCGGGCGATGAAGTCGTTCCCCGAACTGAAGCTCGTGCTGATCGGCCATCAGCGCGATCCCGAATACGCGAAGGCGTGCTTCGCCGAAGGCGGTGAGCAGGTCGTCTACGCGGGCACGCTCCCCCACGATTCGCCGTTGCTGCGCTCCGCCTACGCGGCCTGCGAAGCGTTCGTACTGCCTAGCACGCTGGAAACACCGGGGCTTGCCGCGCTCGAAGCGCATGCCGCAGGCGCGCGCATCGCCGTGACGAAAGTTGGCTCTACCGAAGAATATTTTGCGCGGCATGTCGCCTACCTGGATCCGTTCGACGTCGATAGCATTGCCGGATCGATTCACGCCGCGCTCGCGCAACCGCGCGGCAAGGCCGCGCTCCAGACGCAAGATCTGACCTGGCGGGCGGTCCTGTCGCCCTTGAAAGACCTCTACGATTCCCTGCTGACGAAATGACAAAACCCGTGACGAACCTCATGAAGAACTTCGAACTTCGTCCCCTCAATAACGTCGAGGCTTCCCCGCATTCCGGGTTCGCGTGGAACGCGACCAATTGCGATCCACAGTTCGAGCTGACGGGATGGGAAGATCTGTCGGGGCGCGCCGTGCGTATTTCGTTCGAGCTCGCGAAGGAAGACATGCCGGCTTCGCCGTGCCTGATCTACTTCGATGCGGGCGCGGGCATGTCGGAGCACGCGACGATCGGTCTCGTGGTCGACGCAACTGGCAAGGTAGATCAGGTCGTCGCGTTTCCGCCGCTCGTCGGTCCGTTGCGCCTCGATCCAATCGCGCGCTCGGGACTGTTTTCGATCAACGGCTTCAACGTCGAACTGATGGACGACGCTGACTGCCCGGCGGAGCTGCTCGAACGCGCACGCCGGATGGCGTCGTGGGGCGGCGGCGCACAGCCCGCGCCGCCCCCAACCGTCGGTCACACGTATCAGGAATGGATCGAGCGGCACGAGCCGCCCGCGTCGCATTACCCCGAACTGCGCGCGCGCTCGAAGACGTGGGCGCTGCAGCCGCTCATCAGCATCGTGATGCCGACCTACAACACGCCGGCCAGATGGCTGCGCATCGCGATCGATTCGGTCATCGATCAGGTCTACGAAAACTGGGAATTCTGTATCGCAGACGACTGTTCGACGAACCCCGAGGTCAAGCAGGTGCTCGACAGCTACGTCGCGAAGGATCCGCGCATCAAGGTCGCGTACCGCACGACGAACGGTCATATCAGCAACTCCAGCAATACGGCGCTCGAGCTTGCCGTCGGCGAATTCGTCGGTCTGCTCGACCACGACGACGAACTGCATCCGCTCGCGCTCTACTGCGTCGCCGAACTGATCAACGCGCATCCGGACGCGGCGCTGATCTACAGCGACGAAGACAAGATCTCGATCGACGGGGTCCGCTCGGACCCGTACTTCAAATGCGACTTCAACTACGATCTGTTCCTGAGCCAGAACATGATCTCGCATTTCGGTGTGTACAGGACCTCGATCATGAAGGAGGTCGGCGGCTTCAGAACCGGCTTCGAAGGCTCGCAGGACTACGACCTCGCGCTGCGCGTGATCGACCGCGCAGGTCATCACAGCGTTTATCACGTGCCGCGCGCGCTGTACCACTGGCGCATGATTCCCGAAAGCACGGCCTCCGGCCATGAAGCCAAGCCGTATGCGCATATCGCGGCGATGCGCGCGATCGACGAACACCTCGCGCGCAACCATATCAACGCGCACACCGAGCACGCGCCGGGCACCGACGCGTTCAACAAGGTCGTGTACGACCTGCCCGAGGTGCTGCCGTCGGTGGAGATCATCATTCCGACGCGCGATTCCGCGGGACTCGTCGAGCAATGCGTGGAATCGGTGCGGCAGAAATCGAGCTACCCGAACTTCCGCATCACGATCATCGACAACGGCTCGGTCAAGCAGGAAACGCACGACCTGTTCGCGCGCCTGCAACGAGACGAGCGGATCAAGGTCGTGCGCGACGACTCGCCGTTCAACTACTCGGCGCTGAACAACCGCGTCGCGCTCGCGAGCACGGCGGACTTCGTCTGCCTGATGAACAACGACATCGAAGTGATCAACGCCGACTGGCTCGAGGAAATGGTGTCGGTCGCGCTACAGGCGAACGTCGGCGCGGTCGGCGCGAAACTGCTGTATCCGGACGACACGATCCAGCATGGCGGCGTCGTGCTCGGCGTCGGCGGTATCGGGAGCCATGCGCACAAGCATTTCCCGAATTCGCACCCCGGCTACTTCGCGCGCGCGCGTCTGCGCAACGTGATGTGCGCGGTGACCGCCGCGTGCCTGCTGATCCGCCAGTCGATCTACAAGGAAGTGGGCGGCCTCGACGAACAGTTACACGTCGCTTACAACGACATCGATTTTTGCCTGCGCGTGCGGCAGGCGGGCTACCGCAATGTGTGGACGCCCTACGCGGAGCTTTATCATCACGAATCGGCATCACGCGGCGCCGAAGACACACCGGAAAAAATCAGCCGCTTCAACCAGGAATCCGAGTTGGTCAGACAGCGCTGGGAGCATCTGTTGATGAACGATCCCTGCTATTCACCCAATCTGACGCTGACTGCCGACGATTTTTCCTTTGCCTGGCCTTCAAGGATTGCCAATCTTGATTAATCTGGGAACCAAAAAAAACAAGACCGGATGGTTGGCCGAGTACCGCCACCCATCGCCAGGGGACCTGTTCTGCCTGCCGAGCGCGATCTACTTTCTGATGAAGTTCAGAGCCGATCTCGCGCGCTTCAATTCCAAGGTGCTGAACGACCGCGTCACGCTGTACTTCTGGTGGGAAATGTCGGCACGCGAAACGTATCCGGATTTCAACTGGGTACTGCGCCAGGAAGATCTGGAGTATTTGCGTCAACTCGATAACGACACGCTGATCGAGCGTCATCCGGACGCCGTCACGTACTGGCTCGGCTCGACCAAACCGAGCGTGCTCGATGCGAAGCATCTGAGCGAGACGCTGCACGAGCCCGTCACGGTGATCGAAGAAGCCGGCCTGCAATTGCCGAAGCTGCTGACCATGATCGTGCGCAATCGCGACGATCTTTCCCGGGCGTTCAACCTGAGCACGCTGACCGGCTATCTCAACATCCTCGACTGGTGGGAACAGTACGGCCAGGTCACGTGCCCGCGTATGACGTGGCGCACGCCGATCTCATGGCCCGGCCTGCTGGAACCGATCGATGCGCCCGACTCCAGCGCGATGCCGTTTCCGCGCTTCCTCGCGCTGGTCACGACCGAGCGGCCCGATCTGCGCAGCGCGTTCGACCTGAACAGCTTCACCTCGCGGCTCAACGCGCTCAGCTGGTGGGAAGACCACGGCCAGCGCGAGTATCCGCGCATCAAGTGGTCGCAGCCGCCGATCGGCGGCTTCATGCTCGAACCCGAAGCACCTCCCGCGGACGGCGGCCCTTACGTGCCGCGCTTCCTTTGCGAGATCTACAAGGACCGGCCGGACCTGCAGGCGACCTTCGATCTGCAATCGCTGCGGGGGCGGCTCAGCTGCCTGTCGTGGTGGATCGAACATGGCCAGCATCAGTACCGCTCGATCAAATGGGTGCCGCCCACCACGCCCGGCCTGATGTTCGAGCCCGAATGGGGCACGCATGCCGACTGGCTGCCGGTGCCGCGCTTCCTGCGGCTGCTGCACAGCGAGCGCCGGGACCTGCAGCAGCTCTGCTCGCTCGACAGCTTCACCGGGCGCCTCAAGTGTCTGTCGTGGTGGATCGAGCACGGGCAGCACCAGTATCCGGCGCTTCACTGGGGCGTCCCGGCGGTGCCCGACAACCTGTTCAGCATGGAAGCCGGCGAGCAAGGCGCGCTGCCGCTGCTGCCGCGCTTCCTGCTGCTGATCTGGAGCGAGCGGCCCGACCTGCAGGCGTCGTTCAATCTGGAGAGCTTCCGCGAGCGGCTCGGCTTCATTGCGTGGTGGGAGAAACACGGGCACGACGAGTACAACGCGATCAAATGGTCGCCGACTCATCTCGCCGAAGAACCCCCGATCCAATCGCCGCCGCCCACGACACCCACAACGGCCGCGCTGATGTTCGAGCCCGAATGGGGCACGCACACAGACTGGCTGCCGGTGCCGCGCTTTCTGCGGCTGCTGCACGGCGAGCGCCAGGATCTGCAGGAACTCGGCTCGCTCGGCAGCTTCACCGGACGGCTGAAGTGCCTGTCGTGGTGGATCGAGGCCGGACAGCACCAGTATCCGGCGCTTCACTGGGTCATGCCGGCGTTGCCCGACAGCCTGTTCAGCATGGAAGCTGGCGAACAAGGCGCGCTGCCGCTGCTGCCGCGCTTTTTGCTGCTGATCTGGAGCGAGCGGCCCGACCTGCAGGTGTCGTTCGATCTGAACAGCTTCAGCGCGCGGCTCGGCTTCATCTCGTGGTGGGACATGCACGGGCACGACGAGTACTGCGCGGTCAAATGGTCGCCGACTCATCTCGCCGAAGAACTCGCGAGAATCGACGACGAGCAGCCGGCCGACGATACACTGCTGCCGCGCTTCCTGACGATGATCGCGCGCGACCGCCCCGATCTGCGTAAAGCGTACAACCTGAACACCGCGCAAGGCCGCGATCAGCTCGTGCAATGGTGGAACGAGTGGGCGTCGACCGAATATCCGCTGGTCGGCTCGCTCAAGGTGCGCTGGGCCGAATCCGACTCCGCCGACGACGAAGCCGATGAGGACCCGCGCGAGCCTGCGCGCTATCACGCGCGCGTCGAAGGTGCCGGTTACGACTTCGGCGTCAACATCATCGGCTTCCCGCAAGGCGTGCTCGGCCTCGGCGAAGACGCGCGCATGGCCGCGCGCGTGCTGCAACTGTCGTCGACGCCGGTCACGCTTCTCAATGCGCCGATGGCCGGACCCGCGCGCCTCGAACATTCGGTCGATCATCTGATCGGCGAAGAGCTCAAGTACAACATCAGCCTGATCTGCCTGCCGGCACCGGAGATGGTGCGGCTCGCGCTGGAAGGCGGCCGCAAACTGATCGACGCGCCCACGCACAAGATCGGCGCATGGCCGTGGGAATTGCCCCACTGGCCGAACGCGTTCGGCAACGTGCATCAGATGGTCGATGAAATCTGGGCGCAGAGCCGCTTCGTGGCGAGCGTCTACAGCCGGCTCGGCAACACGCCGGTCTATCAGATGCCGATGGCGGTCGAGGTGCCCGCGCCAGTCGACCCGAAGCGCGAGCGTTTCGGCCTGCCGACCAACGAGTTCCTGTTCTACCTGATGTTCGACGGCAACTCGTGGCTGAGCCGCAAGAATCCGCTCGCAGGCGTACAGGCGTTCAAGCAGGCGTTCGGCAACCGCTCGCCGGGAGTCGGGCTCGTCATCAAGGCGATGAACGTGCGCGACGACGACCCGGTGTGGCGCGCCGTGCTCGACCTCGCCGCGGGCGACAGCCGCATCCACATCATGTCCGAGCGCCTGAGCCGTCAGGATTCGACCGACTTCATGACCTGCTGCGACGCCTACATTTCGCTGCACCGTAGCGAAGGCTTCGGCCGCGTGATCGCCGAGGCGATGGCGTTGGGGCAGCCGGTCGTCGTCACGAACTTCTCGGGCAACGTCGACTTCTGCGACCCCGACACCGCGTTCCTCGTGGACGGCGACCTCGTGCCGCTGCGGCCCGGCGACTACCTGTTCGCCGAGGGTCAGTACTGGTGCGATCCGGATGTGTCGATTGCGGCAGAACAGCTCAAACGTATGATCGACGATGCGCCACTCCGTGAGCGCATCGCACTGGCGGGGAAGACACGCATCGAGCGCGACTACTCAGTTGAAGCAGTCGCACGCGCGTATGCGCGACGCTTGACCGACATTGCAGAGGCGAAGACAAAATGACGCTGCGGGTATGTGCTCCGGACATTTTCTCGGGCGATGCGGTGGGCAACCACTGCATCGGTTTCGTACGCATGGCTGAACGTCTCGGCATGACGGCCGAGCTGTATGCAAGCGGTTTCGAGGAGGGAACAAATGGAGTGCGCCCGCTTGACGCGTTGTTTGACGAGGTCGCCCGCGACGATGTAGTCCTGCTCAGTTACTCGATCTTCGATCCGTACCTCGAACGGATCATCGCGCTCGACTGCAAAAAGATCTGCTACTTCCATGGGGTGACAGATCCGCAATTGCTGCGCGCGCTGGAACCGCGCACCGCGCAGTTGTGCGAGAAGGCGCTCGCGCAACTGCCTTTGCTTGCGGACTTCGACACGGTCGTCGCGAATTCGCGCAGCACCGCAGCGAGCCTCGCCGGCATCGTCGCGGCGGACGCGATCAAGGTCGTGCCACCGATCTTTCCGGATATGTACGTGTTCCAGCGCGAAGGACCGCGTAAGGGCCGCAAGCGCCACGAGCCGAACCTGCTGATGGTGGGGCGCGTGGTGCCGCACAAACGCATCGAGGACGGCATCGAGATTCTGTCGCTGCTGAAACAGCATGCCTTCGGCGCGACGCTGAGCATCGTCGGCAGCACACCGAACTACGATTATCTGAAGTTTCTGATCAATCACGCGCGGCGTCTCGGCGTGCTGGAACAGATCGACTTCAAGGGCATGCTCGACGACGCCGATCTGTTCGAGTGCTACGAATCGACCAACGCCCTTCTTGCGATGAGCCGCCACGAGGGCTTCTGCGTGCCGGTGCTCGAAGCGATGCACTACGGCAAGCCGGTGTTCGTACGCGGTGGCACGGCCGCTCAGGAGATTTGCCCGCCCGACTGCGTGTTCGACACCCATGCCGAACTCGCCGCGTGGATACCGGTGATCATGGAGCGCCTCGGCCAGAACCACGGCCGCAGTCCGATCGATGCGGCCTTCGTCAAGCACGCCGACGGCGTGCTGCAACGTGCCAGCGACGAGGTGTGGCGCGACATATTCATCGGCGCCGGTGTCGTCGTGACGAGCGCGCCCGCACGTTCGCGCGCGAGTGCGGCCGGCGTGTCCGCTACGAAAAGATAGTCAGCACCGGCGCTCGTTGACGCGTATCAACGCGTAGCGGTGCGATCCAACCCGATCGCGCCGCCTCCCCCTTCGCATCCCTACCTGCCGTTCCGGTCGAAGTCGATCGGTTGCCCGGTGTGCGGGTGCGGGGTGAACGAGAAATGCGCGCACGTACTTCTGCGAGAGCGTGCACAGCAAATTCATCAGCGCAATCTGCTCGGGCGGAAAGACCGGCACGCGATCGGCGGCGCCAATCGGCTTTTGCATGTAGCGCACGATGGCTCTTTCGAAATCGCTCACGCAATAGTCCAGCACCCGGTCTCCCTCGATCGGATAGGCGGCCACCTTCAGCTCGGGATGCAGCGACAGATACGTGCTGAACAGACGCTCGGCCACGATCGGCAGGAACGGTGCGTCGTCCGAATGGATCGTGGGCTCCAGCACACCACGCGGCCAGCTCGAGATGCGACTGTGCCGGGAGCGCAGCAGCCAGTCCGCCGGACATCCGATCTCGTGCGCCTTCACCATCAAGTCGAGAATGTCGGACCATTCCAGCCTGTCCTGCGCCAGAAACCGGTAAGCCGCCGCCGTCTCGGCCCAGCCGCCGCACTCTTCAGGGATACTTGCCAACGGACTTCCTGACAGTTGCTCGGCCAACAGGACTGCCCGCCGGTTCAGACGCTTTTCGCCCAGATCGATACTCCTGAATTCCATCGCCGCCCAGCTCTGCGTCGCTTGCGCCATTCGCTCGTCATGCAAAAAGCAGGAGTCAACGGCAAAGCGCGGAAGCCTACAACTCACTCAGATCGACTTGGGTGTAATGGAATGGGATTACCGGAGGTTTACCGGGCTTTCAGGTTGTAATTATTGGTTACACGCGGATTTGCGAGTGGGCGGTAAACTTTAATTATTTAATCTCACAAAAATACCAAGTGAAGCCTGTATTCTTCATTCATCCCCCGAAAAGCGGTGGTTCCACGGTCATTTCCTTTTTTGACCTGAATCTCGACCGCGATCAATTCATCAACTTCTTGTGGGGTGGTGTATTTTGGGACAAGACGCGAGCGCGATTCTTGGCCAGCGGAGTCGGCGGCGGCCATTATCCGTTCGGTATTCACCGAAGCCTCAAGATGCCGTTGGAATATTGCAGTATTTTGCGCAATCCGCTCAGTCGGCAGACCTCGCACTACTGGTACGCGCGTAATGGCAAGAACGGCGAGGTCGCGCGCGGGATGGCGGTCTCCGAATTTGAAGCGCTAGCGCAACGCGGTGAAGTCTCATTGAACGAGTGGGTGAGCGGTTCGTACGGCGGCAAGAACCTGTTCGTGCAAATGCTGAGCGGTCATGGCGACGTGCGACGTGAGAGCCTCGAAATCGCAATTGAGCACCTCCGGCAACATATCCCGACAGTTGGCCTGTGTGAAGACATGAGCGATTTTTTGCTTCGTCTATGCGGTAGAACGGGAATGCGTTTGCCGTTCTACATCCGCACGAATGTGACCGAGGGTGTGCCCAAAGAGCATTCACCGCTGTCCGAACAAGCTCGTCAGAAGTTTATCGAGGACAATCAACTAGACTATGAGTTGTACCAGCATGTGAGCGATGAGGTCGCGCGGGAAAGGGAGTCGTACGGCGATGTCTATACCCGGGCGATTGAGGTTGTTCGTGCGATCCAGGCGCGGATCGACGTGCTCGAGAATCCCTATATTCACGGGTCGACGTCGACAGTTTTCGGATTCAGCGAAAACGATTTGCGCACGGTGCGCGAGGTTGCCACCTCGTCGGATCTGTCCGCGATCGATGCGTATATTGAACTCGCTCAGTCTCGTCGACGCGAATGTGCTGACCTGTTCGACGGTTTCGTCGACGTCGTGAGGGACGACATGGTGCTAGGCTGGGCGGTGAACCTGAGCGACCCGGAGAAACGCGTGCCGATCGAGATATGGGTGCAGGGAAAACGGGTCGCGATGACGTTGACTGGCGAGCAGAGGCCAGATGTTGCCGCAGCGGGCTATCCAACTGATCATTGTGGCTTTGCTGTTCAACTGCCGGACGAGGCGCGGGAAGGGTTCAGCGTTACGATTGGCGGGTCTGCGCAAACGTTACAACGCGCAGGGACCTGGCAGCAAGGGTGGCATATGGTGTAAGGGGACGTCCTAGCCTGATCGTTTCGCCCGCGTTTGCCAGGCGGCACCTGCTGATACAACGGATGCCGCGAATCTTTATGCCAAACTTTATCTGCTGACAAAAAGCCATCCTGGCGACCGTCCCAACTCCAGGGCGATGTTCCACGACTTGTGAACGCCCGGATGGCCAGTGCCGCTCGTCGTTGACGCGCGGAACGTGCTCCGGCATAGTTCGGCGATGAATTTCGCATGACAGTCAACATGATAACGATCTATGAACCGCTGTATCGGGAGGGTCAACAGTTGTCGGAGCCGGCCTTTCGCCCTCTCACGATAGCTAACAACTCACTGCCGGCGTGGCGCGAGTTTAGGATTCTTGTCGACTTTTATCGGCGAGGCGATCATCGTCAGAGCCCGTTTTCAGGAATTTTTTCTCCCAAGTTCAGATTGAAATCCTTGATGGCCGGTTCGCAGTTCATTGAATTTGTACGTTGCAATAGAAATGCCACCGTTTGCATTCTCAATCCGTATCCGTCCACCGCGTATTTCTCGTTCAATGTCTGGATGCACGGTGAAGCGTTTCATCCGGGTTTGTGTGATCGCGCGCAAGCACTTCTCGATGCCAGCGGAATCGGGTGGAAGATTGTCGATGTACCACGGCACAACGCGAGTAACCTCTGTTACTCCAATTTTTGGGTGGGGACGCCCGAATTTTGGGATGCCTACGTCGGCGGCGTGCTGGAGCCGATCGCCCGATTTCTGGAAGAAAATCCGGATGATAATGCTGCAATCGACGTTCTCGAATCAACGACCCATTATACTGCTGCGCCATTTCTCCCTTTCATCATTGAACGTCTATTCACAACGTTTCTTTCCTTGAACCCGCAGATCCAGGTCGCGAGTCATCAAGCTCCATACGAGCACATTTTGGATTACTGTCAAACAGATTTTGAGCGAAGAATTGTCTGCGAGATGATGCCTATGGTTGACGCAGCGGATCTCTCTGGTAATTTTTCGCCAGAGTTAGTGAGCATTCAGAAATTGCTCAGCGGGTTATATCAAAGTTATGTAGCCGAGCATTTCGCCCACAACCCGCACCCTCACACGGGGAAGGTAATGGAGTCCCCAAAAAAGGGGGCGCCTTGACGTCGCTTACCATGCAATTGACTTCCGAAATTTGAAGAATCCACCAGTTGGGCCGTTTTCACCAAAGAGGGCAGCCCATACGACATGGGTAGCAGCTTCGTCGGCGTCAACCTCGGCATCAGGTCCGCCCATTCGCGTGCGTACCCAACCCGGGCACACTGCATTGACCTTAATATCGCCATACTTCGCAAGATCAGAAGCGACAATTCGGGTAAGGGCATTCAGTCCGGCCTTCGAAATCCTGTACGCGGCAGCGTTGGCATTCATATCCGCAAGGGCGCCCCATCCGGAAGAGACGTTCACAATTCGCCCGTAAGACTGGCGAATCATGTGCGGAGCAACCGCTTTGCAAGTCCGCCATGCGCCAATTGTATTAACATTGATTGATTCCAAAAGGGTTGCTTCGTCAATCTCGCGAAATCCCTTCGCTCCCTCGAGATAAACGCCTGCGCTGTTTAGCAGGATATCGACGCGACCGTATTCTTCAATAACGTGTTCGAAGAAAGCATCGACACTTTGGGAGTCGGAGACGTCGAGTTGCGAAGCATATACGGCAAGCTGCTCGGAACGAAACGCACCAGCAGCTCCTTCTCCGGCGTTGACATCACGCGAGCCGAGAACTGTCAAATAACCGAGTTCCGCCAGCTGCCTGGTTGCTGCTAGCCCCAGTCCCCTGTTCCCGCCGGTTACCACTGCAACTTTGTCCATTTTGACTCCATCAAACACATATCTTTAAGCTGTAGCGAGGCAAGAGAACACCCTGTCGGAACAACGCCTTTCCAGCTTTAAAAAAAACGATCGTCTCCGTGATGTCAATTGACCGCTTGCCAGCAATCGACGGCTGTGTGCCAGATTGGTCTAGCCGGTGTTCTGACCTTTGATCGAAGTCATTGTCTGATACTTCAGGTTGAAGAGTCCGCAATAGGCGGCGAACCACGGCATCAACACGCGCACATAGCCTTGCGAGTTGAACCGTCTCAATGAGCAGTAGATTGGGCGCCGGATGTGCCCGAATACTCGTCCTTCCTTTTTGGCGAGTGCCTTCACGCGAATCAGAAAATCGAGATTTTCCCCAAGAACGATCCGTTCGTTATAGCCTTGGCTGTCCTCATACAGTCGCCTCTGAACATAGCTTTTTCCGAAAGGCCGGCCCAAAAAGACCTTGATCAACTCGAGGATCCAGAATACCCATAACGCACTGGCTCGCGCGACGTCCGGCATGGTCCGGATCGTACCTGCGACACTATTCTTCGCATGCATCGTGTACGAAACGTCCGAGAGAAAGCTCGGCGAGACGCGGTTGTCCGCATCGAGGAAGATCAATGTGGTTCCCTTCGCGGCTCGTGCTCCCGAGTTGCGCGCATACGAAACACCTGGTTCGTATTCGTGCACCAGACGGACGTTCACCTTCCGCGCGTGACACGCAAAGTCCCAAACAACCTCGTTGGTGTTGTCCGAGGAATTGTTGTCGACCACGACGACCTCGAAGCTTTCCGTGCCGATTGTCTGTACCGAAAGATCGTGCAGCAGATTCTCGATATAGCCGCTTTCGTTGTGGCATGGAACGACGACTGAGAAGTCGAATGTGTCACTGTCCACTGGCCGAGACTGAGTCATAACGTGCATCCGGACCTCAACGTGCGCTGCGCTTGATCAACTCGACCAAGGGCATGAGGGGACGCGGAGTCAGATGGTACCGTGAGATTTCTTTTGACAGTGCATCACTTTGTGTTGGCGATCTCAGCGCGTCCCTGACGACCTCGAGAATAGCGCCTTCGTCGTGCGGATCGACAGTGCGTGCGCGCGTGCCCATGTGCTCGCTGGTCCACGGGCCCTTGGACAATACCAATGGGCGTCCGGCCAGCGCGGCTTCGAGAGCCGATGTTCCGGGCGGTTCCAGCGGAACCTCCAGGAACAGCGCGCAGCTTTGCACTGCCGAGCAGAGAATTTCTGAGGCCGGCGGCATCTGCGGAATAAAAAGAAAATGCTTCGGCGCTGCTGCACGGCATTCATCGAAATATTCCTTGTCGTTCGGATATCCAATAAAGACGACTGGAACGTCCAGGCTTTTCAATGCTTTTATCGCGGTCAGTTGATTCTTGGTTCGATTGAGTACACCTACCCACAGCACGTACTTATCAAGGTTATACATTCGCTTGAAGATGCCCGGATTCGATGCATTGAGGAATTTCGGGTTGACGGGAGCCGGAATGTGGAGAATCTGCTCCTCGTTGACGGGCGCGTATTGTCGAATATTTTCAATTTCAGATTGAGATTTGAAAATAATCTTGTCGGAAAGTTTGAAAAAATCAGCGACCAGTTGACGCTCTTCTGCGTTGGGCGGGCCGTTCCACCAAAGATTGGGCCACAGGAAAATCCTTTTTTGCTGCGACTTGGCCCTTTGCAGCATGGCAAGTCCATCCGCTTGCACGGAGAAGTGCAATACGGACGAATACGACGATAGCGGGCGGCTTGATGGCCCGTAAAGATCGGCATCGATGCCTGACATACGCAGGCCTTCGATCAGCGTCAGCAGTTCAGTTTCCCCGCCACCGGGGTTCAGAAAGGCACTGTAGTACGTGGTGATCAGAAGTCTTGGATTATCCATACGTGTGTACTTGCTCGAATGCCGTGAATCAGGTTGAGCTGTTTGCGCCGTAACGCCCGGGGCGTGGCCATGCAGTTGTACCGCGCGGTTGGGAAGCACTATACAGGATCCGCCAGTCATGCCGGCCACATGACTAGACGGGTGGCTTCCCGAGCAGGAGGCGGGTCACCGCGTAGGCCCCAATCCGCTGCTCATGTTGCTACAGGCTCCAGACGTGCCTGCATTAGTTGTAGTAAGGCGCTGTGTGGCGATCCGATAAGCGTGGAAACAGATTGGTATCGATGATTGGAATGCCGGCGGCGTGTAGGCGCGCGGTCAGATAATGCTCCGACAGAATCGCGCGGGCTTTTCGTTTGAAAAATGCGAAATTTTCGGCGTCAGGCTTCCTTGCGCTATGCCAGTGAAGCTGATACTCCGGAAATTTCGAATCTGAGTAACCAAAGAGCCAGCTACTGATATAGGCCTTCCAGTTATCCGAGATTTTTCCTGTGCCCCCCCAAAATGTACGATAATCCGATGCAAAAATTTCCTCTTCGGGCAACGGAAAGGTCAATTTCCCGAGATTTTCGCAAACGTTGTATGGCAAAAAGAATACGTTACTTCTGATCCAGCTCGTATAGCGAATGCCCATCAATTCCACACTGCGTGGAAAATCGTCGAGATAGCCAATGCATTCCTTCGTCAGATCGTGACCTTCAACGATTGAACGGTCAAAGAAGTCCATGTAGCTGACACCACCGTCACGATAGTTCCGACGGAAAAAAGTGTCGTTGGCAAACAGGATGAGATCATCGGCGTTCAGATCGAGCACTCGCTTCGCAAACTGATAGCCGTGATCCCAGCCGGTGAACTCCCCAAGCGTGTTGTCACCGGCGACCTCCCAGATGGGACGGTCCATATTCTCGAAAGGTTGATCGATCTTGTTGTCGATGATGATAATTTGTAACTTTGCGTTGGGCAGCATTCGCTCGACCATCTTGCGGATGTGCGAGATTCCCTCGTCAGCATAAGTGCGGCCGTATACAAGGAACAGCGCAATAACCCGTGTTGCACCAATGATCATATTAACTCACAGTCGTAAAAAGGCGATTTTGGCGCGTTGAAATAGAGACCAGCACGTACAGATTTTTATCAAATTGCAGACTACAGACTCTATCACGCACCGTTCTAGCGGGCGGTGCTTGCTGTCGGGGAACCAGCCGGGATGCACTTCCTGCAGACTGCTCCGCCGGCACCTGAGTGTACTGCGTGAAATTCTCGAACTCGGTTTGCGATTTGAAGAGCAGCTTGTGCGCAATACGTGTGATTCCCTGAATGCGTTCAACTTCGCTCTCGGGAATGGGGCTCAGCCCACCTCATTACACATAAGTCATTCATGTCCGACCCGGCGCGCAAACCTGATGCCACCGCGCACATCGTCGGCATCCTTCAATTCGCGCGCCCACATCCGCCCGGCCGAACACCGCCAATGTGGCTCCATGATGCCGGACCATTCCAGCCTGTCCTGCGCCAGAAACCGGTAAGCCGCCGCCGTCTCGGCCCAGCCGCCGCACGCTTCAGGGATACTTGCCAACGGACTTCCCGACAGTTGCTCGGCCAACAGGACTGCCCGCCGGTTCAGACGCTTGTCGCCCAGATCGATACTCCTGAATTCCATCGCCGCCCAGCTCTGCGTCGCTTGCGCCATTCGCTCGTCATGCAAAAAGCAGGAGTCAACGGCAAAGCGCGGAAGTCTACAACTCACTCAGATCGACTTGTGTGTAATGGAATGATGAAGACCGAGTTCGTTCGTCATCCGCATGATCTTCAGCGACAGATTCGACACGTGCTTGTTGAACAGCACGACGTCGAAGCGATGCAGGTGGCTCACGCCGACGTCCACCTCAGGGATCTGCTCCACCAGACGTTCGGCCACAGGAACAGCTTCTTGCCTTGATTCACCGTTTCGCGAATGATCGCTTCGCCGTCCGCATGAACGAAGAAGTGCATCACCGCGTCGTAAAAGCGTAGCGGCAGGCTGCGAATGCCGTAGATGTCGGCCTGTACGCCCGACTCGTCGAGAAGTTCGGCGACTTGCACGAGTTCCGACTCACCACCACCGCTCGTCATGAACGCAGTACTGTGAGTGGTCACGAGAATCTTGAAATGCATATTGCGAGTTCCGTCCCGAATCGTCCCTTATCGTGGGCGTCGCTGCCGTCCGCCGGACGGTGCGGAACGCATGCGTCCGCGCCACTTGCAAAACAGGCACGGACCGTTATCGACAGGGGCTTGATTTTACGCCAAATCGTAACGCAATCGACCGCTCCGGCAACGCGGCAAGCACGCCGCTCTGGGCTTTTGTAACTTTATGTAGCTGACGGAAGCGGTGGCCGTCCCCGCCCTTTCTCTCGCGCAATCGCAGCGTGAGCGCGCGATCCGCGGAAAGCGGAACGAGCGCTCGCCATCGGGCTCGCGGCTGTATCGATTGCTACGACGAATATTTTGTAAGTAACGGTAAATGCTGACTCATGTCGGAACATCAGGAGACATTCGGCGTGCAGAATACTGGCGGTGCGATAGACTGGCCACGCGGGGATAACGAAGCGCCAGTCAGCATGCCGTAGTCGGTGCGCTCTTCAGTGGTGGCTTCCGCCTATTCCTTCAAGCAGGAGGGACAAGATGTCGGCATCGCCCGAACTTCTGGATTCACTTGCCGCGCAGCATCCCGCGATTGCAGAACTGATCGCTGAACGGGACAAGTATCGCGACGCGCTTCAGGTCAACATTCCGCACTTTTCGAATCTCGGCGACGTGCCCCCTGGCCACTACTATTCGCCGATCCCATCGATCTCCGACATCAAGCAGGACGAAGCACGCCTGTTCGGCAACATCTCGCGCACGCTGCCCGGCATCGAGTTCAACGAAGAGGCGCAGGTGCGGCTCGTCGGTGAGTTCGCGGACAAGTACTACGGCGAGATGCCGTTCGAGCCGCACAAGAAAGACGGCCTGCGCTTCTACTTCGAAAATGTAATGTTCTCGTATGGCGACGCGACGTCGCTGTACTGCATGATTCGCCACCTGCGGCCGCGCCGCATCGTCGAGATCGGCTCGGGCTTCTCGTCCGCCGTTTCGCTCGACACCAACGACCTGTTCTTCGACGGACGGATCCGGTGCACCTTCGTCGAGCCGAACAACGAACGCCTGCTGTCGTTGCTGACCGAGAAGGACAAGGTCACCTCGAAGATCGTGAAGTCGCTCGCCCAGGACGTCGACCTGTCGGTCTTCGCGGAGCTCGAAGCGAACGACATCCTGTTCGTCGACTCGTCGCACGTGAGCAAGATCGGCAGCGACGTCAACCGCATCGTCTTCGAAATACTGCCGATCCTCGCACCGGGCGTGCACGTGCACTTTCACGACGTGTTCCTGCCGCTTGAATACCCGCCGCAGTGGATCTATGAAGGCCGCGCGTGGAACGAAGCCTATCTGTTGCGCGCCTTCCTTCAGTACAACAGCGCTTTCGAAGTTGTCCTGATGAATACGTTCATGGGCCACTTCCACGCCGACCTGATGAACGCGCGGATGCCGCTCTTCATGCGCAACCCCGGCGCGAGCTTCTGGATCCGCAAGAAACGCTAGGCGCCCCCGGCCAGACCTTTTCATGTTTCGAGGAGATTCGTAGATGAGTTCGACGAACGCGCTCGCGATCGATCTGCTGGCGCGCAAGGGTAATGCGCTGCTCGCGATGATCACGCACGACCTGAGCCTCGACGACGTTGATGAGGCCTTCCGTCTGGCCAGCGGTAAAAGTTCGGACTCCATCAAGGTGCCGATGCATACCTGATGGTGTAAGCGGTCTCGCGCAATGCGGTGAACATTGGTCATAACTGGAAGCTGTGCCATCCAACACGAGGAGGCAACATGGCGAAGGAAGACAGTGCTCCGAGCATCAGTGAGTTTCGAGATAAGCGGCGTTGCCGTCTGCTGAAAGGACTGAACGTCAAGGACAGCGTCGGTGTAGAAATCGGCCCGCTGTGCTGGCCTCTCGTGCGACGCAGCGATGGCGGCGAGATCATTTACGTCGACCATACGGACACGCCGCACCTGCGTGAGAAGTACAAGGACGATCCTAGTCTCGACGTCAATGAGATCGTCGATGTCGACGCGGTGTGGGGGCGCAATACGCTGCACGAAGCGATCAAGGGCCGCTATGTCGACTACGTGGTGGCGTCTCATGTCGTTGAGCATGTTCCCGACCTCGTGACGTGGCTAAGAGAACTGGCCACGGTCCTCAAGCGGACCGGCGAAGTACGGCTCGCCGTGCCCGACCGGCGCTACACCTTCGATTATTTACGCCGCGAAAGCCGGCTGCCCGAAGTATTGGCCAGCTATATTGCCCGGGCCCGGATACCGCAGACCTACTCGCTGCTGGATCACTGCCTGTCCGCCGCCCACATCTCGACGCAGGAAGCATGGCAAAAGCGGATCGACCCGCAGTCGGTCAAGCGGCTCCATACATGGCAGGGCGCGCTGCATGTCGCACGGGACGGATTCATAAACGGCACCTATCACGACGTTCACTGCTGGGTTTTCACACCGCGCTCGTTTGCGAAACTGATGGCCGACCTATGCGAAATGGAGATGATCGATTTCGCGTGTGAAGAATTCAACGACACGCTGCACAACGATATCGAGTTTTCTGTAGTGATGAGGCGCTCGCGCGATCGCGAATATATTGCCGACAGCTGGCGGCGAATGGAGCGGCAGGCCAGCAGCGACGCAACGCCGGCCGTGCCGTTCTGGCGCACGCACCGCAAGCTCGAGGAGCTATGCTCCGGACCGGACGCCGGTAAGAGCACGCCGCGCGTGAGCGGGCAACCCAGCGAACTGGACGCGGACGAAGCGGTCGAATTGCCGCCGGATTTCAATGAACAGGAATATCTCGACGCCAATACGGACGTGGCGGCGGCGGGACTGAATGCGGGTGAGCATTACCTGCGGTATGGGTGGCGAGAGGGGCGGGCGTTGCGCCCGGCTCCCGAGGCTCAGACCGCCCCTGCTCCGGTTGCCATCGAAACGAGGTAACGATCGCGACGGTTGAAACGCGCGAAGACCTAATGGCTGGGCGGGCTTTCAGGAATTTGGACCGCCCAGTTCGGCGCGACGTTTAGCGTATGCCCTCTGTCGTTCGGCGTAATGCTCCACATTGGCCATTCCGACGCGGGAAATCGCGTGGCGCTAGCCAGCAGGATGACGACGACGAATCCACCTGCCAACACGCGCGACGGCTTCGAAGTCGGGGTCGCGATCGACAGTAGCGCGGCCCAGAAAAAGAACAGCAAGGCGGGATAGATATACCGGGCGCCGAAGCCGTACCACTCCATATGTAGCGAGTATGGATTCGATCGCGCGGCGCCAAGCAACCAGATAATGCCAGCCATCGCCGCAAGCAGCAGACAGGCGAAAACCGCTCGCGATCTCGCCACGACGAACACCAACACTATCGCCAGGATCAAGCCGGCGATGAGCGGAACGCTATCCGGCGACGGCAGGAGACTGCAAAACAACTCGCGGATCATCCGGGTGCCATAACGCCACACATACGGCGCCGGGCCAAAATCGAGCGGCGGCGAGGCGTTCGTTGCAACCGCATAAACCTGCCCCGCCACGCCCGCGGTGTAAGCGACCAGAAATCCAGTCTGACGATGCGAAAACTTCCCGCGACGCGACGCGTAGATACAAGCCAGCACGGTCGGGCCGAACGTGATGATGCCAAAGGGGCCTGTCAACGCAATGACGGCAGCCGCGAACGCCCGGACGCTATACCAGGATTTCGGCGGATTGAACAGGTTTTCCCACAGCAGAACGATGAGCGTCGGAAATAGTATCCATTGAATGTTCGTAACATTCAGCAGGGTCTCGCCCGTCTGCGGGACCAGCAGAGGTGCGAGGGCGAGAAGTGCGGCGATGGGACGCGAGAAGATTCGAAACGCGTAGGCCATGTAGGCGCTCGACCCGGCCGTGATCAACGCACACGCCCACATGAAAAAATACGGGGCCTCGTCGATTGGCGTCGTTTTCATCTGCAGCCATGCGACGAGACGCGGAACGAAATGCCAATAGCCAGAATAGGCCTGCACGAAGGACCGGATACCAAGTTCGTGCGCTTGCGCGATAAAGATCGTGGCGTCTTCGGCCCACAGAAAGCCGTGCTCGATGCGCTGAGGTGCCCGATACCACATGAGCAGCAACGCGCATAAGAACATGAGCAATGGGAAGAGGCAGGTCTTTTCTCGTCGCATACCAGTAATTCAATATTTTTTAGACAAAAAGATCAGCAGAAATCTACAGCCGACTCGAACATCGAGTCGACCGTGATTACCGCGAGCCGGCCGGTGCGACTTCGCCACGAGCATTGCCGGGCTTATCAGGTCCGCGGCCCTTTTGCACACGTTTGAAGCTGCTGCTGCGTCCCTGCGGCGTCACTGCGCCGTAGCAAGCGGTAACCAGCGAAATTGAACGCTTCCACGGGCGCGTAGGCCTGGCTCGCGAGCAGGCAATTCGCGCTTGCCTCGAAAGTCCAAAGCGGCTGATGCACGAGAATGTAATCCGGGCTGTACTTCGTGAGCCAGGAGTAAAGATCCTTCCGAGCAATGTAGTCCGCGTTATAGCGATTGGTCAGACCGAGAATGTCGATGATGTACCGGTCGGAGTACCAGCCCACGGTTCCGATCTCGACGCTTGCAACTACCGCATTACCCGGCGTGTTGGCTTTTATCCATTCACCAATATTCTTGTATGCGTCCATCGGGCCGCGCTGGATGTTCGAGAGACCAAAGCTGTGGTAAACGAAGCCGCTCGTGACAAGAAAAAACGCAAGGAACAGTGTCAGGAAAACAGAACTCTCCCGAGACCGCTCGTACGAGAAGTTGAGCACCTTCCACGCGCCGACGCCAACGAACAACAAGTCGAAGAAGAAGAATGGCGCGTAGTACCAGTGGTAATTCGGAATGTGCAGAAATACATAAAACGAACCGAGCAGCACAAGATAGAAAATGACGAGCCACACGATCCTTTTACCGAGACTCGACAGCACGCCGACGAGACCGACCGGCAGCATGAACGCGAGCAGCCGGAAATCCCCCCCGAAGAAAGCGTCCTTCATGTACTGCACGTGGAGAAAAATCAGTCCCTCGCCCCAGTATCCTGATTTGCCCTGTCCGAGCTTCGCATTACCGGTAGCCGGAAGAAACGCGCCGTAGTAGTAGTAGTTGAATATGAAATTGGCCGCGAGCAAAATGACCGGCGCAACGACATACTTGACTTGAGGTAGTTTTCTGTTCCTGATGAAGTAATCGACGACCACGACCAGGCCAAGGAACACACCTTCACTGCGCGTGATGAACAGCAGGCCGAGCACCACACCCAGACCGAAAAATTGCTCCCTGCGATAGAGTACCAACGCGAGCGCGGAGAGGAACAGAAACAGCGAAGTCTCCATCCCAAAGGTGTCGTAGAAATAATTGAAGGAAACAACGATCAGCGCACATAGCGTCTGTTCGTATTTCCCGCTCGCCAGCAGATGCGCTCCCGTGATTGCCGCCGCGCACAGGAACACGAACGACAAAAAGATCGTCGTATATTGCAAATTCCCGGTCACAAGGTTGGCAACGATCAGCAAGTAGGAATACAACGGCGACGTCAGGCCGTTGAAACGATCGCCCACATTGTAGGTCAGGCCATCTCTGTCAAACAGATTGCGCAGATACCGCAGATAGATCAGCGAATCGTCCAGTTGAAAGTTGCGCGTTTGCCATGCAAGGTAGCCGCCCACGGTAATGGTGACCACCAATAGAAGCGCATTCCCCGAAAGGTACTGTCTGAGTTGTTGTATTTTCATTGGCCAATATTTTTTTATTATGCGCCCCGAAGTAGCGCAACTTCTAAAACTCAATGCATTGCCCGCATCAGGCAAAAACGAACTTCTTGTCGAGCCGGTATTTGACGATGTAACCAATCACGAGTCCAATCACGCCACCCGTAAAGCGGGCCGGCTCGGAGTGATAGATCGCGTCCGCGCCAAATTCGAAGCCCCAAAAAATCACGGTAGTTGCGAGTCCCATCACCGTGTACAGCAGAAAACTCTGTATGCCGTGCGACAGATCGCGATGGCGGTATCGAAAGATCCAGAGCTTGTCGAGTACGAACTTCACCACCAGTCCACCGCCCGTTCCGACGACCACGGACAGCGGCACGCTGAATGCTCCCGAATAGGTGATCAGCGAGAGTTTCTGAAGACCGATATTCGCGGCGATCGAAATCGCCGCGAATATCGCATAAAAAATCACGAGGCGCGACGCGCTCATGGAAGTTGCCGGGGAGTTCACGAAAGGCACACCAAGTCAGGAAGGTCAAACGAACGTTCGCCGCGCCATGCGCTCGCTGGGCGGCGACGGTTGCCGTCGAGCACGACAGAACTGTCGCAATGCGTGCGATGCATCACAACGAGAGCCGCTTGAACACGCGGCCAGGAATGGAGCGAATGATCAGCATGATGCCCCACCAGAACCACGGGGTATAAATGACGTCCCTGCCCTTTTCCACCGCGCGCAAGATATCGCCCGCGACCTTGTCCGTCGTAGCAACAAGAGGTCCCGGCAAAGGAAGACCCGCTGTCATGGGCGTAGCGACAAAGCCCGGCTTGATCGTCAGCACATGCGCGCCCGCTTTGAACAGGCGCGCCCTCAGGCCCTCGCAATACGCGGAGAGCGCTGCTTTTGCGCTGCCATACAGATAGTTCGACTGGCGGCCGCGATCGCCGGCCACCGACGAAATGATCGCAATCGTGCCGCGCCGTTGCTGCTCGATTACGTTCGCGAAACGCGTCAGCAACGCGATAATCGAGACCGCATTGGTGTTGAACTCGCGGACCGCGACGTCGGCATCGTTCTGGCAATCCTGTTGATTCGGCAGCGTACCGGGAGCCACCAGCACGATGTCGAGCGCGCCGAACTCGGCCGCACAGCGCTGCATCATGGCGGCATGTTCGCCAAGCTGATCGATGTCCAACTGCTGGCACAGCACGTCTTGCGCGCCACGTGCCTTGAGATCGTCAGCAACCTGCTGGAGGCGCTCCATGTTGCGCGCGACGAGAAAGAACCGCGCGCCCTGTTTAGCCCATTGCCGTGCACAGGCAATGGCGATCGCCGAAGTGGCGCCTACGATAACGATGTTTTTCATAGTCGTGTGGTTCGTTCCCAAAAGCGTGACATCAAGGCAGGATCACGCAGCGCTTCGACCTGCTCCCACTGCGGATAGGCAGCGCGAAAATCTTCGCCCGACATATGCGCGTCCTTGGCGGGATATAAACGGCCGCCGCTCTCGCGCACGATCGCATCCAGCCGGTCGAAAAGCTTGCGATTCGATTCCTCGCGCTGGGGGAAGTCGAGCGCGAGCGACGTGCCTTCGAGCGGAAAAGACAGCAAGCCCGGCGATTTGATGGCGCCGCAGCGCTTCAGCACGGCAAGTATCGACCCCGTGCCGCTGCGGGCAATCGCGTCGAGAATGGCCCGCGTTGCCTCGCGTGCAACGGGCGCCGGCATCACGCATTGATATTGCTGAAAGCCCGAGCGGCCATAGATGCGATTCCATTCAAGCAGGCTGTCGAGCGGATAGAAGTACGAGTCGTAGCTGACCGTCGAGCGAACCGATTCCGCGCGTTGCCGCCTGTAGTACAACTCGTTGAAGGCGCGCAAGGTCAGCCGGTTGAAAACGGGGATCGGCGACGTGAACGGCACCGTACGCGTCTTGCGGCGCCCGACATCGAGCCCTCCATCGGAAGCGTGATCGCCGACCATGAAAATGCCTCTGCCCAACGCGGCATCGCGGCTCTGACAGTCCACCCACGCCACGCTGTACTCATGCAGTTCGTCGAGCCGTTCGGACAGCGCGAAAAACTCGTCGAGGTTGGCAAAGCGGATGCTGGTCACATCGAGCATGCTCGACTTGATCGGCATCAACTGGATTTCAGCCCACGTGATCAGCCCTGTCATACCAAGGCCGCCAATCGTTGCGGCGAAGAACTCGGGGTGCAATTCCGGCGTACATTCGAACTGCGTGCCGTCGCTTCGCAGTAAGCAGAAGCGCCGCACATGCCGGCCGAACGTGCCGCGTACATGGTGATTCTTGCCGTGCACGTCGTTGGCGATCGCGCCGCCCAACGTCGCGTACTTCGTCCCCGGCGTCACGGGCAACATCCATCCACGTGGAATCGCCACGTCGAGAATCTGCTCCAGTGTCATGCCTGGTTCAGCGCGCAATACGCCGTTTTGCCAGTCGGCCAGAATCATCCGGTCCAGCGGCAGTGTCTGGACCACGTGGCCTGACGACGCGAGGCAACTGTCGCCGTAACTGCGCCCATTTCCAAAAGCAAGGGTCGTGCGCTCCGCGCCGGCGACACTTCGCCATACCGCCGCGGCCGTATCACGCCAGGTGATCGGATGGGCATCTTGCAGCACGTACGGATAGCGCCCCCACGACTGAACTTTGGGCATGGCTAGATCGCCAACCAGAACACGGCGCCGCAGAGTGCCATGGTCAGCCAGCTGCTCCGGTCTTTTGCCGCGAATACGATCGGGTCGTCGTGCATCAAGCCGCGATGCGCGATGACCCACGTACGGCTCACCCAGTACAGCAGCAGAGGACAGGCCAGCCAGATGTACTGCGGATGCCGATAGAGGCTCGCCGTATTGGCGTCCTGAATATAAAGCGCGAGCACCAGCACAGAAAGATAGCCCGAGGCCGCGCCCAGTGACGAAATCAACGACAGATCGCTCGCGACATAGCCGCGGCCGCGTGACTTCACGAGGCCGCGCTCCTTCAACGCGTGCAGCTCCGCATACCGCTTGACAAGCGCGAGGCTGAGAAAAATGAACATCGAAAACGCGAGCAGCCAGAACGTGAGCCGCGCATCGATCGCGGCGCTTCCGGCGATGATCCGTGTCGTGTAGAGCAACGCCAGCGCGACCACGTCGACCATGACTCGCCGCTTCAGATAGAGCGAATAGGCCAGCGTGAGTACGTAATATCCGAGCAAAACCAGGGCGAACATATGAGGCAGGCAGAGCCACGCGATCGCGCCGCCCACGGCCAGCAGAATGGGAAAGAGCGCCGCACCCCAAACGAGCGGCAACGCGCCCGAAGCAAGCGGGCGTTTGCGCTTTCTCGGATGATGCCGATCGTCCTCGAGATCAAGCAGATCGTTCAACAGGTAGACGCTCGACGCACAGACACCGAAAGCAAGGAAAGCGAGGAGCGCTGACATGACAAGCGCGGCGTCCGACAGTTGATGCGCCGCGAGCAGCGGAACGAAAATCAGCAGATTTTTCAGCCACTGATGCAGTCGCAGCGACTTTGCCCACGTCTTCGGCCACGCGGACCGTTGGTCAATGACGCGCTCGACGTTGCCCTGCTTGCGGGCCGCGCGCTCGACGCCACTCGACGGATTGATGACATAGGCACGCTCAGCCGCGGCCCAGACTGCGACATCGTCGTGCGAATTGCCCGCGTAGTCGAAGCCTTTCTCCCCGAACTCGGCCACGAGCCTGTCGCGCTTGCGATGCGCGGACAAATTGATGTCGCTGTGCGTGGCGAACGTTTTGTCGAATAGCCCAAGATGATCGGCAATCGCATTCGCGTAGCGTTCATGGCTAGCGGTCGCCAGCACGAGCGAACGCCCGGCGGCCCGCTCCTCCTTCAGCCACTCGATGACCGTGGCGTCATAGGGCAGAACGGTGACGTCGATATTGGTCGCTTCGGCCAACCGGGCTTTGAGTCCGGCTTTGCCCTCGCGCAGGAGCCAGAGAAGCGGCTCGTAGAACCGATGGGGAGCGGATCGGGTGAAAGCAAAACCGCATTCAATCAGGACGTCCGAGCGAATGAGTGTTCCATCAAGGTCGACAACGAGGGGTTTGCTACTCATTCAGTGGGCCGCCGCAAGGCAGAAAAGAGTGTGGAAAGGTACTGCGATGTCGTGGAAATTCGTTCCGGCGCCGTAGCGGGTCAAGTCGAATCACGAGGATCGAAATATCCTGACCACGTAAAGCGGCGTCACGCTACCATTTCGCGCCCTTCCCCACAACCCGCTCCAGATTTATTTGTCAACTTATTGCCGATTGAGTTAGCGACCGTAAGCCCGCGAAATTAATTGTAACGAAGCAGAATAATCAGCGTACCGGGCTCAACTGCGCAGATACTACCAACATCTCGCATATAGGCCGAATTTGCCCAAACAAACGCGAATTAAACACTTTCGCGAGCTTCCCGGCGAAATGGAGAAAAAGAAAATAGCGACTCAGGAAGACAATACACGTTCATACAGCGATTTATATGCGCTTCCCAACGCTGGCCCCGAAAACAACCGCTCATACCGTTCCCGCGCCGCCGCCCCCATCCTGCCCGCCAGCGCTTCATCCAGCGCGAGCCGGTTGATCGCGGCAACCAGCGGCTGCGGCGCCTCGGGCGGCACGACAAACCCCGTCACGCCGTCCTCGTTCACGTACGAGGTCCCGGATCCCACCTCGCAGCACACCATCGGTTTGCCGAACATCGCCGCTTCGACCAGCACCATCCCGAACGCTTCGGAGCGCAGATGTGAGGGCAGCACCATCGCGCGGCAACCCTTCAGCAAGGCGACCTTTTCCTCATGCGTGACCTGCCCGGCAAACACGACGTTGCTCGCGCCATGCTCCCGCGCCAGCGCGGCGAGCCGCTCGCGCTCCGGTCCCGAGCCTGCAACGACGATTTTCGCCTGCACATGCCGCGCGGCCTCGACGAGCGTATGCAGCCCCTTGTAGTAGCGCAACACGCCGAGCGCCAGAAAATATGGCTCGCCTGGCGCGAGACCGAGCCGGCTCTCGAGATTGCGCTGCGCGTCGGCCGACTGCGGCTCGTCGCGATAATCGATGATGCCCAGCGGAATCGTCTTCAGGCGCTCCTTCGACACGCAGGCGGCGAGCGCCTCGCTGGTCCGCGCATAGGCCGGCGAAGTCGCGACCACCGCGGACATGCTGCGCAGCGTACGCCGCATCAGCGGTCCATAGACGGCACCCAGCAGCTTCTGCCGCACGATGTCGGAGTGATACGTCATCACCGTCGGCTTTTTCGTGCGTCCGAGCAGATGCAAGACGTCGGCGAACGGCCACGGAAAGTGGAAATGCACGACGTCGGCCCAGTCGGCCATCTCGCGATACCTGATCACCGAACACGGACCGCCGAGATCGCACGATGCCGGCGCCGCCCACGATTTCTCGCGGATCACCTGCCCTTCGGGATAGTCGACGACCGTCGGGGTCGGGCTCGGCGACAAGGTGAGAATGCGTGGTTCGACGCCGCGTTCGCGCGTCGACAGCGCAATCTGGCGGATCGCTTCCTGCAGGCCGCCAGGCGGGTCCGGGAAGTACGTGCGGTACACATGAACGACTCTCACGTGCGCACCTCCGCGCCGTGCTGCTGCGCGCTGCTGCCGCCCGCTTGAGGGTAGTGGAACGTGATCGCCAGCATCTTGTCGAGTCGTGCCTCCCACGTATTGTCGCCAACCGCCGCGCGGGCTTCATCCGCGCTCAGCTTGCCGCGCGCCAACTGTTTTTCGATCGCCGCGATAAACGCGTCGGTATCGCCGCCCACTTCGAGCCCCGCGCGCGGCTCCTTCGCGAAATCGAGCGGCGTCGACACGACCGGCAGACCGGCCGCGAGATATTCGTAGAACTTCATCGGAAACATCGAGTGCGTGTACTCGTTGATCAAGGTCGGCAGCACGCCGACCCGCATGCCGCGCAGATACTGCGGCAGCACGCGATACGGCCGGTAGCCGAGCAGATGCACGTTCGGCAGACGCTTGAGCTGCGCGAGCAGATCGCTGCGCTGCCCCTCGCGCTCCTCGCCGATGATCACCCATTGCCACTGCGGCCGCGCCTGCGCGGTTTGCAGCAGTAGCGGCAGGTCGACCTTGAAGTCCGACAGCACGCCGTGATACACGAGCCGCGGCTCGTCGATTGCGGCGAGCTCGGCGGGCACCGGCCCGTCGGCGCGCGCCGCGCCGAAGTGTGCTTCATCGACGACGTTGCCGAAGAAATGGGTATTGCGGTTGAACGGCAGGCACACGTCCTTCAGCGACTGCGCGGTCGTAAACACCGCCTCGCAGCGCCCGAGCAGATCCTGCTGCGCGTTGCGGAACGCGTCAACGTCGACGCCCGGAATCGCCGCGATATCGTCGACGCAGTGGTAGACGAGCGGCCCACGCGGCAGCGTCGCGATCGCATCGAGCATGTACGGGTGGTACGTCCACACGACCGGCTTGTCGTAGCGATGCGACCTCGCGAAGCGGTTCACCGAAAAGCGCAGCAGCGCCTGGTTCAGCGCGCGCACGAACGGCAGATGATGCCCCGCCGGCACCATCAGCGGCGACAGCACCCAGATGTTGTCGGCGCGGCGCGGCGGTCCGAGCACGAGCGACTGCACGCCGCGCCACAGGCGTCGCCACAGCCGCGACCAGTCGCGCCCGCTGCCCACTTTCGGCGAACGGAAGCCGACGCTTTCCACATACAGGATTCGCCAGCCGCGTGCGGCGAGAATGCTCGCCGTGTGCTGCTTGTTGGTCCAGTAGGGCTCGTCCCAGTCGGCGGTCGAAAACAGCACGCAGTCTTGCGCGGGAAGCACGGGGTTCTTGCAGTCAGCCAACGAACACCTCGACCGGTCGGCCGCGCAGGCTGTCGACGATGCGCCGCGACGCCAGTCCGTCGCCGTACGGATTCGCACGATCGCGCAACGCGGCGCGCCGCGCGGGATCGTCGAGCCAACCGATCACCGCGCTTTCGATGCTCGCCGCGCTCTGGCCCGCGAGCGTCGCGAAACCGGCGTCGATACCTTCGCGGCGCTCGGTGTGATTGCGCATCACGACGACCGGCACGCCGAAGGTCGGCGCCTCTTCCTGGATGCCGCCCGAATCGCTGACCACGACGGCGCTGCCGCTGATCAGATAGAGGCTCGTCGGATAGTCGACCGGTTCGATCAGCGCGAGGTTCGGGATGCCATCGAGCTCGCGATGCACGGGCTCGCGCACGGCCGGGTTCAGATGCACCGGGAACACCCAGCGGTAATCGCTATAGCGTTGGCACAGATCGCGCAGCACGCGGCAAATGTCCTGCAGCACGTCGCCGAAATTCTCGCGACGGTGGCACGTGACCAGCACGTGCTGCTGCTGCGCGCCCTGCCATGCGGGCAGCGGACTCGCCGGCGGCGTGACGCTCCAGCTAGCCCGCACTTCGTCGATCGCATCGACGACCGTGTTGCCGGTCACGACGATCTTCTCCGCCGCGACGCCTTCGCTGAGCAAACTGTCGCGAGCGCGCGAGGTCGGCGCGAAATGCAGCGTCGCGATGCGGCCGAGCAGACTGCGGTTCGCTTCTTCGGGAAACGGACTTGCCAGGTCGCCGGTGCGCAGCCCCGCCTCGACATGGCCGACGCGGATGCCGCGGTGGAACGCGGCGAAGCCCGCGCAGAACGCGGTCGTCGTATCGCCCTGCACGATCACCCAGTCGGGACGCGTTTCGTCGAGCGCGCGATCGATCGCGGCGATCAGGCGCGACGCCAGCGCGTTCAGCGATTGCCCGGCGTGCATCGTTTCGAGCGTGATGTCCGGTTCGATGCCGAAGAATTCGAGCGCCTGCGCGGCCATGTCCTTGTGCTGTCCGCTCGCGCAGACGATCGTGTCGAACTCGCTGCGCAGCGCTCGCACGAGCGGCGCAAGCTTGATGACCTCGGGCCGCGTGCCCATCACCACCATGACTTTCATTGCAGTGCTTTCCCCGCCTCGACCTTGGTATGAGCGCCCCGGAACTCGACGCCGAGCGAGAGCGGCGTCGTGTCGGCAAATGGCGTGACGACGCGCCATGCGCCGTCGTGTTCGACGATCTGCGCAAGCGACCGGAAGCGCAGGAAATCGAGCGCGGCTTCCTCGTGCAGGAATAGCGGCCGTTGCGCCTTGCCACGGATGTAGGCGATGAACTGCTCATGCGCGTCGATGCGCGCCGCCTCGTCGGACCAGCCGTATGCGTATCGCTCGGAGAACGGATGGTCGAGATAGCCGAACAGCGTGTTGGTCGCATACGCGTAGTCGAAGGCCTGCTTGAAGACCGCGAGCGGATCGCCGTCTTTCAGCATGCAGTCGCCGTGCAGCATGCACTGCTGGCTATGGCCGACGAAACCCGCCGGCAACCCCGCCAACGCGCCGCCACGCGCGCTCAGGAACTCCGGATCGTTGCGGATGATGCCGCCGATGCAGCCCGCGTAGCCCGCATCGACGAGGCCGCGCATCGCGTACGGCGGCGACTGGTGAAACGGCGAGACCGCGTAGCGCACCGGCACGCCGGTCGCGCGTTCGAGCAGCTCGGCCGATTGCACGCCTTCCGCGATCGCGGTGTCGTAACTGCCGCCCCAGTTCGGCGAGTGCGTGGCCGTGTGCGACAGCACCGCACCCTGCTGCCGGTCGGCAAGCAGCTCGCGCAGGATGTCGTGCTGGCCGCCGCGTTGCAGGTTCTGCGTGTGCACGGCGAGCGTGAACGGTACACCGAGACGCCGGTACGCCTGCCACAGCGGACGCGCCGATTCGACGTCCTCGTCGCAGTCGAGCCGCGACGTGATCGCCGCGTCGTAGCCCCAAGGCAGTTCGCTCAGCACCGGCTGACACGGCAGCGCATCGGGCCGGTAGCCCGACAGAAACTGCTCGACGAGGCGCCATTCGAACGAATCGCACGGGCCGACCGGCCGGTTGAACCACAACACGCCCGATGCGCCGGCTTCCCACAGCGCCGCGTAGGCGAACTGCCGCTCGCCGTTCACGACGACCGAAGCCAGTTCCGCTTCGGCGGGCACTTCAGCCGCTTGCGCGAGCGCCCAGATCGAGCCATCGGCGCGAATCGCGCCGTAGCCGAGATTGTTCCATTCGTCGGTGAAATCGAAGCGCTCGAACGGGCGATGCCACGCCGCGCCGCCGAGCGTCTGTGCGCGCGCGCCGTAACGCACCGCCGCCGCGCTTTCGCGGGCTTCGAAGGAAGGCGCCGAGGCACTGCGGCTCGCCTCCGCGAGTTCAGGCGGCAACGCCGAGGGCCGGTAGCGCAGATAGTTCGCGAGCGCGATCGGCATATGGCCGAACACGATCAGCTTGCGCGGCCGCGTCTCTACGAACGCGATCAGGTCCGCGCTCCATGCATCGGGCGCGTCGACGGCGACCACGACGTCGGGCGCGATCTCGTGCAGCATGTTGCGCGTGATCGCCTGTGCCTGCGTGACGCTGACCGAGCGACGCAGCGCCGCCAGCACGTACTGGCCGGCATCGGCGCGCGCGTCGGGAAACGCGACGCCGATCATGCGCTCACCACGTGACGGAATTTGGCCCGGCTGCCCACCCGCACGAAGTCGTCGTGACCGACGTAGGCGATCGTGAACGCATCCTGCCAGAAGTGGCGCAGCTTCGCGGTCGTGTCGTCGGCATTCGCGTGCGGTTCGAGCACGATGCGCAAAGTTGGCGGCGTCGTGCGCAGATCGATCTGGAATTCCTGGATTCCGCCGACGCGGTGATCGAGCATGTCCTGGATGTGGTGCGTCGGATGCGCGACGCCGTTGATCGGCACGACGTCATGAATCCGGCCGACCACGTCGGTCAGGAAGAAGCCCTTCTGCGTTTCCTGCACGCGCGCGAGGTCGCCGGTCGTGTAGCGGATCAACGGCATCAGCCTGTTGCGGAAACCGGTGAACACGAGCTCATGCGCGCCGTCGGGATTGTCCGGTGCGACGCGGCTTTCCGGCCAGCCTTCCGATTCGAGGATCTGGAAGCCGCCTTCGTGACCGTCGAGCTCGTAGGCCATCACGCCGAGCTCGGCGAGGCCGTAGCGGTCGATCACGCGGCAGCGCAACGCCTTGGCGATCATCTCGCGCGCATGCGGCTCGAGCAGCTCGCCGCTCGACTCGAACACCTGGAACGCCTTGCCGCCGCCGTACTTGCGCTGCACGTAGCAGGCGAGCGCGTACATGGTCGACGGATGCGAGTGGGCGAG
Organism: Paraburkholderia sp. HP33-1; assembly: GCF_021390595.1. Classification (NCBI taxonomy): domain Bacteria; kingdom Pseudomonadati; phylum Pseudomonadota; class Betaproteobacteria; order Burkholderiales; family Burkholderiaceae; genus Paraburkholderia; species Paraburkholderia sp. HP33-1. The sequence goes on along the minus strand of NZ_JAJEJR010000001.1, from coordinate 706,981 downwards.
ATACGGCCGGCGACGCTTCAGCGTGCGCCACATTTCCTCGAGGCCCTGATCGTCGATACGGTCGAAGAAGATGTTGCTGCGATTCATCGCGAAGCATTTGAAGTCTTCGCGCGACGGCCATTCGGGCATGACCTGATCGGGGAAACGGCACGCGAAGTGCAGCTCCGAGCGATGGCGCAGCTTGCCGATCCGCTCGCGACAATAGTTGGTGACCGCCGACGAATAGTCCGCGCCTTCCTGGTCGTAGTAGATCGTCGTGGAGAGCCCGGTCGAGCCGCCGGTCTTGCACGCGTGGTGCTGGCCCGCCACGAGCGGTCCCGACAGCAGACGCGGTCCCTGCTCGCGGATGATGTCCTTGGTCAGATAGGGCAGCTCTTCCAGATAGCGCGGGTCGTCCTTGACCTTCGCGGGGTCGAACTGCTTCGACTGGAACAGGTCGCGATAGTAAGGCACGTTCGCGCCGGCGAATTCGAGCGTGGCCACGAGCCGTTCGAGTGCGATGCGGCGGCGATGCGGCATCGGCAGCGAATAATGTTCGCGCAGCTCGCGGATTTTCGGGCGCACATTGCGCTTTTCGGCGTTCTCCGCAATCGGATACGCGATATAGCCGCCCGCGAAACCCTTCAGAGTGCGAAACGGCTGACGCACGAGCAGGGATTCGGAGTAGCGCAGAAATGGGTGGTTAGCTCGCATCAAATTCGAACCTTGTTACGCCTCGGGGTCTGCCACGAGGGTTTTGCTGAACTGCGGGACTGGCCTGGCGCTCGCACGGCGCACGCCGCGGGTCGGCGCGCAGGCCGGAGGCAGCGCGCCACGCGCCGCGCCGGCCGCGCGCTTGCGTGCTCAGTGCGGCAACTGCGCGGCGTGGCTGACGAGAGGCTCGTCGGATTCTTCCGGCGGCAGCACGGGTTCGTCGGCGACCATCCTGCCGTGCTCCATCGAGATCTTGCGGTTGCATACGCGCGCAACCAGCGACGGATCGTGCGACGCCACCACCAGCAGCGACGCCTTGCCGACGAGGCCTTCCAGACGCTCGGCCGCCTTCACGCTGAACTCGGCGTCACCGACGCTCAGCCATTCGTCCATGATCAGGATGTCGGCTTCGACGCTCGTCGAGATCGCGAATGCGAGGCGCAGCATCATCCCGCTCGAATAGGTGCGCACCGGCAGATTCAGGTAGTCGCCGAGCTCGCTGAAGTCGGCGATCTCGTCGATCTTGCTGCGGATGCGCGCGGGCTTCAGCCCGTCGAGAATGCCGCGCAGATAGATGTTTTCGAAGCCGGTCGCGTCGGGGTCGAGGCCCATCGACACGTCGAGCAGCGACGCGATCTTGCCCTGCACCTTCAGTTCGCCGCGCACCGGCGCATAGACGCCCGACAGCGTGCGCAGGAGCGTCGTCTTGCCCGAGCCGTTGTGGCCGATCAGGCCGATGCGCTCGCCTTCGCTGAAGGTGAAGCTCAGGTCGTCGATCGCGCGGACGACCGCATGGCGACCCGCGTCCTGGCCGATCCGGCCGCCCGTCGTGAGATTGAGCACCGCCTTTTTCAGCGAGCGATGCGAGTTCTCGTAAATCGGAAATTCGACGGAGATGTTACGAGCGACTATCGATGAAGAACTCACCATATCAAAGCCAGTAAGGAACGCGATTACGGAAACGCTTCATCAGGATCTGCGCGAACGCAAAGCCGACGATCAGCAGGCCAATCGACCACGCCCACGTCTCCCAGTGGGTCGGGCGGCCGGTGAGCGGTGCGCGCACCGTTTCGATCAGGTGATAGAGCGGGTTGTATTCGGCGACCCATGCGCGGTCTTTCAGGATTTCCGGCGACCACATGACCGGCGTGAAGAAGAACACGACCTGGATCAGGTTCGTGACGATCGGCGGAATGTCGCGAAAGCGCGCACACAGCACGCCGAGCGTGACGCCAAGCCACACGCCGTGCAGCAGCAGGATCACGAGTGCGAACGGCACCAGCACGATTTCCCAGCCCGGCCAGTGACCGAACAGGAGCAGCAGCACGACGACGACCGGCAGGCTATGCAGCAGGATCACGAAGTTGCGCCACGCGATGCGGCACACGTGCACGGTGAGCGGCAACCTGATCTGCTTGATCAGATAGGCCGAGCCGATAAAGGCCATGCAGCCCTCGTTGGCAACCGACGCCAGATACGCCCACACGACGAGACCGACCGCGAGATACGGAAGATAGTCTGCGATGTCCTGGTGCAGCAGCGTCGAATACAACGCGCCGAGCACGACCACCATGATGATCGTGCTGAGCGTGAACCAGAACGGCCCGAGCACCGAACGGCGATAACGCTGCCGGATGTCGTGCCAGCCGAGCGTGCCCCAGACCCGCACCGCCTTCATGCCGACCAGCAGGTCGTCGTGCTCGTTGTGACGTGTCAGGTCTTCCGTGTCGTTGGTAAAACTGATATCCATCTCAAGTACGTCCGTAAATGTCTTCGAAGCGAACGATGTCATCTTCGCCCAGATATTCGCCGCTTTGCACTTCGATCATCACGAGTTCGACGACGCCCGGATTTTCGAGGCGATGTTTGTGGCCCGCCGGGATGTAGGTCGACTCGTTGGTCGACACGAAGAACTCCCTCTCGCCGTTGACGACCTTGGCCATGCCGCTCACCACGACCCAATGCTCGTTGCGGTGATGATGCATCTGCAGGCTCAGGCTCGCGCCCGGCTTCACCTCGATGCGCTTGATCTTGAAGCGCGGCCCCTCTTCGAGCACCGAGTACGTGCCCCACGGCCGATGCACGGTGCGATGCACCTTGTACGTCTCGTGGCCGCGCGACTTCAGCTCCGTGAAAATCTGCTTCACGTCCTGCGCGCGATCCTTGTGCGCGACGAGCAGCGCGTCGGGCGTGTCTATCACGATCAGGTTGTCCACGCCGACCGCGCCGATCAGGCGCCCGCCGCTGCGCAGATATGAGTTCTTCACGTCGACGAGCAGCGCCTCGCCTTCGACGCGGTTGCCGCTCGCATCGGCCGGCGACAGATCCGAGAGCGCGGTCCACGACCCGACGTCGGTCCAGCCGAGGTCGCAGCACACGACCGCCGCGTGCTCGCACTTCTCCATCACCGCGTAGTCGAACGACAGCTCCGGCACCGCGCCGAAGCTGCCCGGCTCGAGACGCACCTGCGCGCCGGTCTTGCCCGCGGCGGACGGCGACTTGTCCATGCATTCGGCCGCGGCATCGAGAATGTCCGGACAGTGCTCGCGCATTTCCTTCAGGATCGTGCCCGCGGTGAAGCAGAACATGCCCGAGTTCCACACGAACTTGCCCGACGCCAGATACTCGCGGGCCTTCTCCAGCGACGGCTTCTCGACGAAGCGCACGACCCGCTCTCCATCGGCTTCGATATAGCCGTAGCCGGTTTCGGGCGTGTCCGGATGCATGCCGAAGGTGACCACATTGCCGGCCTGCGCAAGCGTCTGCGCACGCGCGACCGCTGCCGCGAACGCGGTTTGATCCGCAATCAGATGATCGGCGGCGAGCACCAGCATCACCGTGTCTTCGCCGTGCGCCTTCGCCGTGTGCAAGGCCGCCGTGGCGACCGCCGCGGCCGTGTTGCGGCCGAACGGTTCGAGAATGAACGAAGTCGCGATGTTCTTGCGATTCACCTCGCGGAAATCGTCTTCGGTCTTGAAGAACAACTCACGGTTGGTGACCGTCAGCACTTCCTTCACGCCGGGCAACGCGACCGCGCGCAGGAACGCTTTCTGCAGCAGGCTTTCGCCGTCCGCAAGACGAATGAAAGGTTTCGGGTGCAACTCGCGCGAGACCGGCCAGAGCCGCGATCCCGCTCCGCCGCAAAGAATGATCGGTAACAAACTCACAGCTCCCTCTCAGTACCGTAGTTATTACCCGGCCGTACTGGCTAGTGCACGGTTGGCGTACACGTTTGCAATTCACTGCGCATGGACCGCTGAATCGGCGCCTGGCACGCCTTCACGTCGTGCACCATTCTAACGCCGCCCCCTTTCACCATTGTCAGGGAACGTTGGCGCTCGCGCACCCACGCGTTGAAAACCTGACTCAGGCGCGCGCCGCCGGCGATTTTGGAAAACCGTCTGTCAAACACAGCTTAAGCGCGTCGCGCCAATGCGGCGCGGCGAGCCCGAACACGCGCGCCAGCTTCTCGTTCGACATTCTGGAATTGGCTGGGCGCCTGGCCGGCGTCGGGTAGTCCGCGGCGGGAATCGGCAGCGTGTTCGGCCTGTTCGGCAAATCCGAAAGCTCGAAGATCGCCGACGCGAAGCCGTGCCACGACGTCGAGTCGCCCGCGCACAGGTGATAGATGCCCGAGCGCTCGCTCCACCACTTCGCGCCGTCTTCGGCGGCGAAGGACTGCGCACACAGATGCGCGGTCAGCGTCGCGATCGTGTTGCACCAGGTGGGCGCGCCGAACTGGTCGGCCACCACCTTCAGCTCGGGGCGATCGGCGCCGAGACGTAGCATCGTCAGCAGAAAGTTCTTGCCGCGCGTGCCGTACACCCAACTCGTGCGCAACACGAGGTGATTGACGCCGGTTGCCGCGATCGCCTGCTCGCCCGCGAGCTTGCTGCGGCCGTAGACGTTCTGCGGATCGGTCGGATCGTCTTCGACGTACGCGCCTTCTTTCGTGCCGTTGAACACGTAGTCGGTCGAATAGTGGATCAGCGTGGCCCCGAGCTTTTTCGCTTCCTCGGCGAGCACGCCCGGCGCTTCGCCGTTGATGCGCATCGCGAGATCGCGCTCTTCTTCGGCCTTATCGACCGCGGTATAAGCGGCCGGATTGACGATCAGCGCGGGACGCACCTCGCGCACCACCGCGCGAATCTGCTCGAGGTTCGACAGATCGAGCCGCGAGCGGTCGACCGCAACCACGTTGCCGAGCCCTTGCAGCGTGCGCGCGAGCTCGTAGCCGACCTGGCCATTTACGCCGGTGACGAGGATGGTCCGTTTCGCGTCGTGTGCGCTCATGCGATCCCCTTAGGCGAAGACTTCGGCGTCGGCAAGACGCTTGCCCGCCGCATCCTTGGCTGCGAGCAGCGGCTCGAAGTCGACCGGCCATTCGATGCCGATCGCCGGATCGTTCCACACGATGCTGCGCTCGTGCTCCGGAAACCAGTAATCCGTGGTCTTGTAGAGGAACTGCGCAGACTCCGACAGCACGACGAAGCCGTGTGCGAAACCGGGCGGCACCCACAGCTGCCGATGGTTCTCGACCGACAGCGTCACGCCGACCCACTTGCCGAAGTTCGGCGAACTCTTGCGGATGTCGACGGCGACGTCGAACACCTCCCCCTCGACCACACGCACGAGCTTGCCCTGCGCATGCTGGATCTGATAGTGCAGACCGCGCAGCACGCCCCTGGCCGAGCGCGAGTGATTGTCCTGCACGAACTCGACGCCCGCCTCGACCTTCTCGGCGAATTCGAGCGCGTTGAAGCTTTCGAAGAAGAAGCCGCGCGCATCGCCGAACACCTTCGGCTCGATGATCTTGACTTCGGGCAGCGCGGTTGCCGTTACCTGGATGGCCATGCGACTTGATCCGTGAGAATGTTTTGCAGGTATTGCCCGTAGGCATTCTTGGCGAGCGGTTTGGCGAGCGCGAGCAGCTGCTCGCCGTCGATCCACTGACGCCGGTACGCAATTTCTTCCGGACACGCGACCACCAGACCCTGGCGCTTCTGCAGCGTCGCGATGAAGGTCGCGGCTTCGATCAGCGAATCGTGCGTGCCGGTGTCGAGCCACGCATAGCCGCGGCCCATGATCTCGACGTTGAGCGCCGCGTTCGCGAGGTAGCGCGAGTTCACGTCGGTGATTTCGAGCTCGCCGCGCGGCGATGGCTTGATGTCGGCCGCGATGTCGCAGACTTGGTTGTCGTAGAAGTACAGACCCGTGACCGCGTAGTTCGAACGCGGCTTGACGGGCTTTTCCTCGATCGACAAGGCGCGGAACTGCTGGTCGAATTCGACCACGCCGTAGCGCTCCGGATCCTGCACGTGATAGGCGAACACGGTGGCGCCTTCGGTCTGATCATTGGCGTGTTCGAGCTGCTTCGCGAGATCGTGTCCGTAGAAGATGTTGTCGCCGAGAATCAGCGCCGACGGATCGTTGTTCACGAACTCGCGACCGATGATGAACGCCTGCGCGAGCCCATCCGGCGACGGCTGCACCGCGTACTGGATGTTCATGCCCCACTGGCTGCCGTCGCCGAGCATCGCCTCGAAGCGCGGTGTGTCCTGCGGCGTGGAGATGATCAGCACGTCGCGAATGCCGGCCACCATCAGCGTGGACAGCGGGTAGTAGATCATCGGCTTGTCGTACACCGGCAGCAGCTGCTTGGAGACGACATGCGTGATCGGATACAGGCGGGTGCCCGAGCCGCCCGCGAGAATAATGCCTTTGCGCGCCATTGCCGTGCCTTTACGCGCGCTGCGCGTAGTTGGTCTCGACCCACTTCCGGTATTCGCCCGAAGCGACTTCGTCGACCCATTGCTGATTGTCGAGATACCACTGGACCGTTTTGGCGAGACCCGTCTCGAACGTTTCCGCCGGCTTCCAGCCGAGTTCACGCTCGAGCTTGCGGGCGTCGATCGCGTAACGGCGGTCGTGGCCGGGACGATCCTTCACGTAGGTGATCTGGTCACGGTACGAACCGGCGGCCTTCGGACGCTGCTGGTCGAGCAGCTCGCACAGCGTGTGCACGACCTCGAGATTCTTCTTCTCGTTCCAGCCCCCGACGTTGTACGTCTCGCCCGGCGTGCCGCGCGCGAGCACTTCACGGATCGCGCTGCAGTGGTCGCCGACATACAGCCAGTCGCGCACGTTCTGCCCGTCGCCATACACCGGCAGCGGCTTGCCGCCGAGCGCGTTGGCGATCATCAGCGGGATCAGCTTTTCGGGGAACTGGTACGGGCCGTAGTTGTTCGAGCAGTTGGTGGTCAACACCGGCAGGCCATACGTGTGATGGTAGGCGCGCACGAGGTGATCCGAACCCGCCTTGGTCGCCGAATAGGGGCTATTCGGCGCATAGGGCGTCGTTTCGGAGAACTGCGGATCGGTTGCGGACAGCGAGCCGAACACTTCGTCGGTCGACACGTGCAGGAAGCGGAACGCGGCGCGCTCCGCTTCGCCGAGCGTGTTCCAGTAGCTGCGCGTGGCTTCGAGCAGCGTGAAGGTGCCGACCACGTTGGTTTGCACGAAATCGGCCGGACCGTGAATCGAGCGATCCACATGGCTCTCGGCCGCGAAGTGCAGCACGGCGCGCGGCTTGTGTTCGGCCAGCAGCGCGTCGAGCGCGGCGCGATCGCAGATGTCGACGCGCGCGAAAATGTGTTTGGGATTGCCTTGTAGCGACTTCAGCGTGCCCAGGTTGCCAGCGTAGGTCAGCTTGTCTACGTTGAGCACGGCTTCGTCAGACGCATCGAGCCAGTCGAGCACGAAATTGGCGCCAATAAAGCCGGCACCGCCTGTTACCAGGATCATGTAATTCCCTTGTCGATGTTAGTGACAGGCAGCGAAGAGCGTGCGGCCTGTTTACCCCGTATGGTGGTGTCCGTTTCTCTAGCCGCCCGTCGCGTCCGCGCGGAGAGCGGACACTCAGACGCCGATTTTATGAAGCCCTAATTATAAAGCCGCCCCGCGCAAAAACTAGAACCCTAACAACTTGAAACAGCTTGACAGAATTGGTTGCCGTTGATTGGCGAAAAGGAGCTTTTCGGTGCGGTTACAGGTATTTTGACGCTTGTAATGAGGTCCGCCGTATAGTGAGCAGCGCGGCACGGAAAGAGCGGGAAATGAAGCAGAAGAACGGCGAAAGCCTCGTGAAGGGATGCACCTTTCACGAGGCTTCAAAGCTGACCGTAAAGTGGTTGCTTGCGCGAGCGCGCTCAGGCCGCGAGCATCCAGCGCAGCGTGTCGATGAAGGGAATCGACTCGACCGCCGGCACCAGCGAATGCAATTTCGCAGGCGAACCGGCGAGCATCTTGACGTCTGTTTGCCGGACAAAGGCGGGATTGACCTGGACTTCGATATCGTGTCCGGTCTGCTCGCTCGCGCTCGTGAGGATTTCACGCAACGAATAAGGCGTGCCGGTGCAGACGTTGACGATTTCGGCCGCGACGTCGGATTCGAGCAGCGCCTCGTACGCGCTCGCCACATAACGCACGTCCGAGAAGTCGCGCGCGATATCGATATTGCCAAGCTCGATCGACGCCGCGCGCCGCGCGAAATGGCTCACGATCTTCGGCACGAGGAAGTTCACCGCCTGGCCGCGGCCGGTGTAGTTGAACGGCCGCACGATCAGGATCGGCAGGCGATCGAACCATGTGCGCACCAGCGTTTCCATCGCCGCCTTGCTGGCCGCGTAATGATTGACCGGCGTGACCGGGAAGCTTTCGTCGATCGCGGCGCTGCTGACGTTGCCGTACACGTTCGCACTGCTTGCGATCAGCAACTTGCGCGGCACATGACCGACCGCGACGCAGGCTTCGAGCAGGTTCAGCGTGCCAATCACGTTGACGCGATAGAAGTCGAGCGGATCGTTGTGACCCACGAAGCTGATTGCGGCCAGATGCACGATGTAATCGGGCCGCACGGTTTCGAGCACGCGTCGCCATGCGTCCGGCGACGTGATATCGAGCTTGACGCGGGTCGGCGTGTCCGGCTCGTCGCGGCCGGACACTGCTTCGATCACGGTATGGCCGCGCCCGATAAGCTTCTCGACCAGATAGCGGCCGGTAAAACCATTCGCACCGGTGACGAGCGTGCGAAATGGTTGCTTCGCCCCGGAAGACGACATGCTTGCTTCGTTCACGAGAGAGTCATCCTGTTGTTGTATTGCAACATCGCGCGCGATCCATGCGTGGTTGCCGCTTTGCCGTGCTGCTGTTGCGGCGGTGTTCCGGCCACGTCCCGCAATGTGATCGCGCGATATCCGAACCCCAGACGGGCTATTATGTCACGCTAAATTGCTGCGCTGCCCAGCGCGGCACGCACCTTGTAACACCGCGCGTATCGAATCGCTTTGATTTCCTCGATGACTCCGTCCAACGCTTCCAGCACGTCCGCCCCTCTCATTCCACTTGCTTTCGGCGATCTGCAAGGCTGCCGCGGACCGTTTCAGCAATTGCTCGCCAAAGCCGCGCCGCCGGACGGCACACCGCTGTGGTTCGCCGGCGATCTGATCAACCGCGGCCCTGACTCGCTCGATACTTTGCGCGACGTGATCGCGCTCGGCGAGCGCGCGGTGCCGGTGCTTGGCAATCACGATCTGCATCTGCTGTCGGTGTCGGCGGGGATTCGCAAGTCGAAGAAAGGCGACACCATTGAAGACATCCTCGCCGCGCCCGACGCCGCCGATCTGATCGAGTGGATCCGTCACCGGCCGCTCGCGCATTTCGACAACGGCATGCTGATGGTGCATGCGGGTGTGCTGCCGCAATGGGATGTGACGCTGACGCTCGAACTCGCCGACGAGTTGCAACGCGCGCTACGTGCGCCGAGCTGGAAAGAAACGCTTGCAGGCTTGTACGGCAACGAGCCGAACCGCTGGAACCCGGGCCTGAAGGGTATCGAGCGTCTGCGCGTCACGTGCAGCGCATTGACGCGCATGCGATTTTGCACCGTCGATGGCGTGATGGATTTCACGAGCAGCGGCACGCTCGCGTCCACGCCGAGCGGCTGCGTGCCGTGGTTCGATGTGCCGTCGCGCAAAACCGCCGACGTGACCGTCGTGTTTGGTCATTGGGCCGCGCTCGGTCTGCTGTTGCGCGACAACCTGATCGGCTTGGACTCGGGCTGCGTGTGGGGGGAGAAGCTGTCGGCGGTACGGCTCGCGCGCGATCCGGCGCAGCGGACGTTGACGCAGGTCGATTGCGATTCGTGCGGCGTGCCGCGCGGAGGAAACTGAACAGAAGACGGTGACGCCGCCCGACGGCGACGCCCCTCAGGCCGAACGTCCCGGTTGATCCACCGGCTCGATTAGCGGTTCCGCCGCAGCAGCAGCGTCGCCCGGCGACGCAGCGTCCGCAACGTCACCCTCTTGCGCGACCGTCCCCGCGACGGCCTTGCCAGCCTGCATGTCACGCAGCGCACCCGCCACCACGTCCTGCGCCTGCGCCGCGAGCGCACGCCGGTCCGCGCCCGCCGCGAGCGGCGCGCCGACGTACACGTGGGCGGTCAGCGGAGCGCCACGCAGCAGCATGTCGAGCGAATCGGACAACGACACGTCGTCGATATACGCGGGTGCCGTCGACTGCCGGCCCTGCGCGTCCTCGTACATGATGCACACCGGCTGCACCGGCGCGCCGGCCGACACCGCCGCCTGGAACATGTTCGCGTGAAACGGCAGCAGCTCGAGCCCGTTCGAGGTCGTGCCTTCGGGGAACACGCACATCAGCTCACCCGCGCTCAGCCGATCGGCGAGCTCGTGCATGATCCGCTTCGCGTCGCTGCGCTTCTCGCGCTGGATGAACACCGTGTCGAGCTGCTGCGCGAGCCAGCCGACCACCGGCCATTGGCGGATCTCCGCTTTCGACACGAACGGCGTCGGCCGCCACGCGTTGATCACGTAGATGTCGATCCACGAGATGTGATTGGCGACGACGAGCGCGCCGCGATCGAGCCGCACCGCGTCGTTATGCACGACGAGGCGCATGCCGCACAGACGCAGCATTTTCAGCGACCACGCCCGATTGAGCGTGTGACGCCGCTCGGCGCTCGCGTTCGGAAAGCGCGTCGCGACGGTCCACATGCCGTGCAGAAGATGCGTGATGAGACGGACCTTGCGTAACGCGAGCTTCATGACCGGAGCTTTCCTCGACTAAACCGAAACGATACCGTTCAGCGCCGCTCGTACGCGAGCTGCCCCGACACGATGGTCGCGCGCACCTGCGCCGGCAGTTCGTAGCCGAGGAACGGCGTGTTGTGCCCCTGACTCTTCAGCGCGCGCGGCTCGACGTGCCAGTGCGCGTGACGATCGAACACGCACAGGTCGGCCACCGCGCCGAGCGCGACGCGGCCAGCCGCTTCGAGACCCAGCACCTGCGCCGGCCCTGCCGTGATGCGATTGAGCGCGGTCGCGAGCGGCACGCCGGCTTCGTCGGCCCACTTCACCGTCAGCGAAAGGAACAGCTCGAGGCCGGTTGCACCCGGCGTCGCTTCGGCGAACGGCAGCAGCTTTTCGTCGTCGTCGACCGGCGTATGCGCCGAACAGATCGCATCGATCGTGCCGTCGAGCAGGCCCGCGCGGATCGCGTCGCGATCGCGCTGCTGGCGCAGCGGCGGGTCGAGCCGGAACTGCGCGTCGAAATAGCCGATGTCGAGGTCGATCAGATGCACGTGGTTCACGGTGACGTCACACGACACCGGCAGTCCTTCGGCTTTCGCCGCGCGCACGAGCGCCACGCCCGCCGCCGACGACACATGCGAAACGTGCACGCGCGCGCCCGTCACGCGCACGAGTTCGAAGATCGTATGCAGCGCGATCGTTTCCGCCGCCACCGGCACGCCCGACAGACCGAGCCGCGACGCCAGCGCGCCACTCGCGGCGACGCCGCCCTTGCCGAGGTACGCATCGACGGGACGCAGCCACGTCGTAAAGCCGTAGGTCTTCGCGTATTGCAGCGCGCGCATCATCACCTGGGTGTCGACGATCGGCGTGTCGGCCTGCGAAAAGCCGACGCAGCCCGCCTCGGTCAGCTCGACCATCTCGGTGATGACTTGTCCTTTGAGACCGACCGTCAGCGCGCCGAGCGGATACACGTGCGCCTGGTTCAGATTGCGCGCGCGGAACCTCAGCATCTCGACGAGACCCGGTTCGTCGAGCGTCGGATCGGTGTCCGGCGGACACACGAGGCTCGTCACACCGCCCGCGACCGCCGCGGCCATTTCCGATTTGAGCGTCGCCTTGTGCTCGTAGCCCGGCTCGCGCAGACGCGCGCACAGGTCGACGAGACCCGGCGCGATCGACAGGCCGCGCGCGTCGATCTTGCGCTCCGCCTGGAAGCCGGCCGGCGCGTTGCCGAGGGCGGCGATCTTGCCCGCCTCGATAAAAATGTCCTGCTGCTGTTCGGTGCCCGCCGCCGGATCGATCAGCGTGCCGCCTTGAATATGAATCTTCATGCGCTGCCTTTGTTAAACCTGTGGTTCAGCCCGTGCTTCGGCTTCCTGATCAGTCGTTATTGCCCGCGACGATCCCCATCACCGCCATGCGCACCGCGATGCCGAACGTCACCTGGTTCAGGATCACCGATTGCGGGCCGTCCGCGACCTGCGAGTCGATCTCGACGCCGCGATTCATCGGGCCGGGGTGCATCACGATCGCATCGGGGGCGGCGAGCGCGAGACGCTCGGGGGTGAGCCCCCAGCTCTTGAAGTACTCCTGCGACGACGGCAGCAGCGCGCCGCTCATGCGCTCGTTCTGCAGGCGCAGCATGATGATCACGTCGACGTCCTTGAGACCTTCGTCGAGGTTGTGGAACACGCGCACGCCCATCTGTTCGAGGCCGCCCGGCAGCAGCGTGCGCGGACCGATCGCACGCACTTCGGGCACGCCGAGCGTGGTCAGCGCATGAATGTCCGAGCGCGCGACGCGCGAATGCAGGATGTCGCCGACGATCGCCACGCGCAGCTTCGTGAAGTCCTTCTTGTAGTGGCGGATCGTGTACATGTCGAGCAGACCCTGGGTCGGGTGCGCGTGACGGCCGTCGCCGGCATTGATCACGTGCACGTGCGGCGCGCAGTGCTGCGCGATCAGGAACGGCGCGCCGCTCGACGCATGTCGCACGACGAACAGATCCGCGTGCATCGCCGACAGGTTGTTGATCGTGTCGAGCAGCGATTCACCCTTGCTCGTCGATGACGCGTTGATGTTCAGGTTCAGGACGTCGGCCGACAGCCGCGTGGCCGCGATCTCGAACGTGGTACGCGTGCGCGTCGAGTTTTCGAAGAACAGGTTGAACACCGACTTGCCGCGCAGGAGCGGCACCTTCTTCACTTCACGATCGGTCACGCTGACGAACTGGTCAGCGGTCTCGAGAATGTGATTGACGATGGCCTTCGGCAGCCCCTCGATCGACAACAGATGTTTGAGCTCGCCGTTCTTCGTGAGCTGCGGGTTGCCCTTCAGGAAGCCATAGCGGAAGCGCTCGGATGCGCTGGTGGAGGAATCCTGCGGAGCCTGGGTGGCGGTGTTCATGGTGTACCTGCTTCAAATACGGGCTGCGACGTGATCGAGGTCGGCGCGTCGCGCGCGCGAGTTTCAATCGGCGCGTGCTTCAGTGTGAAAAGAAAACCGCTGGCCGCCCGCGCCGTCGTCTTCATGGGCCAGCACGAGCGTCGCGTCGGCCGGCACGTCGACCACGCCGCCAACGAAGCGCGCCGCCACCGGCAACTCGCGTCCGCCCCGATCGGCGAGCACCGCGAGTTCGACCGATGCCGGCCGGCCATAGTCGTAGAGCTCGTTCACCGCCGCGCGAATCGTGCGGCCGGTGTACAGCACGTCGTCGACCAGCACGATGCGGCGGCCTTCGACCGGGAACGGCAGCGAGGTCGGGCTCGCCTGCGCGTGCAGCCCTTTCTTCGCGTAGTCGTCGCGATGCAGCGCGACGTTCACTACGCCGAAGCTCGCCAGCTTGAGGTCGCGCGCGAGCCGCTCGGCGAGCCATGCGCCGCCGCTATGGATACCGACCAGCACCGCCGCTTGCGCACCGTCTTGCACGGCGGCAAGCTGCTCGCCGTACGCCGCGCGAATCTGGTCGAGCAACGCGCGATACAACGCTTCGGCGTCAATGGAACTCATGATCGTCGGAAAGTCCGTCAAGGTATTGCTGGAGGATGATGCTCGCGGCTTCGGCATCGAGCATGTCGGCGCGGGCGTTGCCGGCGCGGATTTCCGCCTCGGCCTCGACCGACGAGTAGCGCTCGTCGACCCACGTGACCGGCAGATTGAAGCGGCCGTTCAGCTGGTTGCCGAAGCGCTTTGCGAGCTGCGTACGTTCGTGCGGCGTGCCGTCGGGGTACATCGGCAGCCCGACGACCAGCGCATCGGGTTTCCATTCGGCGATCAGCTTGCCGAGCGCTTCGAAGCGGTACTCCTTGCTGCGGTTCTGCACGACGACGAGCGGCCGCGCGCGGCGCGTGAGCGAATTGCCGACCGCCACACCGATGCGTTTCTCGCCGTAGTCGAACGCAAGCAGCGTGGCCTCACGTCCGGCCGGCAGATTCATGCGCGGCCCCTCATGCGTGCCCGGCCTCGCCCGACAGCATCGACAGCGAGACACCGAGCAGCGCGAGCGCCGCTTCGAGGCGATCTTCAGCGGGTACGTCGAAGACGATCTTCGGATCGGCCTCGACCGTTAGCCAGCCGTTCTTCGAGATTTCGTCCTCGAGCTGACCGGCACCCCAACCGGCGTGGCCGAGCGTCAGCAGAAAGCGTTCCGGACCGGTGCCGCTCGCGACGGCTTCGAGCACGTCTTTCGATGTGGTCATTTCGAGCCCGCCCGGCACGGACATCGAGGACGTGTACGCGCTGCCGTCTTTCGGATCGTGCAGCACGAAGCCGCGCTCGGTTTGCACCGGGCCGCCGAAATACACGGGAACATGGAGAAGCGGTTCGATCTCGAGTTTCAGATCGATGCGATTGAAGAGCGCTTGCAGGTCAATATCGGTCGGCCGGTTGATCACGAGGCCGAGCGCGCCGCGCTCGCTGTGATCGCAAAGGTAGACCACCGTTCCTGAAAACGTCGGATCGACCATGTTCGGCATGGCGATCAGGAACTGGTTGGTCAGATTGATGCGATCGGTACTCTTGGACATAGTTCGGATTCTAGCAAAGACGATGCGGGATGGCGGGCTGCTTTGAGCACTGCAGCGCGTTGGGTTGCGTGTGACGTGCCGCGCCATCGACGCCGGATCAAGTTGCACTTTATCACGCGCGCGACTCGCGCCATGCCGTGATCAGGCGCCGAAACACCGCGTAGAACGGCGCGTTCGGTGCGCGTCGCGCGGTGGCGGGATTGTGTCTTGTCAGATTGGATTTCAGCGGATTCGGCACGCGTGGGTCGAGGCGTTGCGGATGCAAATCGTGCGCCACGTCGCGCGTTCGATCCGGCGCGGGTGGCGCTTCACGCGCCGCCCTGCTCGATCGCGCGCGTGAGCGCGGCGAGCGCCGTCTGGGTGAGGTTGCCGCCGGCCGGCGCGACCCCGGCGGCAACCTTGTGCAGCGTCGCGCGCAAGGCCTCGGCGGCCTGCTCGAGCGTATCGGCCGGCGGCGCGCCGACGATCACGTGGGCGCGCACCGCCGGGGTCGCGACGCCCGCATGCGCGCGACGCCGCCATGCGAGACCGAGCGCATCGGCGAGCAGCGCCACGTGACCGAGGCCGAGCGCGCAGGCAGCCGAGCCGAGCCGGTAGGCGGCGTCACCCGCCTGCAGCGCTTCGCTCGGGTCGGCTTTTTCCGGCTGATCGGCCGCGCGGGCATGCGCGGCGAGCGCCTCGATCGACGCGTCGGCGGTCTGCAGGAAGTCTTCGTAGGCGTTCGCGTTGACGCTCAGCACGCCGAGATCGCGCGTGTGCGGCAGCGACTGCGCTGCGAGCGCGCCCGCCTCCCACAGGGCTTCCGACGACTGCGTGCCCGCAACGTGCCAGTCGACGGTCAAGCCGAAATCGTGAAGCACCTCGACCTGATCGGCGTCTTGCGCGGCCGCGCCGAACAGCGCGTAGTCGCGCCACAGCAGCGCGAGCGTCGCACGCACCAGCGAACGCGGCGCGCGCTCGATGCCACGCGCATGGTCGGCGAGCGCGAGGTTGCAGCGCGCGTAGAAACGCCGCGCGTCGATATCGCGGATCGCGTGACCGCGCGCGCGCAGCGCCTTCGCGCAAGCGCGCGCGAGCCGCCAGAAATCATAGGGATCGGGGCCGGCGAGTTCGGTGAATACGGCGTCGAGCTCGTCGAGCGCGGCGTTCGTGACCGCGAGCGCCACCGCGCTGCCCGTATCGGCCTGCGAGCGCAGCACCGGCAGCAAGGCACGCTCGTAGCGGGCTCGCAGATGCGCTAGCCGATCGGCCGATTGCGCGTGCAGCGACGCCGGTGGCACCGGCCGCGCGCACAACGCGAGGTCTTCGAATGCGACGGCGGAGCCCGGCGTGTGTTCGGCGAGTTGCGAGCACAGCTCGACGTAGTGGTTGAAGAGTGTCGGCGAACAACTTAGCTCGCGAAGATTGTGACGTTCGAGCGCCGCCCGGAAATCGTTCAGCGCCGCGCCGAACACCGGCCGCGCGTTTTCCGCTTCGGCCGGCTCGCCGCTCGCGAGCGGCGAGAGCCGCACCAGCGCGTCGGCGAAACGCTGCGCGCTCAGCCAGCCCGCCGTGCGCAGCGCGTGCGACGCGCGCAGCAGCGCGGCACCGCTCTCGTCGCGCTGCTCGAACGCGAGCGACGCCTCGGCGAGCGCCAGTTCCGCGGGGCGGATCGCGCCGCCGCGCGGGTTCGGCAGTGCATCGAAGGAAACGGGTGCAGCGGATCGAAGAGTCATGGGCAGGCGACACGAAGCTGACGGGGCCGTCGCTTCGCGGCGCGTGCTGAGTGATCGGCCAACGCGCGAACCGGCGACAGGACAATGACAGACTACCGTTGCGACACGACGCGCCCGGCGATGTTCCGCGCCGGCGCGCTCGGACAGGCGCCGGGCGTGCCGGACGCTTCAAGCGATTGCAGCAGTTGCGCGGCGGATGACGCCGCTGACTTTCACGGTCGAAGTTCGGGCCCGAACCCCTGGACCCGGTTTTCGGGCCGAAGCTTCCGGCATGTCGCGCGAACCCCTGAAACCGCGGTGCCGGAACGATCGATCAAGCCAGGCAAACAACCCTACCGGCCGACGCCGGCAGCTTGCCAGGCTTCAGATCTGGACCATTTCGAAGTCTTCCTTGCGGGCTCCGCACTCCGGACACGTCCAGTTGATGGGAACGTCTTCCCAGCGCGTGCCCGGCGCAATGCCTTCCTCCGGCAAGCCGGCTTCTTCGTCGTAAATCCAGCCGCAAATCAGGCACATCCAGCTTTGATATTCCATTCTTGTGTCGCGTCGTTGAGTCCGTGGAAACGGGAGCCATGATGGTACCGTGTTGGCGCCCCCATGCCTAGCAATCGAAAACGCGCAATCGTAGCGTGCATCGGCCTTCGACAGGGCGCCCGCGCGCCCGACTGGCGCCGCTTGCGGCGTCATGCCGCGTGGCGGTGGCGATAAATCGGCGGCGCGGTAGAAGGCACCCTCGTGCAAGCTCGCCGAGATAGCGCAGCCACCTCAAAGCAATCCCGCGCCGGCCCAGTCCCCCGCGGGCCACCCCTGTCGCGCGAAAAACCGCCCTCGCCGCGGTTTAGGCCGCATAATTGAGCCAATTGCGCACCGTGCGCCGAAATCCTGCTTTCTTTATCAATTTCATGCCCAGCGACACGCCTCCGATCGTCCTCACCTTCGGCCTCTCCGATCCCACCGGCGGCTCCGGCCTGCAGGCGGACCTGATGACACTTGCCAGCATGGGCTGCCACGGCGTTTCCGTGCTCACGGGTTATACCGTGCGCGACTCGGCGAGCTGCGACGAAGTCACCGGGCTCGACCCGGACACCGTCGCAACGCAGGCGCGCATGCTGCTGGAGGACATGCCGGTCGCCGCGTTCAAGGTCGGCGCGTGCACGCGTGCCGAAGTGGTGAGCGCGATCGCCGAAGTGGTCGCCGACTACGACGACATCCCGCTGATCCTCGCTCCCGACTTCACGCTCGACGACGAACACGTGCTCGCCGCCGACGAACTGCGCGAAGCGATCGCCGATCTGCTCGCGCCACAAACCACGCTGCTGGTCGCCGACTCGTCCACGCTGCTCGCGCTCGCGCAGCCCGACGGCGACGCGGAGGCGCCGAGCCTCGACGCGGCGATCTCGCATCTGCTGTCGCAGGGCTGCGAGTACATTCTGTCGACCGAAACCGGTACGCATCGGCTCGTCAACACCCTGTTCAGCGAGGACGGCCAGTTACGTCAGGACATGTGGGACCGCGCGCCCCATCGGCTGATGGGCTTGACCGATACGCTCGGTGCGGCGATCGCCGCGCTGCTCGCCAACGGCCAGGAACCCGCCGAAGCGGTGCGCGAAAGCCAGGAATATCTGTTTCAGGCGATGCGCAATGCGTTCCGGCCCGGCATGGGTTCATACATGCCCGACCGCTTCTTCTGGGCGCGCAGCAGCGACGACGACGAAACCCCGCCGGCGCCAGGCCAGGGCGCGGCGCCGGGTGAAGCGCGGCACTGACCTCGCCCTTCGTCGGTGTTGACCAGGAACCCGCCTTAGAGCGGGTTTCTCATTCAATGTCTTTTTCGCAATATTGCGAATTTTCATTCAATTTATCTGGAAATTGATAACGCAGATCAGCTCGCCTCTCGATGCTGCGGCGCTCAGTCCATATTTCGTACTTTCGCAAATCTCTTTCGCATAGCAGCATGAAGCTTGCCCGGCCCACGTAACCGCACGGCTAATTGCGTAATTAAACGTTACAACGTCATTGACGGCGGACGTCTAGACTTTACGCATCACGACCAGTCATATGTCCCCACATGTCTTTCCCGACATTTTTCATCCATCCACCGAAATGCGGCGGTTCGACCGTTATTTCGTGTTTCGACTTGAATAAAGGTAATGACCAGTTCATTAGCTTTGTGTGGGATCAGGATGGGTGGGGACACTGTCGCGCAAAGCTGCTCGAGACGCAGGTCGGCGGCGGCCATCTACCGTATGGCATTCATCGGATCATCAAACATCCGGTGAACTACTGCACGATCCTGCGAGATCCGCTCTCACGCCAGATCTCGCACTACCTGTATGCGGCGAACGGCAAGAACGGCCAGATCACACGCGGCGTCAGCGTGTCTACACCGGAGGCTATGGCGCTGCAAGTGCCGAAAGGCAAAGCTCACATAAGCGAAGCAACAAGACAAAGGTTTATTGACGACAATAGCCTTGATTACGAGCTGTTCCGCGATGCGAATCGAATGATCGAATCCTATGCGAAAGAAACGGGCGACGTCTTTTCGAATGCGCTCGAATTGGTCCGCGTGATTCAGTCCGAAATAGATCAGCTTGAAAATCCGCACGTCTATAGCGCAACGGTTTTCGGCATCGACGGCTCATTCCTCGCGCGCGTGCAAGAGGTGATCCGCCGCTTCGATCTCGCGCCGATCAACACCTATCTGGAGTTCGCGCAAAGCCGGCAGCGTCCACGGGCCGATGTAGCGGGCGCCGGCTACCCGAGCTTACAGAGCGGATTTTCGATCTCACTGCCAGACGGCATCCCGGACGGCTTTCGCGCTACGGCCGCGAATTCCACCGAAAGCCTACACAACGCCGGCACGTGGCGCCAAGGCTGGCACTGCGAATGAGCCGGAAGATTCAGGAGAACCCATACATGAAAGAGCCGCCCCATTTCGTGCAACGCTTCCACGGCAAGATCGCGGTGCAGGATCGCATCCGCATGTTCGGCCAGAAGCCGGCCACGATCTGGCTAACCGGCCTGTCCGGCGCCGGCAAATCGACGCTCGCGTTCGCGCTCGAGGAGCAGCTGATCGCGCTCGGTCGCGCCTGCTATGTGCTCGACGGCGACAATATCCGCCACGGTCTGGCGAGCGACCTCGGCTTCGAGCGCCCCGACCGCCGCGAAAACATCCGCCGCGTCGCGCACGTCGCCCAGTTGATGAACGACGCGGGCCTGATCGTGATTACCGCGTTGATTTCGCCGATACGCGAAGACCGCGCGATGGCGCGCGAGATCATTGGACCCGACAAGTTCGTCGAGACCTATGTATCTGCCCCGCTCGCCACCTGTGTGAGCCGCGATCCAAAAGGTCTTTACGCGAAAGCAAGGTCTGGCGAGATCAGCTCGTTCACCGGCGTGTCGGCGCCCTATGAAGCGCCGACCGATCCCGACCTGCACGTCGACACGGGAACGCAGAGCCCTGCGGAAAGCGTCGCGCAGATCTTCCACTACCTGCGCGAAAAGTGTCTGGAAACGTCCGCTCACCGTACCGCTCGCACGGTACGCGCCTGATCCGGAGCACGGGCGTCCAGAAGCGCCCGCCGGCGTCCGCGTCAACACCGGCCCCAAAAGAAAAAACCCGCTGATGCGGGTTTTTTCTTTTGGGAAGCACGCCTCGCGGCGCACTCCCCACATGGACTTCCAACCGGGCCTCGTCGGTGATCCAGCCGCGATGGTTTGACCACCCGGCCGGACCACGAGGCCCGAGCGGAATTACATGTCCATGCCCATGCCGCCCATGCCGCCGGGCATGCCGCCAGGCATCGGTGCGTCTTCCTTCGGCAGTTCGCAGACAGCTGCGTCGGTCGTCAGCAGCAGGCCAGCGACCGAAGCTGCGTTTTGCAGCGCCGTGCGCGTGACCTTCGTCGGGTCCACGACACCTGCGTCAACCAGGTCGACGTACTCGCCGGTTGCTGCGTTGTAGCCGAAGTTGCCCTTGCCAGCAGCAACCGCTGCCACCACGACGCTCGCTTCTTCGCCGCCGTTGGTGACGATCTGGCGCAGCGGCTCTTCCATTGCGCGCAGCACGATCTTGATACCTGCGTCCTGATCGGCGTTAGCGCCCTTCAGGCCAGCGATTGCCGTACGTGCACGGATCAGCGCGACGCCGCCACCAGCAACGATGCCTTCTTCCACAGCTGCGCGCGTTGCGTGCAGTGCGTCTTCGACACGTGCCTTCTTTTCCTTCATTTCGACTTCGGTCGCAGCACCGACCTTGATCACTGCCACGCCGCCAGCCAGCTTGGCGACGCGCTCTTGCAGCTTTTCACGGTCGTAGTCCGAGGTCGCTTCTTCGATCTGCTTGCGCACTTGCTTGACGCGAGCTTCGATGTTCGCTGCTTCGCCAGCGCCGTCGATGATCGTGGTGTTTTCCTTGCCCACTTCGATGCGCTTCGCCTGGCCCAGTTCAGCCAGCGTTGCCTTCTCGAGCGTGAGGCCGGTTTCTTCAGCGATGACCTGGCCGCCGGTCAGGATCGCGATGTCTTCCAGCATCGCCTTACGACGATCGCCGAAGCCCGGAGCCTTGACAGCAACAGTCTTCAGGATGCCGCGGATGTTGTTGACGACCAGCGTTGCGAGCGCTTCGCCTTCGACGTCTTCCGCGATGATCAGCAGCGGACGGCCAGCCTTCGCGACTTGCTCGAGCACCGGCAGCAGATCACGGATGTTCGACACCTTCTTGTCGTGCAGCAGCACGAACGGGTTGTCGAGCACGGCGACTTGCTTGTCCGGGTTGTTGATGAAGTACGGCGACAGGTAGCCGCGGTCGAATTGCATACCTTCGACAACGTCCAGCTCGTCTTGCAGCGACTTGCCGTCTTCGACGGTGATGACGCCTTCCTTGCCGACCTTGTCCATTGCTTCAGCGATACGGTCGCCGATCGACGAATCGCTGTTCGCCGAGATCGCGCCAACCTGTGCGATTTCCTTGTTGGTCGTGCACGGCTTGCTGATCTTGCGCAGTTCTTCGATTGCAGCTGCAACAGCCTTGTCGATACCGCGCTTCAGGTCCATCGGGTTCATGCCCGATGCGACGTACTTCATGCCTTCGCGGACGATCGATTGCGCGAGAACCGTAGCGGTCGTCGTGCCGTCGCCTGCGTTGTCGCTGGTCTTGGAAGCGACTTCCTTGACCATTTGCGCGCCCATGTTCTGGAGCTTGTCTTTCAGTTCGATCTCTTTAGCGACCGACACACCGTCCTTGGTGACCGTCGGGCCGCCGAAGCTGCGCTCGAGGACCACGTTGCGGCCCTTCGGACCGAGCGTGACCTTCACGGCGTTGGCGAGAATGTTCACGCCTTCGACCATCTTGGCACGGGCGGAATCACCGAATACGACGTCTTTAGCTGCCATCTTCTAACTCCTTGAATTCTTTGGATATAACCGGGGAAGTAGCGACGTTGCGCTTACTTCTGCACCACGGCCATGATGTCTTCTTCGCGCATCACGAGCAGTTCGTTGCCGTCGACCTTGACGGTCTGGCCTGCGTACTTGCCGAACAGGACGCGGTCGCCGACCTTCACGTCGAGCGCAATGGCTGCGCCCTTGTCGTCGCGCTTGCCCGGGCCGACTGCGAGGATTTCGCCTTGATCCGGCTTTTCCGCTGCGGCTTCGGGGATCACGATGCCCGACGCGGTCTTGGTTTCTTGATCCAGACGTTTGACGATCACGCGATCATGCAAAGGACGAAGGTTCATACATACTCCTCTCTGATTGAGACTGAAGAACGCTGAGAAAAACCCGGCTGGCCGAGCCAACCGGCGATGTTGTTAGCACTCTCGTGCAGCGAGTGCTAATTATATGGACGGGTAGTGACAAATTCAAGAAGTGGGGAACGCGGCCGTCGTTCACTGACCCTTGAACGTGATTCGCTCAGGCTTGAGCCGGCCCCGTGAGGAACCTCTGCCGCTCGGCATTTTCTCTAAGAAAACAATAATTTACCGACGCATCAAACTGAGATTCGGCCCTTCACGAATGGTAAGGCGGCCCGTCACGAGGCAGCGACTTCGGCGCAGAGCGCCCACTCGAAACGTCAAACCCAGGGAAATCCCCGTAAGCATGGGCCGTGACAATAGTCAGCCTTCAGGCAAGTCGCCCCGCGTATGTCCGGGCCATTGACGCGGTCGCTTCTGGTGGGATGATGAAATTCATAGCGACTGCAAGGACAACACTTGCACAACTGTAAGGCTATAACTGATTGCGAAAGATTTGAGATTTTTCCACCCTGAAGATCAGTGAAAAATGTGTCCAGCTGACCAGTCGGTAATTGCGCTCCTCCAGATAGCGAAATATGGCGGAATCTATGACTTCCCTTATTGAAGTCAGCATAGATTCCACAATAATGATCTTTGGTTTATACCTGCTGATATCGATCGACCGCAAGGCTTCGTAATCGTGACCTTCCACGTCGATGGAGAGCAGATCGATCTCCTGACCGGCGTATGGGCTGTGCTCAAGAACGTCGTTCAATGTGGTGGTTTCAACCGTCCGCACGGAGATAGGCTTCTGGACTTCCGCTGCTGCCACTATGGGATCCAGGGTCGAAGTCAGCCCATAATTTGAGAAGTTATAAACTTCCTTGAGCTGTTTCTCACTGGAAATGGCTGCACATACATTGACATCATCAGACCGCGCAAGAGAAAACGCTTCAATTTTTACCGGATCCATGTCTATGTTGATGCCGCGCCAACCACGCTTATAAAGTGCATGTGTGTTCGAGAACTTGACAGGGTGGTATGCCCCTACGTCTACATAAATCCCCTTATTGCACCGGGGACTGATTATCTCGCGCAACACTGCGTCTTCTCCAAACTGCGAATAGTACAAACGCGGGCCACGCGTTATCCACGTCTTACGGACGAGCCAAAGGAAGTGTCCGAAAGTCTTGAAGGTCACCATAGTCGCTCCGCGAATCAGTTACATGCTCGAATAGCCGTTCAGATTTACCTCTGCAGATTACTCGACGGTTAGCAGACCACTCAGCGAAAGTCATAAAACTGTGTATCTTTGGCCGAAACCGTTGAGTGAAGCAAAAAGCATGCGGTTCGACACACAGAACGCCGTGCAAAGCGCGCCGATAGCGGGCATTCGCACTTGCGTTCCCTACGTAAACAGACCCCAGGGATTGTCCCGATCTCCAACGCAACTTCGCGAATTGTGTCCTGATTGCACTGCACGATGGCGTTTTCGCGCGCTATGCGACGCATCGCGTGCTCAGCGCACGGTGCTACGCTCGTCAAAGCAACATTTGCGGCGTGCCCGTCCGGGGTGCAATGGCACAGGACCAGCAAGCACGAACGACAAGCTCGAACACGACGCGCAACAAGCAAAAAACGAAAGCACTACACTAAATCAAACACAAAAAGGCGAGACATCGCTGCGGGAGTGACTGCGATGGCATTTAAAACATATACCGTACTGACACTGTTGGTGGCGAGCAGTGCCGCGTTCGCGTGGCGACCTGTCACCTATCCGATCCGAAGTCAGAGCCCCTACGAGCGGAGCATCGACAACGCGATGTGCTACGCGGAAGCGGCCCGCGTGAGCAAGGTCGACATCCGTCGCGAGCCGCAAATCCCGCCGCGCCCTGCGCCGGCGGCGAAAGGGGCGTCGACGGGCGCGCCGCCGAAGCCGCCTCTGCCGCAAAGTTCCTTCTCCGCCACACCACTGCCGTATGGCGCAAGCACGTCGGAGGCCGTGAGCGAGCCGATGGCCGGCGTCGGCAGTGCGCGTAGCCCGATCACCGTACCGGCAGATGCGTCGGCAGCCGCGACCAATACGGCCGCAGGCGCGAGCGCGGAACCCGGCGCGTCGGGCGCACCGGACGCATCGTTGCAGGCCAACGCGGCATCGGACGTCAAGCTGCCGCCGCTGCCCGCGCCCGAGCCGCCGATGACGCGCTACTGGGCCGCCTACGCGGCATGCATGCAGGCGCGCGGGTACGTCGTCCAGTAAGTCCGGTCGACGCCGCTTGCGAGCGTCGTCGCATTCATTCTTTTTGATGGCGCCGGCCTTTGGCGCCAGTGGAGCGAGACGGCCATGCCGCGCGACACGACCTCCGACCAGCCATTCTTCCATCACTGCGCATACTGCGGCGTGCCGTTGTCCGGCCGCTTTTCGCCGTGTCCCGCGTGCCATGCGCTGCCGATCGATTCGTTAGATATGGCCGACAATCGCGGCGAGCGCACCGCACGATCCCGAGTGCTCGCCGCACCGCGCGCACAGCTCGAATCGCTGCCAGCGAGCGCGGGTTTGCCAGAGGACCGTGCGTCACGGCGCTCCGCACAAACGAAGCTGAGCCCCTACGAGTTGATCGACGAGGCGACCTTCGTGCCGGGCGGACGTCGGCGCAAGCGTCCCATGGCGCTCGCCGCGGCGGCGCTCGCGACGCTCGGCGTCGTGTATGCCGGCTTCATTCTTCTCAACGATGACGATGCGAGCGTCGACACGCCGGTCACGGTCTTCGGCACGGTGCACTCGGACAACACCGCGCAAAACACTGCGCAGAACGCGGCGCGGAATGCGGCGCGGTCTGTTGCCGCGGCTCCCAAAGCCGCGGCGCCGAGACCCGCGGCGGTCGTCGCGCAACCACCGCGTCCCGTTGTCGTCGCGCGGCAGCAACCGGAGCCCGTGCACGCGGCTCCTGTCGCGCCGCCACCACCGCCTGTCGTTGCAACCTCGCACACGGTCGCGCCACCGCCTGTCATTGCGACCGCACACACCATTGCGCCACCGCCCGCCATTGCTACCGCGCGCACCTTAGCGACACCGCCCGTCATTCCGACCTCACCCACCGTTGCGCCACCGCCGGTCATTGCGACCGCACACACCGCAGCGCCCCAACCCATCATTGCGACCGCACACACCGCACCGCCACAGCCCGTCAATGCGACCGCGCACGCCGTAGCGCCAACGACGCCACCGAGTGCAGCCATCTCCGCGCCCACCCCGCGCGGCACGGCAGTCGTGTCGACCAACTCCAACATCAACACCGACACGACGACCGCCCCGCTCACGCAAGCCGACAAGCTGCGCGCCGACGCAGAGCGGAATCTGAAAGCCGCGCACGGCTATCTGCAACGGGGCAATCTGTCGGCGACCAAAGCGCGTCTCGCCGCGGTAATCACGGCGCAACCCGACAATCGCGACGCGCGCCGCATGCGCGCCGAAGTGAGCACGCTAGAACAGCAACGGGACGCATTGCTCAGTCTCGCGCGCGGCTGCGGCAATGTCCGACATTGGGACTGCGCATCGCACAACGCCAACGAGGCGTTGCAGATCGATTCGAGCAGCAAGGCCGCGCGACGGCTGGTCGCGCTCGCGTCGCACGAGTCCGCATGGCAGACCATGGAAGCGTCGAAGGAAATGCCGGGCGATGCACGGCAGACCATGGAGCCGTCGAAGGAAATGGCGGGAGATATCCGCGCCCTGCTGGCACATCACTAAGGGCTGCGAGGCATCCAGCTTGACAACGTAAGCGACGACGATGCCGTCCCCGACGCGACGTGCCGGGCGGGCAGCAACGTCAACCGGCGATGCTGTCGTAGCCGTAACAGGCGCCCTGGTACCCCGAGCCGGGGAATGCGGCTTCCTGCGGCACGTCGATGATCAGCACGCGCTTGTTGGCCGACAACATACGCAGGTCTGCGCGCGCCTTGCAGTGGGTGCCCTTGCCGCCGTTGCCAGAATCCAGGCATTCAGCGACGAATGCGGTCGGGGTAACTAACGACCGGGGAGATTTCCTCACAATGATCCAGTGCAAGACCATCCGCTATCGACCCACGGAGACGCGAATGATGATCGCGACTCACGCGCGCCTGCAACTTGCGCTGCGGACGCGCGCAAGCTCCGCCGCGGCCACACCCAACCAGTTCGGCGCGCTCGTGCCACGTCCTGCGCGGACGCCACGTCCCCACCACCCGGATATCACCCAATGAAAATATTGCATCTGCTTCCCAGTGTCGATCCTCGCGGCGGCGGCCCGGTTGAAGGGGTGCATCGCAGTAGCATAGCCATGCAGAAGGCCGGACACGACATCGAGGTGGCGACCTGTGACGATCCCGGTGACGGCTACCTCGCGACCTTTCCGTTTCGGGTCCACGCACTAGGCCCCAGCCGCGGCCATTATGGCTACTGCAAGCGGCTCGTACCGTGGCTCGCCGCCAACGCGAAACGCTTCGACGCGGTCATCGTGCATGGCTTGTGGCAATACCACGGCTTTGCCGCATGGCGGGCCTTGCACGACAGCGGCGTGCCCTACTACGTCTACGCGCACGGCATGCTCGACCCGTGGTTCAAAGAAGCCTATCCGCTCAAGCATCTGAAGAAATGGCTGTACTGGCCGTGGGCCGAATACCGCGTGCTGCGCGACGCCCGCGCGGTCATCTTCACGACCGAGGAAGAACGCACACGCGCGCGTCAGTCGTTCTGGCTGTACCGCGCGAAAGAACGGATCGTGCCGTTCGGCACGACAGTGCCGCTCGTCGATCCGGCGGTGGTGCGCGAGGCGTTCCTGCAAGCGGTCCCCGAGTTGCGCGGCAAACGCATCGTGCTGTTTCTAGGCCGCGTCCATGCGAAGAAAGGCTGCGATCTGCTGATCGACGCGTTTGCGCGCGTCGCCGGTCGCGATCCGGCGCTGCATCTTGTGATTGCCGGTCCCGACGAAACCGGCTGGTTCCCGACACTGCGCGCGCGGGCTGAGGCAGCCGGCATCGCGCAGCGCCTCAGCTTGCCGGGCATGTTGCAGGGCGACCTCAAGTGGGGCGCGTTTCACGCGAGCGACGTGTTCGTTCTGCCCTCGCACCAGGAGAATTTCGGCGTGGCGGTTGCCGAGGCGCTCGGTTGCGGACTGCCGGTGCTGATTTCCGACAAGGTCAACGTATGGCGCGAGATTGAAGCAGACGGCGCTGGACTGGTAGCCGCCGACACCGTGGACGGCACCGAACAGAATCTGCTGCGCTGGATCGAACTCTCGCCCCCGGCACGTGAGGCGATGCGTACGCAAGCCGCACTCACCTACAGTTCACGCTTCAGGATCGACGCCATGGTGAGTGCGCTGACCGCGCTGCTGGACACGCATGGCAGCCGTAGCGACGCGCGCGAACAGCAGATCGCGGCGCTGCGCGAAACCGCGCAGCAAAGCCGCTAGCTTTTTCAGGTTCCGTTCCTGACGTCTCACTGAGCCTGCGGGCCGATTCCTCCCGCCGCGATCGACAGCGTCTCGACCTGGGACGGCACGTCGATCGACGCGGCCGGGCGGTTGGCGGCGTCGATCTCCGTTTTGCCGACCGCGTCCGGTACATCGAGCCGCCGCACCAGATGACCGGCCAGACGCAACGCCAGCGCGGTAATCGTGATGGTCGGGAAATTGGCGCCAACGGTCGGAAACACCGAGCTGCCGCCGACATACAGATTGCTGATCCCGTGCACTTTGCAATCAGCGTCGACCACGCCCTCGCGCGGCGATTCGTGCATGCGCGTGGTGCCCATGTGATGCCACGTGCCCTCCACCTGTGCCGGCCATGGCCGGCCTTCAAGCGGCGCGTCGAGTTCGACGTCCGCGAATTTGGCCATCTGCAATTCCTGCGCGAACAGCATGAAGGTTTTGTCAAAGGTTCGCTTGACCTGTTCGCCCAGGCGCCAGTCCACCTTGACGCGCGGCATGCCGAAGTGGTCGCGCTTGTCGGCCGATAACGTGACGCGGCTATCGGGATCAGGCACAGCTTCGACGATGGCCTGCAACGTCACGTGGGTGATCAGCGCCGGCGATTGCAACAGCCGCGCGAGGGCATATCCGACGGTTTGCAGCGGGTGCGCGATCATCGTCGCGACGTCCGCCTTCAGGCTGCGGCCCGGCTGGTCCTTCTTCATCAGGGCTTCCTTGCAGTGGATCAGCGCCTCGGAAGCCGCGCTGCTTTCGCCGTACCACTTCGAGTAGAGCCACACGCGTGAATTCAGCAGCTTCTCGCGCTCCATCCATTCCTTCTTCGGTGCGAACTGCGAGGAGATCTTCGTGCCGTGCGCCGACACCGCGGCGTTCTGGTAGTGATACTTGACGTCGTACAGCTTGTTGCGCGGGACGCCCTCACGAAAACGTACCTTGCCCGCCATCATCCGCGGGTGATCCATGAAGTAGCGGCCAACCAGATCGTTCGCATTGCCGAGCCCCGTGGCGTGGACGCCGTTCGATGCAAGCAGCAGGCGCGCATTCTCGATGCCGCCAGTGGCCAGCACGAAAATCCGCGCTTGCACCGAGATCCGTCGGCCGCTGATCGTGCCCACTTGCACGCGGTTGATCGTCGTGCCCTGCGCATCGGCGTCGATGCTGAGCACGTTCGCGTACAGGAAGACGCGCACTCGCTTCGAGTTCGCCAGCTCGCCGCGATACGTCTTGCCAAAGCGCATCGGCGGGCTGAACTGCGCGACCGTGTCACGCATGTCGCCGGTGCCGAGCGGCATGCGACGCACGTCCGGGCGGCCGATCTCGCGCTCCCAATAAGCAGGGTCGAAGTTGTTCGGACCGAGCTTCAACCACTCGTGGGTGCGCTCGTAGTACGGCGCCAGTTCGTCGAGGCCGAACGGCCAGCCGCTGTGCGCGATCCAGTCGCGCTTCTCGAAGTCCCAGGGATCGAGCGGCCGGCACCAGCCGCCCCAGCAGTTGCTGCTGCCGCCCAGGAAGCGGCTGCGCGAACCGTCCGCGAAGGTATAGGGCAAGCCTACGTTATCGCCGCGAGAGAGATCGCGGGTTTCATCGTCGGGGCCGAAACCGCCGCTCTCGAGCAGGCAGGTTTCAACGCCTGCGCGTGACAATTCCAGCGACAGCGTGATGCCAGCGACTCCGGCCCCGATGATGCAGACCGTCGTTGTAATCACAGTATTTTGTTCAACACTTCGAGTATCGATAAACATCCGCTGCTCCCCATTTTGTCATGTATTCCGAGCACATCACTGACCCCGTCCGCGTCGTCGGCGTCGCCAGACGGGCTTCGATCAGTTCACGGCGCGAGCCCAACTTCCAGTGCCCCCCCGGTTCCGACGCCCGCTTCACGCGAACGCCATGGAGTCCGATTTATAGTTCTATGCAATGCTGATCAAGTCCACGTTTCGTGGCTGTCATTCGTTGTAGTGTGGTCAAGCAACGGTGAAAGTAAAAACGTGATGAAGCAACTGACACTGGCGATGGCTGTCGATCAATGCGCAGAATGCGGGGTGCAGCGCAAACCTACTCCAGTGGAAACAAAACGCTTCCGTATGAAGCGGCACGGATTTCCGCCATACACACCCTCCGCTTCCAGTGAGCGATGCACGACCGACAACGGCGTCACTACCGCCGAACGGCCGATTGTCACGCCCATTTGCACGACGCACTTCGACGTGATCCACACACCATCCTCGATGACGATCGGCGCGACGCGCAGATCCATCGTCGTGCTCATGTCATGCGACCCGGCTGTGAGGAACGTACCCTGCGAAATGCATACGTTCGACCCGATGCGAATCGGCGCCTGGTTATAGATCCAGACATCGACGCCGAACCAGCACTTGTCACCGACCTCGAGATTCCACGGCGCCTTCACGCGCAACGGATGCACGAACCTGCAACCGGCGCCTATCTTTGCGCCGAACAGACGCAACAAGCCGACCCGCACGAACGACAGCGGCAGCAGCTTGTTGTTGATCACGCACGCTTCAAGGACGAACCAGACGAGCTCGACTAGAACGCTGCGGCGGGCCTGATAGTTTCCCTTTCCCGCCAGACTCAGATCGATCACGCGTCCATCCTCGCGCGCCGCTTCGGCGGGTGGCACACATTCACGCTGCTGATCGTCGGCAACGTTATCCATCACATACTCCCCAGGCACGAGCCGTGGTATCCATATGCAGGCATGCGAAGCCACCTGCTCGTATTTTGCTGCATCGCCCTCCGAAGCTTTGCGCGGTGGCCGCGCAGGCAAGCGTTTTGGCGGCTGCGCATGTCAAGGTTGGCGCACGATAAATTTTTTTCGAACGCATTTCCCGGGGGACCAAGATGACAAATTCGATCCGACACGCTGCTGGATGGCTGTTTGTCGCCGTCACTACATGCGCGCTGCCGGCGTTCGCGCAATACAACGCGGCACCCGCTGCACCGGACGCGGCGGCGGTCAACGATGATGGCGCCGGGCTGCCTGCTCCCGCCGACCGGCGCGCAACAAATCGCCCCAACGAACAACAGCTGCTCGGCGCACCGGCTGAGTACGGAGGTGGCGATACGCCGCAGGGCGATACCGACGAGGCGCAGCGCGCCGCCCTGCCCGACGAACAACGCATGACGGGCACGGATCGCGACGCTCGCGCACAACGCGCGCGCGGCAACGCACAACGCAAGACGGCGGCGGCCGCCAATGGGCAGATACGCGTAGCAGGTCAGCCTGGGCCCGGGCGCCCGACCGCAGCCGAGGGCCAGCTCCTTCAGGGCGCCCCGAAAAACATTTACGCCGATCCATATGGCGCAGGCAAGCCCGCCATCTATCGCTCGCCCTGGTAAGTTCTCCTTCATCGAATGGCCGCATGCCGGATCAATCCGGCGCGGCTTCCTCCGCAGTCGCTGCATTGACTCCATGGCCTCCGCCCGCTGAAGAGAGCGGATCGAGATAGGCCGCCCCCGTCGTCCCGCGCGTCACATCCGTCTGAAGGAACACGGCCGCGAGACGTTCCTCGAAGTTGCGAATGATCGACTCCGGCGATAGCGCGCGCTCAGCGTAGTTGCGCGCGGCGTTGCCGAGCTCGGCACGGCGTCCCGCATCGCTCGCCAGCACGCTGATCGCCGCCGCCAGCGAGTTGGCGCGATCCGGCGGCACCACCACACCGCACGACTCCACCGCTTCATGCAATGCCGTGCCACTGTGCGCCATCGCCACCGTCGCGCGGCCGCTCGCGAACATGCCGGTGAGTTTGGACGGCATCACCAGATCCGCCGCGTCGGCGCGTTGCGGCAGCACATGAATGTCGGCGAGATTAAGCAGTTCGTTCAGGCGCTCGGCCGGTTGCAGCGGAATGAAAAGGCAGTTCACCAGTCCCGCGCAACGCAACAGCAAACTCTCTTTCGCAGCGCCATTACCGCAGAACACGAACGTGATGTCGCTGCGAGCCGCGAGCAGTGCGGCCGCTTCGGCGAGTGTTTCGATGCCCTGCTTCGCGCCCATGTTTCCCGAGTACAGCACCACGATCTGGTTGTCCGGAATGCCGAGCTGCTGCCGGTAGTCGCTTGCGCGCGCAAGCGGATAGATGCTCGACACGTCCACCCAGTTCGGCAGGCACAGTACGCGCGCAGGCGGCACGCCCTTGGTGGTCGCGCGCGCGCTCATCTGCCGCGTGATCGACGAGACCCCATCGAAGCGCCGCAGGAGCGTGCTTTCGAACCAGCGTGCGACACGCGCCGCACGCGAGCTTTTCAGCAGCCCCAGATCAAAGGCCGCATCCACCTCATAGTCCTGGATATGCAACCATGTCACGGCGCCTGTGACGCGGGCGAGCGCCAGTGCCGCCGGTGCGCACATCAAGGTGGGCGCGATCAGCATCACGGCATCGGGGCGCCACAGCACATGGCGCGCGAGCAGCGGCAGCGAACTTGCTGCGAAGCTTGCCAGATGCAGCATCCGCTTGACGCCGCTCGGCTGTGAGGGCACCCACAGCGGCGCGCGCCACACCGTCACACCGTCACGCATCTCGCGCCGATAGCGCCATGACGCGTAGTCCGCCGACACGCGCCACTCGGGATAGTAGGGCGGCGCGCATATGACCCGCACTTCGTGTCCTCGGCTGGCGAGCAGCACAGCCATTTCCGCCGTGTACTTACCTGTCCCCGTCAATTCCGGTGCGTAGTTGAGGCCGTAGATCAGGATCTTCATCGTGGCTGCCAGAACGTATAGGGTTGAGTGTGGGAAGCACTTCTGCGAATCAACGGCTCAACAGCGATGTGCTGTGCCGTTCGCGTTCGCGAACGCTTCAACTACCTTGAGCATTGCGCACCGCGGCCGGTCATGACTCCTTCGCCGCAGCTTTTAGCGGCCGCCGCTCGGGCGTCTAAGCTTGCAGCGCGGCGGCGGTCGAACCGGCATCGGACTCGAGGAACTCCCGATACGTGGCCGCAATACCGTCCTCCAGACCGATCGTCGCGCGCCAGCCCATCTGTGTGAGCCGCGAGACGTCAAGCAGCTTGCGAGGCGTACCGTCGGGCTTCGACGAATCGAACACGAGCTCGCCCTCGAAGCCGACCACCTTGCAGATGCTTTCGGCCAGCTCGCGGATCGTCAGGTCCTCACCCACGCCCACATTGAACAGACCGTCCATCACGTTATGTTCGAGCACGAACAGCGTAGCCGCGGCGAGGTCGTCGACGTGCAGGAACTCGCGGCGCGGTGTGCCTGAGCCCCACACCGTCAACGTCGGCGCGTCGCTCAGGCGGGCTTCATGCGCTTTACGCAGCAGCGCCGGCAGCACGTGACTGCTGTTCAGATCGTAGTTGTCGTTCGGGCCGTACAGATTGGTCGGCATCAACGAGACGTAATGCGTGCCGTACTCGCGGTTGTACGCTTCGCACAGCTTGAGGCCGGCGATCTTCGCGATCGCGTAGGCATCGTTGGTCGGCTCGAGCGGCGAACCCAGCAGATACTCCTCGCGGATCGGCTGCGGACATTGCTTCGGATAGATGCACGACGAGCCGAAGAACACCAGCCGTTCGACCCCCGCACGATACGCGGCGTGGATCACGTTGGTTTCAATCGTCAGATTCTCATAGATAAACTCGCCCGGCCGCGACGCGTTCGCGAGAATGCCGCCGACACGCGCGGCCGCGAGCAGCACCACGTCGATCTGTTCGGTTTCGAAGAAGCGGTTCACGGCCGCCTGATCCGTCAGATCCAGCTCCGCTCGCGGGCGCGTGATGACGTTCTGGTAGCCATTGGCCACCAAGCGCCGGACCAGCGCCGAGCCGACCATGCCGCGATGGCCCGCAACGAAGATGCGTGAGTGTATGTTCATCGCCGTTACTCGTGATGTTCCAACGCCGTGAATCCGGCCAGCGTAACGAGCGCGTCACGCCGGGCAATCTGATAGTCCGCGCGCACCATTTCCTTGACGAGCGATGCAAACGACGTCACCGGTTGCCAGCCGAGCTGTGCATGCGCCTTGGACGGATCGCCCAGCAGCGTTTCGACCTCGGCGGGCCGGAAGTAGCGTGGATCGACGCGCACGATCACGTCGCCCGGCGACAGCCTGATCTCCCGTCCTTCCACCTTCTCGACGATGCCCACCTCCTCCGTACCCGTGCCTTCGAAGCGCACGGTGACGCCCAGTTCGGCGGCCGCATGCTGAACGAACTGGCGCACGCTGTACTGCACTCCGGTGGCGATCACGTAATCCTCAGGCTTATCCTGTTGCAGCATGCGCCACTGCATCTCCACGTAATCGCGCGCGTGACCCCAATCTCGCAGCGACGAGAGATTGCCGAGATACAGCGTCTTCT
This sequence comes from Paraburkholderia sp. HP33-1, assembly GCF_021390595.1. Lineage (NCBI taxonomy): Bacteria > Pseudomonadati > Pseudomonadota > Betaproteobacteria > Burkholderiales > Burkholderiaceae > Paraburkholderia > Paraburkholderia sp. HP33-1. Next base: position 672,888 of record NZ_JAJEJR010000001.1, on the reverse strand, counting down.
GCATGCCCACCGCGATGCGCGCGATGGCACGCGTGATCTTGCGCGTGACGAATGTCTCGCCGCGTACCGGCGATTCGTGATTGAACAGAATCCCGTTGCACGCATACAGCCCGTAGGCTTCGCGATAATTGACCGTGGTCCAGTACGCGAACAGCTTGGCGACCGCATACGGGCTGCGCGGATAGAACGGGGTCGTCTCGGACTGCGGCACCTGCTGCACGAGCCCGTACAGCTCCGAGGTGGACGCCTGATAGAAGCGCGTCTTGTTCTGCAAGCCGAGAATCCGCATTGCTTCGAGAATCCGCAACGCGCCGAGACCATCCGCGTTAGCCGTGTATTCCGGCTCCTCGAACGACACCGCGACGTGGCTCTGCGCCGCGAGGTTGTAGATTTCGTCGGGCTCGACGCGCTGGATCACGCGCAAAATGCTGGTGGAGTCGGTCAGGTCGGCGTGGTGCAGAAACAGATGCTGCTCCGGCTCATGCGGATCGCGGTACAGATGATCGATCCGATCTGTGTTGAACAGCGACGACCTGCGTTTGATGCCGTGCACGTCGTAACCCTTGGCGAGCAGCAACTCAGCCAGGTACGAACCGTCCTGCCCAGTGATACCGGTAATCAACGCGACCTTGCGTGTCATAGAACCTTCTCCTTTTACAGTTTGTGAATTCCCAAAACCCTTGCCGGCATACAGGCGCGATTGCACGGCCCGCGCGCGGGCCGCGCCTTCAACCGGCGATGCTGTCGTATCCGTAGTAGCCGCCCTGGTACCCCGAGCCGAGGAACGCGGCTTCCTGCGGCACGTCGGTGAGCAGCACGCCGCGCAGCCCGACACCGCCGTTGCGCAGGCGCTTGGTGGTTTCGATGATCTCGTGCAGAGGCTGACGGCCATGCCGCACGACGAGCAGCGTCGTCGCGGCGAATTTGCCGATCAGCGTCGAGTCGGTCACGGCAAGCACCGGCGGTGTGTCGATGATCACGACGTCGTATTGCGGCTTCAGCACCTCGAGCATCGCTTCGAAGCGTTTGCTCATCAGCAGCTCGGCCGGGTGCGTGGGCAGCGTGCCTTTCGCGAGCACGTCGAGCCCGGGCAGCACGTCGCGCTGGATCATCGCGTTGAGATCGCCGCCGCAGAGCACGTCGGACAGTCCCGGCCGATGGCTGACGCCGAAATGCGAATGCACGTCCCCGCGCCGCATGTCGGCGTCGATGATCAGCACGCGCTTGTTGGCCGACGCCACCAGCGTCGCCAGATTCACCGAGAGAAACGACTTGCCCGCATCAGGCCGCGAGCCCGTGATCATCACGACGTTGTTGGCCGCGTAATCGAGCGACAGCTGCAGCGAGGTGCGCAGATTGCGCACCCCTTCCACCGCGATATCCTCGGGTGCCTGCTGCGCGAGCACATGCTGCCCGCGCTGGCGCAGCGACACCTTTTCCTGCAGGCGCAATTGCGTCTGGCTGCGCGGCACCACCGCGAACACCGGCACGCCGAGCATCCCCTCGAGCTCGTCCGGCCGCTCGACGCCGCCGCGCATCGCGCGCTTCAGGAAGATCAGCAGCAAGCCGAGCGCAAGGCCGCCGCCGAGCGCGATCAGGATCACGAGCATGCGCTCCGGCCGCACGGGATCGTCGGGGGCTTCGGCGAAGTCCACGAGGCGCACGCCGCCCACCTGTCCCGCCTGCGCCACCCGCAGTCGCTGCACGCTGTCGAGCAGATTCGTGTACAGCTCGGTGCTGACGTGCACGTCGCGCTGCAGCCGCAGCGCGGTCTGCTCGGTGTCCGGCATCGTCGAGACGCTGTGGTTCATCGTGCTCTGCGCGCCCTGCAACGCGGCGATCTGCGCATCGAGCGCCGCGACCATCGGATGGCTCGGCGTGAATTTCTGCAACAGCTCCGCGCGCTGCTGCTGCAGATCCATCAGCTTCGTCTTGTTGTCGACGATCTGTTGCAGCAGCAGCTTGCTCTCTTCGCCGAGATCGACGGTGCCATGCGTATTGCGGAACCTGCCGTAGCGCTCTTCCGCGTCGTCGAGCGACTTGCGCGCATCCGGCAGTTGCTGTTCGAGGAACGCGAGCGTGTGATCGGACTCGGTCGAACGGCTCGCGAGGTCCTGGCGCAGGAACTCGCGCGCCACGTTGTTGACGATCGCGGCAGTCAGCGCGGCGTCGGCGCCTTCGAGGCTCACGCGGATCACGCCGGAACCCTCCGCCGTTTCCTGCACGACCATCGTCTTCGCCAGATGCTCGACCGTGCCGAGCGTCGACGCGCGCGTCAGCTTGAAACGCGAGCCGGGCGGGCCGACCAGCCGGTCGACGTGCAGCGTGATCGGGCCGACGGCGGTATCGGTTTGCACGGTCTCGCCGACGCGCCCCGACAGGATCGCGCTGCCGTGAGGATCGCGCAGCATGAAGGTGTTGTCGGCGCCCGCAACCAGCGTGAAGGTCTCGCCATACAGGTCCTTCGACATGTCGAAGCGCGATACCGCGATGCTCTCGCTGCCCCACGCGAACCCGGACAGATTGATGAACGACGGCAGCCGGAACCACCAGCGCCCGTTCACGAGTCCCGCGATCTTGCTGCCGAGCACCGGCAGATAACGCGGCTTCGCCGTGATGTCGAGGTGCAGCGCGCGGACCGTTTCCTCGATGACGAGACGCGACTTCAGTAGCTCGATCTGCGCCGCCGTCGATGGCTTCGAATCGTACGCACCGGAAAACGGCGCCGCCGCGTCCCGGCCGTTCGCATTGACATTCGCCGCCGCGTTCACCGTCCTGTCCTCGACGTGAAACAGCACGTCCGAACGATAGACCGGCGGCGCGAGGAACGCGTACGCGCAACCGAACACGAGCGCGATCAGCGTCACCGTCAGGATCGTGCGCCGACCGCGCACGATCGTACGAACGTAGTCCGACAGGTGCACCTGCCCTGGCTCATACACTCCGGCGTAACGGTTTTCGTAATTGATCGCCATGTTTTCACCCAACAAGGCCTGCCGGTTCAGATATCGCGTCACGCGCGCGTCACTTCGACACCACGACTCCCGTCACCGCCGCGTTGATCGCCGGCAACAGCAGGTTCAGCACACGGTTGAAGCGAACGAGACCGCCCTGCCCGACGTACACGATGTCCTTCGGCTGCAGCTCGAACTGGTTTGCGAGCAGCATCGCCACCGGCGTGGTCGCATCGAGGTGATAGATCTGCGGCGAGTCGCCGGTCGAATCGCGGATCACGAACAACTGCTGTCCCGCGGCCGTGTTCGAGTCGAAGCTGCCGCCATCGGAGATCGCCTGCGACAGCGTCAGCGAACCGTCGCGCAACGGCAGCACCGTGGCCGGCTTGTTGACTTCGCCCATCACGTAGACGCCGCTGTCCTCGCGCGCATTCACGCGCACGGTATCGCCCGGTTGCAGATAGATGTCCGACGGATTGCGGCCGCGCTTGACGAGGTCGTCGATGTTCAGCGTATAGGTCGTGCCATTGCGGATCAGTTGGACCCGGCTGCGATCGGCGGTCGTGGTGAAGCCCCCGCTCAGACCGATCGCGTTCGTCAGCGACATCGGAATATCGTTGATCGACTGCGTGCCCGGCGTGCGCACTTCGCCGTCGATATACACCGTCGCGTTACGGAACGACGCGACGCGCACCGTCACCTCAGGCTTCTGGTAGACCTTGCTCAGACGCTTGAACAGCTCGCGCTGAATCGTCGCGGCATCCTGGCCCGCGACATGCAGGGTGCCCGCATACGGAAACTGGATGTCGCCCTTCTCGTCGATCAGGAAGCCCGGTATTGCATCGGAGTTACGCGAGTTCGCCGGCGGCTGGCCGAGCGCGGCCGCCAGTTCCGGGTGATCCCACACGACGATCTGCAGCACGTCGCCGGGACCGACCCTGTACGCGGCCGGCTTGCCGAACAGCGCCGTCGTCTCCGACGACAGCACCGAGTTCTTCTGGTCGGCATTGAGCTTCTTGACCAACTCCAGGTTGATATCAGTAATCGGAATCTGCTTCTGCGCGGAGGCTTCGGTACTGAATTCGCCGCCCGTGTCCTGAATTGTGGCCGGCGTGATCATCCGTTGTCCCGGTACGATCGAGCATCCGGAAAGCAGTGCTGCAGTAGCGAAAACCACAAGAATTCCTGTGCGAAAACCGAGCGAGCTCACGATCCTTTCTCCTTTGCCCCGAGGCGTTGTTATTGACTTTCTAGTAAGCATTTCGATGCACTAGTCCCGCGACAATCGTCGCGCCGATGATCCGCATATCGAGTGCGAACGACCAATGACCCAGGTAATACAGATCATGCTCGACGCGACGCTCCATCTTCTCGATGCGGTCAGTCTCGCCACGAAAGCCGTTTATCTGTGCCCACCCCGTGATGCCCGGCTTGATTCGATAGCGATTGATGTAGCCGGCGACCACTTTCTGATAGAGGTCGTCGTGCTCGAGTGCATGGGGACGCGGTCCAACGACCGACATGTCGCCACGCAACACGTTGAAAAATTGCGGCAGCTCGTCGAGGCTCGTGCGGCGCAGAAACGCGCCGACTTTCGTCACGCGCTTGTCGTTGCGCGTCGCCTGACTGAGCGTGCCTTTGGCTTCCGAATGCAGACGCATCGAGCGGAACTTGTAGATCGTGAAGACACGTCCGTCCGCGCCCTTGCGCTCCTGCCTGAACAGCACCGGCCCGCGCGAGGACAGCTTCACCGCGATCGCGATGGCCAGCATCACCGGCGCGAGACTGATCAGCGCGGTAGCCGCGAACAGGCGGTCGAAGATGTCCTTCCTCAGCATCGAACTGGCGGACAGCGGCGACGCGACCAGATTGATCGCCGGCACGCCGAGCAGCTCGATCACCCCGCAGCCCTCGAACAGAGCGTGGCTGCGCACGTCCGGCACGAAGCGGATATTCACCAGATCGTCGCGAAACTCGGCGATCAACGCGCAGATCAGCGGCTCCTCGGACAGCGAGAGCATCAGCCAGAGCTCGTGCACGTCGTTCGTGCGGATGTACTCGGCGAGCGCATCGACGGTGTCGAACACCGGCACGCGCGGGCTCGTCACCGGCGACACGTCCGGTCGTGTGTTGTACACGGCCGTCGCGCGAAACCCGGCTCCGGGCGCGGCTTCGATGCGGCGGATGATGGCGTCGCATTGCGAGCCGCTGCCGACGATCGCTACCTGATGCAGGTTCATGCCCGCGCCGCGAGCGCGCGCCAGCACCGCGTGCGTGATCACCCGGTTCGCGATCAGAAGGCTACCGGACATCGCGGTCCAGTACGAGAACCACAGCCGCGACACGAAGTCACTGCGATGCAGCGAATACATCAGCACGAGCGCGCAGCTCTGCACCATCAACCACGCGAGCGAGACCTGACCGGCGAGCGCCAGCTTGGAGCGGCCGCGCCATGATTCGTACACGCCGAACGCCGGAAAGACGGCCAGCGCGAACGCGGCGGAAAACATCACGAGCGCCCAGTAGAACCCGGATTGCGCGAGATGCTCAATGCGGGCTTGCGACGCCGCCGTCGCACCCGCCAATATCAACGCGACATCGAAAACTCGCGCGAGCAAATCCTGAAACTGGCGCATTTTGCTTGCCTCTGCGTTGCCGTTCCGTCCACAAATGAAGCCCGGCGTGCTGCTTAGGAGCAGCGGCCGTAGGTGTCGTTGAACCTCACAATGTCGTCTTCACCCAGATAGGTGCCTGACTGGATTTCAATGATTTCGAGCGGCACCTTCCCCGGGTTTTCGAGCCGGTGGCGGGTGCCGAGCGGGATATAGGTCGATTCGTTTTCGCTCAGCAGGAACTGTTCTTCACCACGAGTGACGAGTGCCGTGCCACGCACGACCACCCAATGCTCCGCGCGGTGGTGATGCAGCTGCAGCGAAAGCTGTGCGCCCGGCGTCACGACGATGCGCTTGACCTGGAAACGCTCGCCGTGGTCGATCGAATCGTAGAAACCCCAAGGGCGGCGCACCTTGCGATGCGCGTCGGCCTCCGGCGCGTGCTGCGCCTTGATGCGCGCCACCAGACCCTTGACGTCCTGCACGTGCGCGCGGTCGGCCACCAGCACCGCGTCGGCGGTCTCGACCACCACCACGTTGCTGGTGCCGACGCAAGCGACCAGCCGTCCTTCCGAATGCGCGTAGCACGATTGCGCGCCTTCAAAGGTGACACGTCCACGCCCGGCATTGCCGTCTTCGTCCTTCTCCAGCGCGGCCCATACCGCGTCCCACGAACCGAGATCCGACCAACCCGCGTCGAGTCGCACAACGACGCCGGCGGGTATCGCAACCGGCGCCCCGCGCTGTGTGCCGTCGGTGCTGTCGCTGCTGTTCATGCTGCTGGCCGCACCCAGACCCGTGCGATTGGTCAGGTGCTCCATCACCGCGTAATCGATCGAGTCCGCGGGCGCGCTCAGAAACGCGTCCAGCGACGGACGGAATACCGCGCCGTCGCGCCGGCCGCCTGCGAATGCCTGCTCGCAGGCCGCATGCATGTGCGGTTGCAGCCGCGCGAGCGTGTCGAGCCAAACGCTCGCGCGCACGATAAAGATGCCGCTGTTCCACCAGTACGTACCGGCCGCCACGTACTGCGCAGCGATTTCCTGCGCCGGCTTCTCGACGAAGGTGTCTATCGCATGCGCGCCGCCGGCCAACGCAGCGCCGATCCGGATATAGCCGAAGCCCGTGTCGGGGCGCGTGGGTGGCACGCCGAGCGTCGCCACCGCGCCTTGTTCCGCGTGGCGCGCCGCGCACTCAAGCGCGCGCTGCAACGCCGGCACGTCGGCGATCGCATGATCGGCCGGCATCACGACGAGAATGGCGTCGCCGCCGTCCGCACAAGCGAGTGACGCGGCCAGCGTCAGCGCGGGCGCCGTGTCGCGGCGTGCCGGTTCAACGATAAGACGTGCCTCAACACCATTTTCATGAAGCTGCTCGGCAATCACGAAGCGATGCTCTTCGCCGCACACGATGATCGGCGCAGCGTCCACGCTCCAGCCTGACGGGAAGCCGTCCATGCGTCGCGCGGTCGCCTGCAGCAGTGAATCGGAGCCGACCACGTCGATCAACTGCTTCGGGAAGTTTCCGCGCGACACGGGCCACAGCCGTGTCCCCGAGCCCCCAGCAAGAATGACTGGGACAATGTGCGCACAACGCGCGCCATCCAGATTGGCAGATGCGTCGCGCACCGGTCCATGCGTCAACATATTCGGATTCCTTTTGTTCTTCCAAAATCCACGAATCCCTGCTCCTGGCGCCCCCACTCCTCGCGCGGGCGCCAGGCCGGTCCCACGTCTGTTATTCGCCGACCATGCGCCGGCTTTGAATCCTGAACTCGGTGGGAGAAATCCTCATCCGCTTGCGGAATACTTTCGCCAGGCGGTCACCGTTACCCATGCCAGTGCGGCGAGCAATCTTGTCGACCGGCAATTCCGATTCGGTCAACAGGCTGCAAGTCACCGCGAGACGCTCGTGCAGTAGAAAGCTGGAAGGCGTGATGCCCATTTCCATCTTGAAGCGACGCAGAAAGTTGCGCTCGCTCATCGCCGCGAATTGCGCGGCGTCGGCGATCGAAATGGCTTGCTGGCAGTTCTCCTGCAGCCAGCGCGCTGCGGCGCGCACCTTGTCGCCCGGGCTCAAGCCGCCGTCTTCGCCGAGCAGCGGCGTCAGGTTCGAACACGAATCGGCGAGCAGGCGTTCGGCTACCCCGCGCGCAATTGCGCCGCCGAGATCGCGCTTGATCATCGCGAGCGCGCTTCTCATCGATTCCAGGCGGTCGCCTCCATCGGCGCCCTGCACTGGATGAACGCCATTCGTCTGCTGACGGATGTCGCCGTTGTGCTTGCTGTCGGACCCGTAAGCCGTCTCGAGCAACGCGCGTCCTTCCGCAATCGGCCGGATCATGCCGGTGTTGGAGCGAATGCGGCGCAGCCACGCGATCAGCCGCTCGTCGGCGGCGGCAGCGCCGGCGCCCTTGCCGCCCGCGATAAACAACGCATCGAAGCCGCCGTAATGCCGCGCGTCGAGTCCGTCTGTCCAGACCCGCAGCGCCGATGAAGACAGCACCATGCCGCCATCGGCGGACAGGAAAGAGACTTCGTACAACCAACCACCGGAGCCGGACGAAGCCAGTTCATTCGCTGCCTGGAACACCTCGGCGACGACTCCCGCGCCCTGGAGCGAGCAATCGTTGAACATAAGTATCGCGATGCGACGCATACCCTTGTTCGGAGCATGCACCCAGCGCAACATGGCAGATTCGAGACTCGCGCACGTCATAGTCATCCTCTTTACGGAAAGCGGAGCTACCTTTCATCGATGGCGGCCGCATTGAGGCCAACTCTGTACAACGAATCAGCGCGACGGCCATTCCAGCATTTAACCGCCATGACCGATATTGCAGACACGGTGGCGCATCGATGCCGTGGCCCGGCAGGGAGATTCGGAAGATCTGTCCCGACGGCACCGGCTTATCAATGAGTTAATGGCCGACTCCACATGAATGAATAGCCAGTTCGCAAATCCTAAAGCAAATAGAAAATCGACTGCGTACGCCAGCGCACACTACGGAGCCACTCGAAAAAGATGGTCTTACCGTTTGATTGACCCGTTGCCGCACGGATTTGAAGTGATTTTTTGCCCTCGAACCGGAAGAGCGAGTGCAAGCTGCTTCTCTGCACCAGCACTCGCTGACTGGCCGCTCGCCGGATTTGTCCCGCGGATACCAAGCCGGGGCACAATTATAGAATCCAGCGTCCAATATAAACACCTCAGTGGGCGTCAGAAATATTTAATCGGTTGTTATTGGATAAAACGGATATAAACGGCGCGATTAATGTTTCAATTGTGAAACACGGATACAGAACAACTTTATTCCGCACCGCAATAGGTGGGTCAATGGCGCAGTGCGTCGACCGAAGGACGGGTCAATTCCGCCAGTGGATTGCGGAAATACACTATGCAGTTTGCGCAACAAATTGCCGTACGGGCGAACGCAGTCCGTTCTGACCTGGTGATCCAGCGCAATGCCGATCAAGCCCGGTAAACACGACTGGTTGCGACCAGGACATGCTCGTCGCCCGCACCGCTGTACGTGGTCCCCCGCCCTGCCGATATGCGTCCAGGATGCCGTGACCACACCCGAGGTCTACGTGGTGCACTAGTGGCGCGATATGCCGATGGTCCGGCGCAACATGATGGGATCGGCGTCGGATGCCGCACATAGAATCGCCGCTCGTACGGCTTAGCATGCCTGAAAATGCGCTGGAGTTGCACAGATGAACGACCTTGCATGCGAAGAGGCGCTATACGACAGCCTCGGCCTGCGCCGTTTCGTTGGCATTGACCTTGGCAGCGAAACGGTCCGGGACGCCACCAGGCTGCTCGTGCAGAGCCCATCAAGGGGCACAACATGAACTGGCATGCGCGCTTTTATAGCTGTAGTGACCGATCTCGGAGGTCTACGCATGTCCTGGTCGCAACCAGCTGTGTTTACCGGCCTTGATCCGCATTGCCCTAATACTGGCTGCAATGATCGGGGCGCTCCTCTTTGCGACGATCGGCGTGGTGTTGCTCGCGTTGCTGCTGGCACACGTGTCGGACCGGCTCATGCGGAACGACGAGCATCATCAGGATCCCTAATGCGCCGAACCACACCTCGGGCATCGCGCGGGGACACATTGCGCGCCTGACTAGCGCCCCACCTGCTGGAGAACCCATGCTGACCCGGAGCGATCTACTTAACGTAGTGCGTCTGACGCCTTTGATCGCGATCGATCTGATCGTCAGCGACGCCGACGGACGCATTCTGCTCGGCCATCGCCGCAACCGCCCTGCGCGCGACAGCTGGTTCGTGCCGGGCGGCCGCATTCAAAAACATGAAACACTCGACGCCGCCTTCGCGCGCATCACCGACGCCGAATTGGGCCTCGAGAATCTGACGCGCTCGGCCGCGCGGTTCGAAGGCGTATTCGAACATCACTACAGCGACAACTTCGCGGCCGAGCCGCACGTGTCGACGCATTACATCGTGCTTGCCTATGCGTTGCCGCTGACGAGCGCGGCACCGATCGGACGGCTCGACCAGCACAGCGCGTATCTCTGGCTCGCACCAACCGAACTGCTTGCACGCGCCGACGTCCACGAGAACACCAAGGCGTACTTCCGCTAAAGCGACTCCGCCCACGTGCCGCGCGATTCCGCTGAAGTATGATCGAGCCCACTGTCAGGGGTTCGAAACACCAAGCGATCATCGGTCTGCGACGCTGGAAGTCGTTCTCGCGCAGGCGTCGCAGATCTACACGCTCAATCCGGATACCGCACCGTTCATCAGGCGCGGCCTTGCCCGCGCTCTTCGGTCTGGCTATGCTGGCGGGTGCGTTGGCCGCCTGCCCCCTGCGAGCATCGTGGCGACACAATTGCGGCCAAGCCGCGCGAGGCCGCATGAACCACCGCGAGCGTCGCCAGCACAACAAGCGCCACCCACCAGAACCATCGATCAAGGGCTTCTCTTCATGTCCACCACCGGTCTGTTCTTCACCGCCGCGGGCGTCGGCCTCGCCATAGCCGCGCCAGTCGGCCCGATGGGCATGCTGTGCATCCGCCGCACGCTGACGGGCGGCCCGCGCGCGGGACTCGCGATCGGCTTCGGCATCGCAAGCGGCGACGCCGTCTACGGGCTCATCGCGGCGCTCGGCCTCGTCGGCATTTCGCAGTTCATGCTCGCGTACGACCGCCCGCTGCATCTGCTCGCGGGCCTGTTCCTGCTGTATCTCGGCCTGCGCGCGCTGCTTCAGAAACCGCCCGCTGAAGCCGCTGACGGCAACGGCAATGGCAAGCTCGCGCAGATCGGCCGCGCCGGCGCGCTGCGTGCTTATGCGAGCGCGCTGCTGCTGACGCTGACCAATCCGCAGACCGTAATCATGTTCGCCGCGCTGTTCACGACGCTCGCGCCGCGCGGCGCGTTCTCGCCAGCCATCGCGCTGACGACGGTCGGCGGCGTGTTCGCCGGCTCGATCACATGGTGGTGTTGCCTCGTGACGATGGTGTCGCTCGCGCGTCATGCGATCGGCAGCAGGCTGCGCGTGGCGATCGATCGCGTGGTCGGCATCACGCTCGCGGCGTTCGGCGTCGTCGAGATCCGCCGCGCGCTCTGAGCCCGTGCCGCACGCAGGCGCGGCAGTTTTGCGACAATAGCGCCTTTTGCCGCACAGGCGGCGGGGGCGACGCCACCACGCAGCGCATCGCACGCCGCCCCACCAACCCTCCCCGGCGCGTACGCCGGCCTGGCCGCCCAACCCTTCACCTGCGCTGCGTCAGCTGTCCGTTCAATGGCTCTACCCCATATCGATCTGCTGTACTCCGTCTCCGGCCTGTTCGTCGGCTTTCTGGTCGGGCTCACGGGCGTCGGCGGCGGCTCGCTGATGACGCCGATCCTCGTCCTGCTGTTCAAGGTGCACCCTGCCACAGCGGTCGGCACCGACCTGCTGTACGCGGCCGCCACCAAAGCGACCGGCACACTGGTGCACGGCCTGAAGGGCTCGGTCGACTGGCAGGTCACACTGCGCCTCGCGGCCGGCAGCGTGCCCGCGGCGACCATCACGCTGATCCTGCTGCATCGCTTTGGGATGGACACGCCGGGCGCGAGCCGGCTGATCCAGGTCGTGCTCGGCGCGGCGCTGCTGATTACCGCGATCGCTCTGGTGTTCCGTCCGCAGCTCGCGGCGCTCGGCGCGCGCAAGCAACGCGTGCCGAGCCAGGCACGCACGCTCGCGCTGACGATGCTGACCGGCGCGATCCTCGGCGTGCTGGTGTCGTTGACGTCGGTGGGCGCGGGCGCGATCGGCGTGACGGTGTTGTTGCTGCTGTACCCGATGCTGCCGACGACGCGTATCGTCGGCTCCGACATTGCACACGCGGTGCCGCTTACCTTGCTCGCGGGCGCCGGACACTGGCTGCTCGGCTCGATCGACTGGTCGATGCTGCTGTCGCTGCTGATGGGATCGCTGCCGGGCATCGCGATCGGCAGCTATCTGTCGTCGCGCGCGCCGGACGCACTGCTGCGCAATCTGCTCGCGGCGACGCTGACGCTGGTCGGCGTGCGGCTGGTGTTGTCGTGACGCGCAGAAGACAGCGTTGCTCTAATTGAAAAGCCGGAAAGTCAGATCCGCCTCGAACTGCCGGATCCACTTACCGTTCCGGTCACGATACGACTGTGACCAGCCCCCGCGCCGCACGGTCACGACCCGCTCGTGCGCAGGCTCACCCGGTACCGCACTCGCAGTGATGTCGAAATGCGCCGGCGCGAAGCCGTGTCGCGCGCAGACCAGTTCGAACGCCGCGCGATCGCCGATCGGCAGATCGATATAGCGAAACAGCATGGTTTCCATGACCGTGGCTCTCCGTTTCCCGCTCATCACAGTACGCCTCGCGATGCGTCGGGAATGTGTCGCAGCGCACGAATTCGCGGCTGCCGCGCTCACATGAGCACCTGAACGTGCGGCAAGCCGCATTGTTGCGGCCCCGCAAACCTCGCGAAGAACCAGGCTCCAAACACCCACGGCATAAAAAAAGCTCCGGCGAGCATGCCGGAGCTTCGGGGTTGATAGATCTCGCGACGCGATGCAAGCGCGGCGTCAAACCGTCTGCGCGACGCCGATGACGGCGCCCATGCACCACGCCAACGCGCACAACCGCGCGACGCGGCCCTGGCGGCGCCGCGCGTGCACGCGCATCGCTTACTCCTGCACCACCGACAGCTTGTTCGTCACCGACGTCACGCCCTCGACACCCTTGGCGGCATCGCCGGCCATACCGATCTGCCCCTCGGTGGGCACCGAGCCAGTCAGCGTCACGGCGCCGCCGCGCGCACGCACGGCGATGTGCGACACGTCGAGACCCTGGGTCTTGGTGAGCGCGGCGCGCACCTTACGGCCAAGCTCGTGATTCGCGTGCTTGCCGGCCTTGACGGACGCTGCCGCCGACGCCGTATCCGTTGCGTTAGTCTGGGCGTAGACGTTGCATGCCACCACCATCGCCACAACCGAACCCAGTGTTTTCAGACCGACCATCTTCATAGCTCTCTTCTCCTTGGTTTCACATTGGACCGCATGTGCAAGCGGCTTCGTTACGACTACGGGCGGCCAGCGTGGCGCGAATGCGCGCGTTACCAACGGCCGGCTACGGCTGTGACACGATGTGCAAGAGGCGAGAGAGGCTCATTGCCAGCGACCGTCCGTCATGGGTCCGTCGGGAACGACGGCGCGCGACGCGGCACGGCAGCCCGCATACCGCAAAGTCGGCCGACGCACCCGGTTCTAGTCCGTCCTGCCGGGATCGCGCCGCAAACGTTGGATCGCGGTAGCGATGCACAATTTAATCTAGCCGGGACGGAAGCGCAAAGGGTTTAGCGTGCGGCGTGGCGCGCCGACAGCGGGTGCTTCATGCGTGCCGGATAAGGGCGGGCGTGTGCCGTGGCCGCGCGCAATTCGCGCCGGCGTCGTGCCGGCATTCACCATTTGTTACGCGTTTTCGGGGTGACGGGCGGCCCCGCGTTTCGCGGCCGCGCGAATCTCAGGTACCATCGGCGCGACGCGTACCGGCGCGCCGCCAATCCCCTTATGCCGCCGAGCCGCATTCGAGCCCTATCGACCGTCGCTTTCAGATGATCCGATGAAGCCTGACACCGGCCGCACCCGCCCTCCCCGTCTCGTTGCCCGTTTCGTCGCGATCTCGTGGCGCGATCTGGCGGTCTCGTTCGGCCCGCTCGCGCTGCTCGTGATCGTCGCGATCTGGGCCGCCGTGCGGCTGATCCAGCCCGCGCCGCCGAATACGCTGACGATCAGCGCCGGCCCCGTCGGCAGCACGTTCTGGAATGCCGCGCAGAAGTACAAGGCGATCCTCGCGCGCAACCGCATCACGCTGAACGTGCTGGCCTCGCAGGGCTCGCAGGAAAATCTGAAGCGGCTGTCGAACCCGGACGCGAACGTCGATGTCGGCTTCGTGCAGAGCGGCATCGCACGTGTCGCGACGGACAAGACCCCAAACCTGATGTCGCTCGGCAGCGTCGCTTATGTGCCGCTCGCGATCTTCTATCGTGGCGCACCCGTCGACTGGTTGTCGGGATTCAAGGGCCAACGCCTCGCGATCGGCCCGGAGGGCAGCGGCACGCACGAGCTCGCGCTCGCACTGCTGAAGGCCAACGGCATCGTGCCGGGCGGTCCGACCCAACTACTGCCGCTGACGGGCGACGAAGCCGCCGACGCGTTGATCGACGGCAAGATCGACGCGACCTTCCTTGCCGGCGACTCGGCGCAGCCGGCCGTGATGGGCAAGCTCTACCGCACGCAGAATGTGCGTTTCTACGATTTCACCCAGGCCGACGCGTATACGCGCCGCTTCCCGTACCTGACACAGCTGAAGGTGCCGATGGGCGCCTTCGACCTCGGCAAGAACCTGCCTGCGAACTCGATCAGCATCGTCGCGCCGACCGCCGAGCTGATCGCGCGCGATTCGCTGCATCCGGCGCTGTCGGATCTGCTGATCGAAGCCGCGCGCGAGGTGCATGGCGGCGCGACCACCATGCAGCGCGCCGGCGAATTTCCCGCGCCAATTGCACACGACTTCCCGCTTTCCGACGACGCCGCGCGCTACTACAAGTCTGGCAAGAGCTTCCTGTACCGGACGCTGCCGTTCTGGATCGCGAGTCTCGCGGACCGCCTGCTGGTGATCGTCGTGCCGCTGATCGTGCTGCTGGTGCCGGCGCTGCGCGTCGTGCCGGGGTTATACGCGTGGCGCGTCAAGTCGCGCATCTATCGCTGGTACGGCTCGCTGATCGCGATCGAGCGCAGCGCGCTCGGCGAACATTCGGCGGACGAGCGAGCGTCGCTGCTCGACCGGCTCGACAGGATCGAGGACTCGGTCAACGGCATGAAGATGCCGCTCGCCTACGCGGACCAGTTCTACGTGCTGCGCGAGCACATCGGTTTCGTGCGGCGGCGGCTTGCGGAAAACCGCAATACGCAGAGTGAACTGGACGAGGCCCAGGAGCAGGCAACCGATAAAGTCAAGGATTGAACGCTCCGACGAAACCGCCGAAACCCGCGCTCAGCGCGCGGCCACCAGGGGATATTGACCGGTGCAAGCCGGGGCCGCACCGCGTAAGATCATGACAGTTTTGACGAGATAACGGACGCACGCTCCGCGTCGTCCGACACAGGCAATCCGGGAGACATCTATGACCGTTGGCATCGACGCCCAACAGCCGCTGTGGTTTTACGATTTCGTCTCGCCGTTCACCTACCTGTTGCTCGAGCAACACGACAAATGGCCCGGCTTCGACTTCAAGTTCACGCCGGTCGTGCTGAACGATCTGTATCACCACTGGGGCCAGCGCTCCGCGTACAGCGTGCCCGCCAAGCGCACGTTCATGTACCGGCATGCGCTGTTTCGCGCGGAGCAACTCGGCATTCCGTACAAAATGCCGCCCGCCCATCCCTTCGATTCGACGAAACCGCTGCTGCTCGCGACCGCCGCGAACGGCGACGTGCAGTTCGTGCGCGAGATATTCCGCTTCATCTGGCGCGAGGGGCGCGACCCGTCGAGCGACGAAGCGTTCGCCGAGCTGTGCGAACGCGTCGGCACGCCGGACGGCGTCGAGCAGATCCAGAACGAAGCCGTGAAGGCGCAACTGCAACGCAATACCGCCGATGCGATCGAGCTCGGCGTCTATGGCGTGCCGACGTTTCGTCTGAACGATCAGCTGTTCTGGGGCGAGGACGCGCTGCCGATGGTGCTGTACTGCGCACGCACGCCGAACTGGCTCGAATCGCGCGAGGTGAAGCGCATCACTTCGCTGCCGTGGGGGCTGGCGGACAAGCCGGCATGACCCGGCTGCGGCAGCGGGCCGTGCCTTGATTGCGGCTTCGGCCCGAAAGATCATGGACGACACCGCCGCCTCACTCGATATCTGGCTCGTGCGCGTGCTGCGCACGCTGCTCGTCGAGCGCAGCGTCACGCAGACCGCCGTGCGGCTGAACCAGACCCAGCCCGCGATCAGCACCGCGCTGCGCAAGCTGCGCGAAACGCTCGGCGATCCGATTCTGGTGCGCGGCAAGTCGGGGATGGTGCCGACCGAATACGGCGAGTCGCTGCTCGCGGCTGCGCAGCGCGTTCTGCGCGATGTCGATTTCGTCGCGACGCCGCACGGCGATTTCGACCCGGGCCGCTCGCGCCGGACCTTCCGCGTCGCCGCGCCCGACTATCTGAACGACTTCTTCATGCCGACCGTGATCGCGCGGTTTCGTGAAGCCGCGCCGCATGCGCGGCTCGAGATCGAATCGCTGGGGCCGCGGCTCGATCATTCGGCCGCGCTCGACGCCGGCGAACTCGATCTCGTGATCGGCAACTGGCCGAAGCCCGACCCGCGCTTCGAGCGCAGCGACCTGTTCGCCGATACCGTCGTGTGCATGATGCGCGCGGACCATCCCCTGACACGCGAGCCGCTCACGCGCGAAGCCTATCTGGCCGCGCCGCATCTCGCGCCGACGCCCTATAGCGGCGCGCGCGGCGGCGCCATCGATACCGGCTTCGCGCGGGCCAGGGCGAGCCGGCGCATCGTCGCGACGCTGCCCTACTTCGGGCTCGTCGCGCAGACGCTCCTGCAATCGGACCTGATCTTCACGACGACGCGCCGCTTTGCCATGCACTACGCGAGCATGTTGCCGCTCGCGGTCGTCGATGTGCCGATCGCGTTTCCGCGCATCCGGTGCTATCAGCTGTGGCATCCGCAGCCGGATCGGCCGGGCGACATCGGCTGGCTGAGAACGTTGATGGCCGAGGTATCGGATGAGCTGGTCGCGCGCAAACCGCCTCGCGCGAAGGGGCAACAGCGGCGGCGCACTGGCAGTCGCGCCGTAGGGCCTAAACCGTGATCGGCTCCGTTTCGCGCGCAAGACATGCCTGCCGTGTCCTCAACCGCAGCAGTTGCGCGCACACCGCAATCGCGATCGCCGCGGGCGACTTGTCGACGACGCCCTCGACGCCGATCGGACAGGTCATCTGCGCGAGCCGCTCCAGTTCCACACCGCGCGCGAGCAGACGCCGCTCGAACTTCACGCGCTTCGTCTTCGAGCCGATCATGCCGAAGTAGCTGAAATCGCGCCGTCGCATGATGCGCGCGGCGAGAGAAAAATCGAGCGCATGGTTGTGCGTCATCACCAGAAACCACGCGCCGGGCGGCGCCGCGTCGACGATCGCGTCGGGCGTATCGGTCGGTTCGACCTGCACGTTGGGCGGCGTTTCATCGGGGAATAGCTCATCGCGTTCGTCGACCCACTGGACCACGCACGGCAGGCTGCCGAGCAGATGCACGAGCGCATGGCCGACGTGTCCCGCACCGAACAGCACGATATGCATCGGTAAGGCATCGTTGGTGACGCTCGTCCCGCCCGGAAAATTATTCAGGCGTACTTCCATATTGCGCTCCCACTTGTTCGCCCCCCGCCATTACGCCTGCCGCGCGGCCGCGGTCGTTGAGCGCACCGCGCCGACCGCCCTGAGGATTTCCTCGCTGGTCGCGGGCGCATTGAGCGGCGGATTGACCTTGTGGCCGCCCACCGCCGACACCGCGTCGCGCACCGCAAAAAACACCGAGAACGGCAGCAGCAGCGGCGGCTCGCCGGTCGCTTTCGAACGATGAATGCTGTCCTCCGCGTTGCGGTTCCTGAACAGCCTGACGTTAAAAACCGGCGGCACGTCGTTGACTGTTGGGATCTTGTACGTCGACGGCGCGTGCGTCATCAGCTTGCCGCCCTCGTTCCACCACAGCTCTTCAGTAGTGAGCCAGCCCATGCCCTGAATGAACGCGCCTTCCACCTGGCCGACGTCGAGCGCCGGATTCAGCGATGCGCCGACGTCGTGCAGCGCATCGGCACGCAGCACGCGCATTTCGCCGGTCAGCGTGTCGATCACGACTTCCGACACCGCCGCGCCATACGAGTAGTAATAGAACGGCCGGCCCTGCAGCTTCGATTGATCCCAGTAGAGCTTCGGCGTCGCATAGAAACCGTCCGACCACAGCTGGATACGCGCGAGATACGCCTTCGCGATCACCTCGCCGAACGGTACGACCACGTCGCCGATCACCACACGGTCGTGCGCGAAGCGCACGTCCTGCGCGTTGACATGGCCCGCGCCGAAGCGCTCGGCCGCGAACGCAGCGAGCCGCTCGCGCAGCTGGCGCGCTGCGTCCTGCGCGGCTTTGCCGTTCAGATCGGATCCGGTCGATGCGGCCGTCGCCGACGTATTGGCGACCTTGCTGGTATCGGTCGCGCTCACGCGGATGCGGTTGAAGCCGACGCCGAGTTCATGCGCGACGACCTGCGCGACCTTCGTGTTCAGCCCCTGGCCCATTTCGGTACCGCCGTGGTTCACGAGGACCGAGCCATCGGTGTAGATGTGCACCAACGCGCCGGCCTGGTTGAAGTGCGTGACATTGAAGGCGATACCGAACTTGACCGGTGTCAGCGCAATGCCCTTCTTCAGGATCTCGTTGTTCGCGTTGAACTCGTCGATCTCCTTGCGGCGCGCGCGATAGTCGCTGGTCGCTTCGAGTTCGTCGATCAGCTCGTGAATCACGTTGTCTTCAATCACCTGGCCATAGGGCGTCTGGTTGCGATCGGTCTTGCCGTACAGATTGCGGCGGCGCACGTCGAGCGCATCCATGCCGCACGAGCGCGCGACGTTGTCGAGGATGTACTCGATCGCGAACGCGCCCTGCGGGCCGCCGAAGCCGCGAAACGCCGTGTTCGACTGGGTGTTGGTCTTGCCGCAGAAGCCGTCGATCGATACGTCCGACAGCCAGTACGCGTTGTCGAAGTGGCACAGCGCGCGCGTCATCACCGGGCCCGACAGGTCAGCCGAAAAGCCGCAGCGCGAGGTCATGTCGACCGCGACGCCTTCGATCACGCCCTCGTCGTCGTAACCGACTTCGTACGTGTAGTGGAAATCGTGACGCTTGCCCGTCACCATCATGTCGTCGTCGCGATCCGGGCGCAGCTTGACCGGGCACAGCAGCTTCCATGCAGCAAGCGCCGCGCAGCAGGCGAACAGCGCCGACTGCGATTCCTTGCCGCCGAAGCCGCCGCCCATGCGCCGGCATTCGATCAATACGTTGTGCGAGGCGACGCCCAACGTGTGCGCGACGAGGTGCTGCATTTCGGTCGGGTGCTGCGTCGAGCAGTAGACGTGCATGCCGTCGTCGTCCTTCGGCACCGCGTACGAAATCTGTCCTTCCAGATAGAACTGCTCCTGGCCGCCAAGCAGCATATCACCGGCCTCGCGATGCGCGGCCCGTGCGATCCTGGTGCCGGCGTCGCCGCGCGCGAGTTTCATCGGCGGCAGCACGAACTGGTTCGCGGCGCGCGCCTGCTGCGCGGTGAGCACCGCCGGCAGCTCTTCATAGACCACGTCGGCGCGCCGCGCGCCGAGACGCGCCGCATCGTGCGACGTCGCGACCACCATGAACATCGGCTGGCCGACGTATTGCACGACGCCGTCGGCAAGGATCGGATCGTCGCCGTGAACGATCGGGCCGACGTCGTTGACGCCGGGAATATCGTCGGCGGTGAAGACCGCGACAACGCCGGGCGTCGCGCGCACCCTGTCGAGCCCGATCGACACGATCTTCGCGTGCGCCTTCGACGACAGACCGAGCGCTGCATGCAGCGTGCCGGCCAGCTCGGGGATATCGTCGGTGTAGGTCGCGCGGCCGCTCACGTGCAGATGCGCGGACTCGTGCGGACGCGATACATGGACCTGGGTGAAGTCGTCGAGATCCTGAACCTCTTTCAGGAACGGTTCGGCTTGCTGGTTCATTGTTGTGTTCTCCGTATCCTTCGGGGACTCGCGGCGCTCAAGCGCTCGCGCCGGCGGGCGCGACCGCGCGCACGTCGAGCGCGCTCTTTGGCAGCGGCTCGTGCGTGCGTGTTTCGAGCCAGAAGCGGTACAGCGTGTTCTTCGCCGCTTCGAGGCGGTACTCGCTGGTCGCGCGCATGTCGGTGAGCGGCGCATAGTCGTCGCCGAGCGCGAGCATCGCGGCCTGCACGGTCGCCTCGTGCCATTCGGCGTCGCGCAGCGCCGCTTCGGCACCGAGCGCGCGCTTCGGCGTCGCGGCCATGCCGCCGAACGCGATGCGCGGCTCGCGAATCACGTCGCCGTCGGCGATGAACGAGAACGCCGCGCAGACGGCCGAGATATCCGAATCGAAGCGCTTCGACAGCTTGTAGGTGCGAAAGCGCAGGTTCGCTCGCGCACCGCCGCGCGTGGGCACCTTCAGTCCGACGACGAACTCGTGCCCGGCCATGTCCTTCTTCTGATACGCGAGATACAGGTCTTCGAGCGGCATCTCGCGCTCGATGTCACCGCCGCGCACGATCACGCGCGCGCCGAGCGCGATCAGTCCCGGCATCGAATCGCCGATCGGCGAGCCGTTCGCGATGTTGCCGCCGAGCGTGCCGGCGTTGCGGATCGGCAGCGACGCGAAGCGCTGCCACATTTCGGTGAGTTCCGGGTACTGCTTCGCGATCCCGGCATAAGCTTTTTCGACGCTGACGCCCGCGCCGATTTCGATCCAGTCATCATTCGCTTCAAGCTTCTGCAACTCGGCGATCTGCCCGACGTAGACCACGTTGCCGAGCTCGCGCATCTGCTTGTTGACCCACAGGCCGATGTCGGTGCTGCCTGCGAGCAGGCGCGCGGCCGGCTCGTCCTGCTTCAGCTGCGCGAGAGCCGCGAGCGTGCGCGGCGCGGCGAAGCGCTGGCCCGCGTGCTCATAGTGGAACGTGTCGCGGCGCGCCAGCGTCGCGAGCGTGTCGGCGAGTGCCTTCACGTTGACCGGCGCTTGCGGCGCGGGCGCATCGAACATGCGCTCGGCCGCGTCGACGATCGGCCGGTAGCCGGTGCAGCGGCACAGGTTGCCGGTCAGCGCATTGCTGATCGCCTCGCGCGACGGCACCGTGCGGTTCGCGCAGCTATGCTCGTGGCCGTGCTTCTCGTAGAGCGCCCACATCGACATGACGAAGCCCGGCGTGCAGAAACCGCACTGCGAGCCGTGGCAGTCCACCATGGCCTGCTGCACCGGATGCAGCGAGCCGTCCGGTTGGCGCAGGTCTTCGACAGTGAAGAGCGCGCGGCCGTCGAGGGTCGGCACGAACTGGATGCAGGCGTTGACCGCCTTGAAGTCGACACCACCCGCCGCATTGCGCTCGCCGATCACGACGGTGCAGGCGCCGCAGTCGCCCTCGGCGCAGCCTTCCTTGGTGCCGGTGCAATGCGCGTCCTCGCGCAGATACTGCAGCACCGTGCGGGTGACGGGCACGTCGCGGATTTCGCGAATCGCGTTGCGGTGATAGAAGCGAATCGGCTCAGTCATGTCTCGTTGCTCTCGTCGGATCGGTGGTCACGCGGACACGCCGCGTTGATGGTTTGAAAGCTATCACCGTCAATAAACGCAACCCATAGCTCGAATCGCATGGGGGACATATTCTTCGCGCGATATCGAGATGAATTTGCGCGCAGTGGCGCTTATGTTGATTAAGTGCTTTTGCCGCCTTTTCACGGTTTTTGCAGTTCAATGGACACACCCGATATTGACACGCCGCCGCGCCACGCCAAAAAATCGCGCGCCCGTCGGAGCGAAACCGAAGCTTTATCGAGTCCCATCCCGCCATTTATTCGATCGAATTTTTAAGCAATGCCAGCAAAGGAATCGGTTCCATGGGAGAATCACGCCTCCCCGCCGATTTCAAGTCTCGTTTTCCCGATGTCCACCGATTCCGCGTCCGCCCGCAGCGAATTTGCGACGACCCTGCAGATCATTCCGGTCGTCTTTTTCACCTTTCTTTGCTACCTGACGATCGGCATTCCGCTCGCGGTGCTGCCCGGCTACGTGCACGCCGACCTCGGCTACAGTGCGGTGCTGGCCGGCGCGGCGATCAGCGTGCAGTACCTCGCGACGCTCGCGTCGCGGCCGCTCGCGGGCCGCTCGGCCGATACGCTCGGGCCGAAGCGCACGGTGTCGATCGGTCTGCTCGGCTGCGGCGCGAGCGGCGTGCTGTTGCTGCTCGCGGCGCTGACCGATCGCTGGCCGGTGCTGAGCCTCGTCCTGCTCGTGTGCAGCCGCCTCGTGCTCGGCTTCGGCGAAAGTTTGTGCGGCACCGGCGCGATCCTGTGGGGGATCGGCCGGGTCGGCACGTCCAACAACGCGCGGGTGATTTCGTGGAACGGCATCGCAACCTACGGCGCACTCGCGATCGGCGCGCCGCTCGGCGTGGCGATCTCGCACTCGATCGGCTTTCCCGCGCTCGGCATTCTGGTGATCGCGCTCGCGGCGCTCGGTTACTACCTCGCGCGTCTGATCGCGGCGGTGCCGGTCGTGCACGGCGAGCGGATGTCGTATCGCAGCGTGTTCACGCGCGTGCTGCCGCACGGCATGGGTCTCGCGCTCGGCTCGGCAGGCTTCGGTTCGATCGCGACCTTCATCACGCTGTTCTATGCGGCGAAGCACTGGCCCAATGCGGCGCTGTCGCTGACGCTGTTCGGCACGCTGTTCATCGGCGCGCGCCTTCTTTTCGCGAACACGATCAAGACTTACGGCGGCTTTCGTGTCGCGATCGCGTCGTTCTCGTTCGAATGCGCGGGTCTGTTGATGCTGTGGCTCGCGCCCGAGCCGCATATCGCGCTGGCGGGCGCCGCGCTGACCGGCTTCGGCTTCGCGCTGGTGTTTCCAGCGCTCGGCGTCGAGGCGGTCGGGCTCGTGCCGCCGGCGAGCCGGGGCGCGGCGTTGTCCGCGTACTCGGTGTTTCTGGATCTGTCGCTCGCCATTACCGGGCCGTTGGCGGGGTATATCGCCGGCGAATTCGGTTATGGCTCGGTGTTCCTGTTTGCCGCGATTGCGGCAGCCGCGGCGGTCGTGCTGTCTACCGTGCTGTATCTGCGCCACGCGAAGGTCGGCAACCTGTCCGCGGCGCAGTGACTTGTCGTTGGTCGGCGCGCGTAGTCAGCAGGCCCTGGCGCGGGGCCTGCTTCGCTGTCTCTCATGCGTCCTTCGACGTGCCGTCTGGCGCCTGTGGCATCGCACCCAGGCCCAGCACCTTCGCGCGCAGCCGGTCGACGGCGACCTCGCGGACCTTGCGAACGATGCGCCGGATCTGCTCCACTGCAAGAGGCACTTCGGCGAGCCGGCCGCGCAACGTGAGCATGACGAAGTGGTGCTCGTGCCAGGTCTCACGATTGGACCAACGTTCCTTGTAGATGGAAAAGTACGGCCGGAAGTCGAAATCGCGGCCGCTTGCGTGCGCCCATCGCACGATGCGGTCGATGAGAAGGTTGCCGACAGAGAACGCGGCATACGCTTCGTCGTAGGTGGTGATGTAGTACTCGATGGTGCGCGGCCCGACGATATTGACCGCTGCCGCCACGGGTGAGCCGTTCAGTTTCACGAAGAAAACCAGCGGTGTTGCCACGAGATCGATCCGTCCCGCGAGGTCGATAAAGAAATCGCGCAATTGATCGTCCATCAGATACGCCGTGTGGAGCCCGCGAGCGAGTGCCCAGCGGCGCTTGTTCGCAAAGAGCCACGTCAGCACCTCGCGGGCGTCGTCGGCACTTTGGCACCAGCCATACTCCACTTCACCACGCTCGGCGAGGCGCTTCGCACGACGGCGCAGGGGCCCACGCAGCGACTCGGTCCTCGTGGCGAGAAAGGCGTCGTAGGTTGCGAAACTGGAGAGCGCGATCGAGTAGCCGTCCAGGCGGCGCCAGCGTGCCGGTATCGCGCCCATCACCCACGACTGAGGTATATGGGCCAGTGCCGCAGCGAGCGGGGCCTCGCGGTCGAGCATACGCAGCTCCAGCACGTCGGCTTCGACGCGGCGCAACGCGTCGAGCGCGGCGGCGTAGAGGCGTGCATCGGCAGGATCGGCAAGGAGCGGGCCGCCGTACTCCTCGTCGTTTCCGCAGCCGAGCGTGCGTGCGACGCGACATCCGCCACGGCGCGCGATCATCAGCGGCCAGAGGGCGACGAGCGCCGCGCCGTCCGACACTAGCACGACGCTGACCGTGTCGCCACGCGCGAATGCGTGATCAGCCGCAACTTCGGCGAACGTGAAATCGAGGCCAGGCCGGTATGCGGCGTCGAGTGTCTCCCACGCCGGACGCAGGCGCGCGAACTCCGCCGGCGAGCGGCACACGCGGACTTCGCGAGAGAATGTGCCTGTGCCGGGACGGGCGGCAATGTGACGACTCAAACCAGCTTCGATCGGCGTGTTTCTCATTATTTGTCTCCTCGGTCCGATGCGACGCGTGGCTGCACCTCAGGCGCCCCCACGTCTAGCTCGAACCCCTCCGGCCATACACGACGCATTCATGAACATCGCCGGCCGCATCATCTGCTGGCGAAGACTTCAGCGTCCGTTCTGTTAGCGTTTTTTGGGTTAAGAGGTTGCTTCTGAAGCAGTTCCGCGTTGCGTTGCGCCTCAATCAGTTCGAGCTCGCCTGCATCAATCTGGCCGGTTTCGACATCGCGGGACCCGACGATAACCTCGGAGAGTGCCTCCAGGAGCCCCTGCTCACCAAATCGGCGCCGAACATCCGCCACCGCGATTTCGATTCGCGCGCGTCTATGTTCATAGATTTGCCTTGCCACATTCAACACGGAGACGAACGATGCAATGTCGTGCTCGACGAAAACGATGGATTTAAATGCGGTCGCCAGATTCGCATCCGGCAACGCGGTCGAGACGACCAATCGTCCCGTAGCGACATACTCAATCACTTTGAATGGAAATAGGCCGCCGCCCAAAGCCTCGATCGACTGATGAGGATTCAGCAGGACGTCGCAACTCGCCATCAGTTCATAGACCGTATCCTGGTCGACGTATCCGTGAAAGAAAAAATTAGGACGGCGAGCGCTAAGCGCTTCGAACTCTTCGGCAAGTGGTCCTCTTCCCGACACATGGAAGACGAAGTTATCTCCGAGACGCTCGACCAGCTCCGGCAACCAATCAGCGCCCTTCTCGGGATGGAGCGTGCCGAAATAGCCAACCACGACCTTGTGCCTTCGTTCCTCAGAGAACGCTGGCCGCTTGATGCAGGCTTCGATAAGCCCCGCCGACACGACGCCGGGGCACAGTTGAGCATCGCAGCCACTGCGGCGGCGCTCCCGCTTCAGAAGCGAACGGTTGACGGCCAGGCAAAGATCGGGCTCCGGCAGTAAATAGCGCGAGGCGAGAAAATCGACCCAGGTCTTCGGATGCCATTTGCGCCGCGCCATCGACGCGTCTTCGTACTCGAATACGAAAGGTACGTTGAAGCGCCGCTTCAGCGCGCGCGCGAGCAGTGCTTCGAACGCGTACCCGTTGTATGCCCAGATGAGCGTGGGTTCCCCCTCCTGCGCGATTTCCCTTGCTACCGCACCCACCTCGAACAGGTTCAGGAGCTTGCCGATTGGCCGCACCGGATACTGCCGCAAAACGATCTCACGTACTGAGGCGTCCCCAACGCGACAGGTATACTCTTCACGCTTCTGCCAGACCTCCTTGGCGTGCAACGTGTTCACTAGCACGATTTTTCGCTCCAGTCGCGCGAGGAGCGACAGGAAAAAACCTATCTTGGTTTTCGCCGCGGGGTTGCCGTATTCTGAACCGTGCTCGACGCTGTACGGGGCGATGATGACAAACATCGGCGATTCTCCTCAATAGACGATTTCGATAACTATCGTAAAGCGGATTCACATTCCGCTAGTCGATGTTTTCCTGGCAGTTCGAAGCGACTCGGCGCCAGGGAAAGCTGCCTGCCAACTAGCACACCTGCAACCGGCGGAAAAATGTGAACCCCGCGGCTCGGCTATTTCAGATCAACTTCTCGTCAATATCTCTCCTCAATAATCTGCAATATAGACATGCGCTTCGTTTTGTCCGAATTTGTCGCAGACGCCGCAGGACGGGATGAATAGCGTCGTCAGAGTGACAAGTATCAGCACCCTGCCGCGTGCGCGCACATGTGCGACTGACCGAACCGGCTACCGCGTGTCATGGATGCCTCATTCGTTTGCCGTTCGCCCACTACCGCGACGCAAGCGGTTCGCTCGCGCGCGGCGGCTCGTTTGCTGCTGAGAAGGCAATATTGACGACGACGACCATCGCGAGTTCGATGCCGACGACTGCGGCTATCGGTGCCGCGATGCCGAGACTCGGCACGAGCACTCGAGCCATCACCAGGGCGACCGCGCTGACAATGCAAAAGCGCAGCGATACGCCAATATGGCGATTCGTCGCAATGAGCGCGATAAGCTTGACCTGATAAACAGCGGTCAATGCGGTTGCGGCGAGAAGCGGCAACAGCACTTGCGGCTCGTAACTGAGTCCGCCGCGCCCCCAAAAAGCGATGATAGGTCGTCCCGCCAGCGCGATCCCGGTGAGGCAGAGCACGGACAGCGCGATCAGCGCCTGTTCGGTCCGTACCCTGAGGCGCTCTGCGACCTCGGTTTGACCAAGTCCGTACAACATCGAAAATCGCGGCCAGATTGAATGGCCAACCACGTTGATCAGTTGCGTCACCGTGCGCGACAGAGTCCGGTAGGTGGAGAAGACCACAAGCGCCGGCGCGCCGAGCACGTTCCCGACGAGCAGAGTCAGGCCCTGAACACCGAGGGCTGAGCCGAGCGTAAAGCCAAGATAGGCGAAGCCTAGAGGCAAAAGTGCTCGTATCTCTGTGAACGACGCCCCGGCAAAGCTAATGCCGAGTTGCGGCACGAGTCTGTGCGCGTAGAGCGTGAGCGCCGTCTGACAGATGAGGCGCGTGACAAACATGGCCAACGCTACGCCGAAGAAATTCGCGCCAAAAGCGAGCGCAGCAAGTCCCGCAGCCCATTCGCCGAGCCTGATCGAAGACTGGAGGAACGTGCCGTATGCGTAGCGGTCGATAATCCTGAAGCATGCGTCATACAGACTCGAGTATGTGCTCAGCAGCGCGCTTGCAATGAGCAGCACCAACGCGCCCCCGGCCTCCTTGTCGGCTGGAGAGAAGAAGACGCACCCAAGGGCGGTGAGGATGACGCCGGCGAGCGCGAACAGGGTGACGCCGAGCAGCGCGCTTCGAAACGTCACCTTGGCTGCATCGAGGTCTCCTCTGGCCCAAGCTATGCAGGTCTTGGTCATCGCAACTGCGCTGAGGCCAATGTCGGACATCTGGAAATAGGCCGGAATCGCAGCGATCATCAACCATCGGCCATAGCGCTCCGCGCCCCAGAAATGCAGGAAGAAAGGCAGCGACGCGAGCTGTATGACTGCAGTGACGACCTGATTGTAGGAGTTCGCCGCGACACCGGAAAGAATAGGCATGCGTGCGAGCGAAAACCTGAGTCCTTGGAGAAGGCGAAATGTCTTCATATGGCTTCGGCGAACTTGGAACCCCAGGCAGACATGACGATGTCCGCAGTCTTTATCGTACGACCCAGGCTTGCCTACGGGTGGCCATAGTACGATGTATAGCTTTTACTGTGAGGCGGTATGTCGTTGAAAAGAATTCCGCTTGGCACCATGCCAGCTACGCGCAACCGGCCTACCGATTCACTGATGTCCTCAAGCGACTCCTTGCCGTGGCGCACCACCATCAGGATCGTACCGGCGTGCTTGCAAACGAGCATCGCATCGGTCACGGCAAGAATGGGAGGCGTATCGATGATCACCCTGTCGTACCGCAGCGAGAGCTGCTCTATCAAGGCAGCAAAGCGCGCCGAGTGCAGCAGATCGGCAGGTTTGGAAGGATAGGAGCCGCAGGGCAGCAAGTCCACATCGGGGGCGACGTTGCGGATCAACGCGTCTTCCACGGCGACGTCACCTTCGAGAACTTCGGCAAGTCCCGGGCTTGCGTGTGCACCAAAGAAGCGGTGAACATCTCCACGGCGCATGTCGGCGTCGACAATGGCGACGCGCTTACCGTCCGTCGCCATCACAGCGGCAAGGTTGGAAGCAAGGAATGACTTGCCCACTTCCGAATGCGGGCCCGTCAGCGCGATAACGGGATTGGTTGTCGATACGTCTGCAAATTGCAGCATCGTCCGCAGATTGCGTATGCCTTCGACGGCCATGTCTTTAGGAGCACGTACCGCAAGAAGCGGGGGGCCGCCTTGCGTGCGTCGGGCGTCCTTCTGCAACTGGGCTTGCATGTTGCTGCGCATCACGACGGCTGACACCGGCACGCCCGTCACTGTCACGATGTCGTAGCTGCTTTCTGTTCCGCTTGAGTTAGCTTGTCGCGCGAACGCGCATATCGTGCCGAGCAGCAGGCCGAACACAGCGGAAAGGGCCAGCACGAGCGGTACCTTCGGCTTCGCCGGCCGATCGGGCGGCAGTGCGTAATCCACGACACGTACGTTCAATGCCTGCGCAGCCTTGGCGACCCGCAACTCCTGAGCACGATTCAACAGATTCGTATACAGGCCCGTATTGACGCGCACTTCCCTTTGCAGACGCATCAAGGTTTGCTCGAGAGCAGGCAGCCCCGCCACTTGCCGGCTCAATGCGTCCCGGCGATGTTGAAGGTCGGCGATCTGCGCGTCGATCGACGCGACTGCGGGATGCGCACCGTTGAAGCGCTGCGCCAGATCCGAGCTCTGCTGCTTCAAGTCCGTGAGTTTGGTGTCGAGGTCGACCGCCTGCTGTAGCAGAAGGCGGCTCTCCTCATCGAGATTGACCGCGCCATGCTCTTCGCGGAATGCGTTGTAGCGCTGCTCCGCGTCGTCCACTTCGGCGCGCAGACGCGGCAGTTGCTGGTCGAAGAGCGCAAGCGAGCGCTCAGCATCTGATTCCTTGCGTGCGTTGTTTTGATTGACGTACTCACGTGCGACAGTATTGACCGTGTCAGTCGTTTTCTGGGGCTCGGGGCCCTCTAGCGCAATGCCTATCATGCCGGATTGCTTCACTCGCTCCGCGACGGTCAGCTTGTTCTGGAAGTCGGTGATAGTTTCAAGCAAGGGCGAGCGCGTCAGCGTAAATTCGGTACCCGGGCTCGAAACGAGCCTGTCAATCAGGAGCGTCACCGGACCCTTTGTCGTAGTCCCCGTAACTACTGTACCTACCACGCCGTTCGCGACCACGTCACCCTTCGGGTCGGTGAGTTCAAATCGGCCATCGTCCATAGCGGTGACAACGAAGCGCTTGTCGTAGAACGCTGACGGAATATCGAAACGCGAAACGTCGATACGTTCGCCACCCCACGCAAAGCTCCTGAGACCAGGGAGCGACGTGCCCGGCTGGCCGTCGTCCGCAAAACGTGCGATCAATCCGCCCAGCAACGGAAAACGTCGGGGCTTCGCTTCGATGTCGAGATGCAGCTTACGCACCGCCTCGCCGATCACGAGCCGTGCGCCGAGCACCTCCATCTCCGTGTCCGAAGTAGTCCTGACATTGAAGATCGCGGCGAGCTGATTGAACGCAGGGTCGGTGTTGGGGTTTTGATTGTCGACCTGGATCAGCGCGTCAGCGCGATAGGTGGGCGGTGCCAGTAACGCGTAAAGCGCACCGAGCGCGAAGACCGCGAGCGCGACGGACATGATGAGCCGCCAGTGCACTTTCAGCACACCGGTATAGTCGGACAGACGAAGCTGTCCCGCGTCCTTGTTGCCTCGGTAAAGCAAAGTAGGATCGAAGGCCATTGGATTTCTTCTCCGCTGCAAGGTATTGCGGCAACTCTACAAGTGCGCGTGCCCGTTGACGGTACTTAACCGCACATATCAAATGTGGTTGCCTTTGCATGGTATCGGGAAAGAATTTTTGCTACGCCAGCAGGGCTGAAAATTATCCTGTGTGGTCGTACCATTTGGGCGTGCACCACTCGCTCGACGGCGACGCGGCCGTCGCACTCGTGCGCCGGATGCGCCGATTTTTCCTGTCGGCAAATTACCCGCATCTTCAATCGATGCTGTTCGAAGGGTCGTCAAACAATAGCGTATATGACTGCTTCGTGTCGCACCGTTCGTAATCGAACACTACCTGGAATGAATTGCCTGTCAGAGGGTGTGAGAAAACACCGTACCCGAGTTGGGAACGATCCGGCGCTTGAGCGTTCGCACTATCGAATACATCGTACTCATGCGTTCGACACTGAGACGCTGCCTGAGCGTACCGCCAAATCCTTGCAGAAATCTGTATGTGCCAGCGCTCGCGAACCCGTCAAAATCGAACGTCAGTTTGCGTTCCAGCGCCCGCTGAATCGCCGTCCAGATCAGCAAGCTGATCGCACCACAATGCGCCTCCGCTGTGCGCGATGACAGCAGGTAGTACATCGCATTCTGGTCCCAGACGAGACCGATGGCGGCGACGAGCCGGCCTCCTGGGCCGTACGCGCCTAGCAGTTGCCCGGCATTTCGTTCAACGAACGCGCTGACGAGTTCGAACATCAAGCTGCTTCCGTAGGCGTTCGTGCGCGCGCGTTCGGACAGATTCGCTTCATAGAACTCCATGAATTCACCTGGCGTGGCGACCGGCGCGACGGTCAGCTTCTTGCCCGCGGTGCGGATGACGTTACGCGTTTTGCCATGCAGCCGCGCCCAGGCCTCGTCGGCCGTGCCCTCTGGCGAGATCTGAAACGTATAGTGCGCGGATACCGTGAAACCGCGCAGTGAAAAAGCAAGCGCATCGTCGACACGCGAGTCGAACAACTGGTAGAAGCAGTCGAAATGCGGCAACTGTTCGATGAGTTCCGAGGTGACCACCTGGCGATGGTGCTGCTCACGGGCGGGATCAAGGCCCATGGGTTTGATGACAGGGCCGAGCGTGCGCGTGAGCGGCGGCAGTCGAGAAATCTCCCATCCGCCCATGCGAGTGGAGTAGTAAGGCAACTGTCCCAGCAACTGGTTACCGCGCTGAACCTTGGCCATGCTCCAATGGCCACCGGTCGCAATATCGAGCCACCATGGTTCACGAAAGATCGATTGCCCGGTGGACCCGCCAAGCAGTCGTACCGGCGCGGCCGCGGACTTTACTATGCTGGCCTGAAGGCCATTGGGGACATTTTCGTCAGCGAATATTTTCAAGTTTGGCCTCGACGATTAGATCTTGGAGTTCCGTCGCAACAACGGGCCGGTGATGCGAAACCTTACATACCAATCTGAACAACAACGAATTCGCGGATCGCAGGATGCCAGTAGCCGTTCACCCGGGTCTCCATCCGGTCACGTCTCCAGCGTATCCAGCCTCCGTACAAACATGCGAGTCCGGCCGCACCAAAAGCTGCAGAAAATGCAGTCGTCGGGAAATCTACGCCGACAGTTGGAAACTCCAAACTATTAAAATGCCTCCGCCAACCTGGCGACTTTCGCAGAAAGCATCACTACTTCATTTCAAAGCTCACGAATAAATCAATCTGCTCGCCCTCCGACGATCATTCGAAGGTCGGCGACTTCGCGATCCGGACGGCAAGCGCCGGTACGAGATATCGCCCCCCTGGCACGGCGGCGGCAATGTGCAACGCACCATCTTCGATACGGTTCAGCAAGCCGCGCAGTTTCAGGGCACGCTTTTCGACGCCATGCCACGACATCATCGCAAAGAGGAGTGTGAGCGTGAGCGAAATCGGAAAATGTATGTACCAGGTGAGCGCGGCCGGGCCAAGCAACGCGGCCACGGTTTGCTGTATCGGGAAACCGTAAAGAAAGATGCCGTATGAGTAGTCACCGCTTGCGACAAAACGATGGCGTCTCGGCTCCGTGAGTCCGAGAAAGACTGTCAGATAGGTGGCGGGCAGCGCTGCGAAGTAATCCGCGCCGCGAACGGATAGGCAAATCACCGCGACGACGCCAGATAGCACACCGAGCCATGAACTCCAGACGATCCGGTCACGAAACTGGTATGCGCAAACGCCATAGAAGAAACAGAGGACAAGCATCGGTCCGTGTACGGTCACTGCAGGCACACCACCGTGGCGGTTCGCAAGCGCAACGAGCAACACGTTCGCACCAATCGACGCGGCGAGCAGAAGGTGCGGTCGTTGCGCCATGCCGGCATACGAGGCGATAGTCAATGCGACATAACAGGCTAGTTCGTACGGTAACGTCCACAATTGCTGATTGATTGCATCGGGCCACGGATTGCTGGCGAACATGCCAGGCAGCGCGAAATGGACGTCTCCGAGCATGTTCAGGAAGTACGCCCTGAACCCGGGATCAGTGAAATACTGATGAAGTGGAAGCGTTGTAAAGAACGGGCCGATCAGCAATGCGGCGATCAGCGTGTCTACTGCTAATGCGGGGAGCAACCGCAGTACCCGCAGCCCGCAGAAGGACACGATCGTGCGGCACCGTTCGAAGCTGCCTGCGACCAGGAAGCCGCTCAGAGCGAAGAACATTGGCAAAATTAGCGCGAGTGGTGCTCGTGCTGGCCCGGACCATACCGCTAGAGTGATCTTGTGACCATAACAGACGTTAATGGTGTGGCTCGCGACCACCAAGACAGCGAGCACGAGACGCATGTAGTCGAAACCGGACGGCCTGTTTTTCGCATCGGCAAGCCGCGATCCGAGTGTCGTCGCAAGTGAGGACATCACTCCGTACTCCCTGGGGATGGGTCTTTTGCAGCGGGGACGGGTAGGCTGACGGTAAATGGCATTAACAGATATTGGATCAGACCGTTAGGCTCATTAGTGTAGTCAAGACCGACCTCCGGCCATTCGCCTTTCTTCGGGAAATGTGCGGTTCCAAACAAAACGTCCCATAGAGTCACGACCGCAGCGAAATTGCGGTTGTAATGGCGCAACTCGACTGAATGATGAATTCGATGAAATCGATTGTCCGCAAACAGATAGGAAAGCGGGCCAAAGCTGATGCGTGTGTCCGCGTGCTCAAAGGTGCCCTGAATGAGTATCACCATGCCAACCACTGACCACAGAAAAGGGGGATGGAAGTCGATGAGTAGCGCCATTGGAAGCGTAACAACGAGAGGGCGGAGCAACTCCTCCGATACATGCATATTGGAGTTCCATACATTCATCTCGCGAATCGAATGGTGGACCTGATGGAACCGCCATAGAAAGCCGAAGGTATGCTGCGCGCGATGGAACCAGTAGTACAGGAAATCGCCCATTACTATGGCCGCGGCGAAAGCAAGGGCGATGCCGGCGGCGCGCCAGACAGGCTGTGGCGAATTCAATACGCCGTCGAGCGATATTGAGAAAAGCGGCCGGATATGCAGTGCGGCGATTAGAGACTGATATCCTTCGAAGAAAATCCCACCGATAAACAGATAACAGATGTGAAACATAATTCCGCGCGCCCGTGATGCAAACGACACCTTGCCCAACGGTAGCATTATCTCGATTGCAACGCAGAGAATAGCGGCAACCGCAGTGCGCTCTCCCGCACGCAAGGTATGGGCAAAATAAGTTAACACATCGAGCATTTGCATGTTCTTCCCCGGTTTGAGATGTGAAGGTCTGTAAATGCTTCGCCGCGCAACGCTGTCATTACGATGAGGATAGCGGCGCACGCGTGATCTCGGAGGCGCATCACACCGTCGGTTTCGGCCATCATGCAGCGGGTAGTGCCAAGTTTTAAATGCAGTACGAATCATTTCCATCAGATTAAATATCTGTGCTTACCCTGCCATGCATGTTCCCCATTTATAGGCTGTCAGGAACTTTGAGTTAGACCTGGTATCCCGGCGAAAAAAAATGCAGGCCATACCCGACGGAGGTATCGAATGAAGAGTGGTACTTTGCCGCTCCATACCTGATCTTGATGAACAAGGACGCACCGCAGCGCCGCTACGAGCTGCCCGAGATGTTCAACGCGCTGCGCTGAATCGAACGCGCGGGTGCACACCGTGGCGTTTGTTGCCCAATGACTTCCCGCCGAGGGAAATGGTTTACCAGCAGACCTTGGGGCGGTTGCTTGCCGTGCATGTCACGCCGGCCAACGAACCGGAACGTGCGCAGGTCGGAGAACCTGCGCGTCAGGGCGTGCTCCTTCGGAGAAAACGAGTGTGCAAATCCCGTTTTACTCCAGTCGGGCTTACTGCCGCGGCCCTCCCACATAGCGTCTAAACACAGTCGTATGCTCACCCGCTATTTTGAGTGGGCGACTGGTCCGTTGATTCAGGGGGCTGCGCCAAAGCAAAGACCAAACCCATCAACAGCGGATTCTTGGATCGGTGCGTGCGGTGGCACTCAATTCCAGATCATTTTTTCGTGAACACTTGCCGACATTGTCCATACAGGATCGGACAAAAACTTGAAAAGAATTCCGCCAGGTCAGTTGGCGGCAAATTTGATTCTGGACCAGGCTTAATTACGGAGCTGCACGATGGGTGTGAATCCAGTGCGGGCCGCAACGGCCCCCCCGGCGGAGCTGACGCGCTCAAATGATGACGCGAATGGGAAAGGTGTGCTGACCATCGAGTTGGCGCTATTCCTAACGCTTTCGGCTCTGATCTGGCTGGGGCTGTGGGCCGGTTGGCGCGCGGTGCCTTTCGTTCGTCCGGGTTCCGACTTGATTTACGCAGCCAAGTTCGAACAGTTAATCCGCCAAGATCTGTTCGAGCCCGGCGACAAAACGCGCGTGCTGGTCTTCGGCAATAGCAGGACGATGGCTGGTTTTCGCCCCGCGCTGTTCGATTCCCTGATGGGGCCGCAGGTGCGCAGCGTTAATTTGGCACTTCCGGGTGATGCTCGCTTCTTGCCTGTGCTCAAGGCGGCGCTGGCGGGGGGCAACCGGCCGACCCACGTCGTGCTGACTGAGCCGTGGGATGCGCTGCAGCAGCCGCCCAGTTTGTTCGCGCGCCTGACTAATGATGCGGCA
The DNA here is from genome assembly GCF_021390595.1 of Paraburkholderia sp. HP33-1. Classification (NCBI taxonomy): domain Bacteria; kingdom Pseudomonadati; phylum Pseudomonadota; class Betaproteobacteria; order Burkholderiales; family Burkholderiaceae; genus Paraburkholderia; species Paraburkholderia sp. HP33-1. The sequence continues at coordinate 638,035 of NZ_JAJEJR010000001.1, read as the reverse complement.
TTGGTCAACGATATCGCCCCGTTCCGCCAATTCCTGCGCAATCTGGCGCTGTTCGTCTTTCAGTCGCATCTCAATTTGACCGCCGAATACCGCCATGCCCGCGGCGAGGTCGACCAGATGTTGCGCGATCGCGGCTGGTACTTCATCAAGTCGCAGAGTCATTACCCCGATGATCAGCTGCCGGCCGGCTACCGGTTGGCGACCGACTCGCCGAACGAACTCTATCGGCGCCGACTGGTCGACAGCTCGCTGGTGCACGACGAATTATTTGCGCTGGCGCGACAGTATGACTTCAGGATCGTTTACGTGCCGGTGAACATGCGCATGGGCGAGTTTGCGCCCCCCCCACCGGCCGACGCCCGGCGAGTGAAAGTGATCAGCCGCGATCCGTATGTAGTGGGCATTGGGCCTGATTGCTATGTCTATCCGGCGCCCAGTTTCGCCGATCCAGTCCACCTCAACCCGGCCGGTTCGGTGCTTTACACAAAAGATCTCGCGCAGCTAGTCCGAGCAACCGGAGCTTTTGACTGATGCTATTCAATTCCTTCGAGTTTCTCGCATTTTTCGGCATCTTTCTGGCTTCCTTCTTCGTGCTGCCGCGCCGTACTCAACCAGTGTTGTTGCTGGTGGCCAGCTATATCTTCTACATGGGCTGGCGCCCTGCCTTCGCGCTGTTACTGGCCTTTACCACTATCGTCGATTACACCACCGCGCTGGTGATGAGCGGGTCCGAGCGGACGGTGGTGCGGCGCGCGGCAATGGTCACCGCGCTGACGATCAACCTGGGCATCCTTGCCACGGTCAAGTACCTCGATTTCGCGATATCAAACATGGTCGCCGCGGCCGGGTATTTCGGCTACAGCCTGCCGCAATATGCGCTGAACCTGGTGCTGCCGGTGGGCATCTCGTTTTACACCTTCCAGTCGATCGGCTACACGTTGGATGTCTATAACCGGGGCGTGGCCGCCGAACGCAACTTCCTTACTTATGCGCAATATGTCGCTTTCTTCCCCCAGCTGGTGGCGGGCCCGATAGAGCGGGCCGGGCACATGCTGCCCCAGTTCCGCAAGGTGCATCTGCCGCGCCGGGAAAACCTCTCGGGGCTGTGGCTGATTGGCTATGGCCTGTTCAAGAAAATGTGCATCGCCGACACGTTGGCGCCGGTGGTGGCTGGCATCTACGGTCACCCCAGCAGCTTCAACGGGTCCTATACGCTGCTCGCGACAGTTATGTTTGCTTTCCAGATCTACTGTGACTTCTCGGGCTATTCGGATATCGCCCGGGGCGTGGCGCGGCTGATGGATTTTGACCTTATGGTCAACTTCCGCCAGCCTTATTTCTCGACCAGTCTGACTGAGTTCTGGCGCCGCTGGCATATCTCGTTGTCGTCCTGGTTCCGCGATTATCTGTACATTCCGCTTGGCGGGTCACGTGGGGGCGAGGGACGGGCCATCCGCAACACTGTCATCGTCTTCGTCTTGAGCGGCGTGTGGCATGGCGCAGCGTGGAGCTTTATCATCTGGGGCGCGATGCATGGCGTGGGCCTTGCGGTCGAGCGATTCTGGCGCAATATCGTGGGCGAGGCCGAAGCGGAGCATGCGCGTTGGCGCTCGGTCCTGGGCTGGGTGTGGACGTCGGCGATCGTGCTGGCGGGCTGGGTGTTCTTTCGTGCCGGCAGCCTGGACAACGCAATGGCTCTCTTCGCCACCATGCGTCACTTTGGGCCGCTGGACTACGGCACGTTCAAAATGCTTAACCTGGCCAGCTTCGAAATGCTGCTTCTAGTGGTGAACCTGTTGATCTTGCTGGTGGTGGATTTCCACATCAGCAACCGGCTCGAACGGCTGCACCGCCTACGCGTGCGCCTATATCTGCCGGTTGTGGGGGGCGTCGCGCTGATGTACTACATTGTGTTATTCGGCGTGTTCGGCCGGGTGGATTTCATCTACTTCCAGTTCTGATCCCACCCGGTCCGGCGGCGTGGATTAGCGTGTCGCCGTATCCGCACCAGGAGAGTGTTCGCATGGAATCGTCCAGAGTTCCCTACCGCGACAGAACCGCTTAATACGACAGAACTATTTTACCTGCCAGTCATGGTTGACCGTACTCCGCCTGCGGACCAACGCGTCTCGCAGACGCTCCAACAAAACCGGACGGTCGCGAACGAAATGTCGCCGGCAACTCGAAATCTTCGATTTTAGGTATTCTATTTGAAAATAGAAACACATCGGCCTCTGGGAGACAGACGTTATCGGTCGACCGGAGGGAGAAATCGCCATTCCTAAAACCATCGCCTGACAGATTTACGCAGCCGCTTCTAATCATCAAATTGCTGCTCACAATGTTATATTTTGGTGCTCCGACATTGTCCATCAGAATTGTGCTGAGATGCGGATATTTCGCATATGCGAATCCCTGATAAGGAACCGCATTCAACGCCTTTCGAAACGGGCCGCCCGGATCGCGAACCCAGTCTGCCTGCCACGAAACGCCGCGGTCATCGATGCTTATTGGAGGTGCGCTATCGACAAACAGGTTTCCGACGACGACGTTGTCTCTCCCGCCTCCCACATACACGGCCTTCGGCACTTTATAGAAGACGTTCCTTTCAACGATCGTGCCACTCACCTGATCATCCAGGTAGACGCCTCGGGCGTCTTTCGATTGCTTGCCAATATTGTGAATATAATTGTCGCTTATGACGTTACCGCGCTGCGTCCAATCACGCCCGAGATATATCACGCCGGCATCACTGGTATCTTCCACAACATTGTAGATTTCATTGAATCTAACAATATTGTCATTGCCGCTGATCTTGATTGCCAGGTGCGGGGCATCGTGGATGATATTGTTTTCTGCAATATTACCAACTCCCCATAGGCTTATTGCTGGGCGATATGTATAGTTCCATCGATTGAAATCGTATATTTCGTTGTTTTTTACTACGGAGCCGCCCGGCGCTAGTGTTTTTCGATCGCCACCCCCAATATACACACCGCCATCTCCAACATCATGAATCCGGCAGTTTGAAATTTCGATTTCCTTGCCCACCGCATCGATTGCCCGCCCTCCAATGCCCCGGATTTCGGCGTGATTTACTCGCACATTCTGGGAGTCGCGAATGACGATTGCAGGACCCCGTGCCAGTTTGAAATTCAAGCCATCCAATTCGATGTGGCTCGCTCCCTCGACCCTGACCAGTGATTCCGCATCAGATATTTCGGTTTGCGACAGATCGCTCGATGGCGGCCAAAAGTAGATCCGTTGGTTCGTTGCGTCCAGGACCCATTCACCTGACGATGCTAGCTGCGACAGGACGTTTATTAGAAAAAAACGTTGCCCCGCACGAGTGGAGAAATTTGGAGTGCCACCCAATTCGAAATCATTCTGGCGGCCGTTCAGTGCGCTGACGGGTAGCACTTCCATCGCCCAGTCGTAGTACCAATAGCCGACAGCCCATGAATCTTTCCCCAGAATAGAGCCTGTCGGAAGAGGCTGCTCGGACACAAATTGTCGGCCAGTATCGCCTCTTACCGCTTCGATACGAGCAAAGCCAGTCTGTGGCCAGCGCGCCATCGGCATTCGCTTGTCGCCAAAATAAAGTTCAGTGTTTGCAACCGACGGCTCTTCGCCCCAGCCGTGGGGCTGCAAGCCGTGCAACACAGGCCCGTTGCGAGAAAAATCATAGACGCGAACCGCGGACCTCGAAGTGCCGGGCAACTCATTCGCTTCGCCGGCCCGGAGTGGCCGAAATCCGGTGAGCGCTTTGCCCCCGCTTATCCATACCGCCCCCGGATTCATTGCATAAATTCGCAGCGGCGCATTCGCCGAACCGGATGCGCCAGCGGGGAGCACAATCGGCTCGGAGACGCGGTAGACGCCGTCCGCAACGGCGATGGCGACGGGCGTAAGCGACGACTTATGCTTCTGCCGGTATTCAATTGCGCGCGTTATCGCCGATCCAATGTCCGCCAGCGGCCCGTCGGCACCGTTGCGCTCAAATGACAAACCAGATGCCCTATTACTTCCATCAGGCGCAACATAAAACGTAATGGCATTCGCGTGCCCAGAGCACAAAATCATCGCGGCGGTTGCGAGCAAGATGCTCAATAATTTCAATGCGTTCGGCACCCGTCCGTTGTACAACACGTCCTCCTGTTGCATCGAGTAAGTCACTTCACGTGGTTCCTGGAGTTGGCATGGTCGGCCGGGCGATTTTGCCTGGGATTTCATCGACCGGAGTTCCTCCAGAGTGATGTAGGGTGCTGCCCACGGTCGCCGATTCGGAAGCGCCTCTGCTTTGAAAGTGTGCGCGATAGAGAAGCAAAGCCAACGAAATCATTGCGACCTTTTCGTAGCTGAATATTCCGCCGTTAAATTGCATGGTAAGCAACAGGAACACAATTTCCGCGAAGTCCATCTTTAAAAAAAGGATTGCCAAAATCGCAAACCCACTTACACCATACAGTATAAACATATTGATAAGTGCATTATCGCTGGCAGTATGCAATCCCTGCGCCCCCACATCCTTTAAAACAAGCGGAACATAATCCATAGGAACGCCAAATATATACCCTCTGGAAAACACCTCCCCTACTACCTGTAGCGGATATACCAACCGAATGAGCCCCGACTCATCTGAGCCACCTAGCAACGCTTCGAATCTGCCACTCAGCAGTAGCGCCGAAGCCAACAGGAAGACAGCTCCAAAAATGATAAATCCGATGTTTTTCGACAAGTACCTCCAGTTGACAACGAATAGAAGTATGGCCAGCGAAATAATTCCAGAAACTGTTTGAGCCAACAATACGATGATCAACGCGATGAAGATAATGCAATTTCTTGCGGTCTTATTTCCGGAATTTATCTTCTGACTGGCAAACACAAGGCATAAGACAACAAATCCCAGATAGGAAGGCTCAGCATAGGTTGCGGCAGGTCGTATCAGCACGGAGATACCGCGCGACACGCCAAATTCCGACCAGCAGGAAGCCAATGTCCAGCAGTTTTCCAGATCAATTGTCCCGGGAAAAAGGCGATAAGACATAAAAAATCTTCCGCTGTGCAATGCAAATATATCGATCGCCTGGAGAGCCGTTATCAAAAGAAGGCCCGCGATGATGATCCAGATCGAGCGCCTTATCCGCTGATGCGTTTTGTTGCCAATCACCAATCTAACGTTCTTTAGTGAAATGATGACAAAAAATCCGAGCGCCTCTCTGAAAGACCGGTATAATGCATTGTCGGCAAGATCATTTACTGGCGAAAAAATAATTGGCAGGAGAATGAGCACCATGCCGATCAAGCCAAGAACCAGCGCAGGAACGGTCAGCCTTCTAATACCGCAGATCATCATCAAAAGAAAAAACGCACCCGCTATTGAAAGGTGAACGGTATATCCAACCTGCAATAGAAACACGCAAATGATCAACGGGACGATTTGCCAGTATTTCAAATCGATTTTTGTATCTATTGCCGGCATTCTTTTATCTCGAGAGCGTTTTGGGGGTGGCGATGCCGCCATTTCTCTATATCTATTTCCTGCCTGCGAAGCAAATGCCACGCAAAAGCCGCCCTTAGCATGCGTTGCATGGTTGGTCCTGATGCCATCTGGGACATTCAAGCACGAAGATGTCCC